>JAPLAW010000034.1 GCA_026393075.1 Actinomycetota bacterium | reverse complement strand
CCATCGTTGCAATCACATGCGTGCCAGATTCTGGATCGAATTCGGCGCTATTAGCATCGGGGATTCCACCTAGATTGCGAGCAGCTTCGATAACCATGCACTGCAAACCTAGACATAAACCTAAAGTCGGAATCTTATTTTCGCGAGCAAATTTGAGAGCTCCTAGTTTGCCTTCAATACCGCGAATTCCGAATCCACCTGGAACACAGATCGCATCAACGTCGCTGAGCATTGCTCGTGCCCCAGCGTCGCTTTCGCATTCATCGCTAGCAATCCATTTCAGATTCACTTTGGCATCGTTTGCGAAACCACCAGCTCGCAACGCTTCGCTCACTGATAGATAAGCATCTGGTAGATCTACATATTTGCCCACTAGGCCAACGGTTATTTGGTGCTTAGGGTTATGCACTTTCTCAAGCAGGGCATCCCAGACGCCCCACTCAACATCGTGACACTTAAGACCAAGACGTGAAACTACATACGAATCAAGACCTTCAGCATGTAAAACTTTGGGGATGTCATAGATCGATGGGGCATCAACTGCAGCAACTACTGCAGCTTGATCAACGTCGCACATCAACGAAATTTTGCGTTTAACACCTTCGGGAATCTCGCGATCGGATCGAAGCACAATCGCATCTGGTGCAATACCTATTGCCCGAAGTGCAACAACACTGTGTTGAGTTGGTTTAGTTTTTAATTCACCAGATGGACCGATATATGGAACCAGCGAAACGTGTAAATAGAAAACATTATCGCGGCCAACTTCCTGACGAATTTGCCGTGCAGCTTCTAGAAATGGTTGTGACTCGATATCGCCAACCGTGCCGCCAATTTCAGTAATCACTACATCGATGTCGGGTGCTGCCATGGCACGGATACGTTCCTTAATTTCATTAGTGATGTGTGGAATTACTTGCACTGTCTCGCCCAAATATTCACCACGTCGTTCACGTGCAATTACACGCGAATAAACTTGGCCAGTAGTTACATTCGCTGAACCATGCAGATTCGTATCGAGAAAACGCTCATAATGGCCGATATCTAGATCGGTTTCGGCGCCATCATCGGTAACAAATACCTCGCCATGTTGAAATGGGTTCATGGTTCCTGGGTCAACGTTTAGATATGGGTCAAGTTTTTGCATTGTGACACGCAGGCCGCGAGAGACTAGTAGCCGACCGAGTGATGAAGCGGTGAGTCCTTTGCCAAGTGAAGAGGCGACTCCGCCAGTTACAAATAAGTGTTTAGTCACATGATCGCTCATGGGATACAAACCTATCAGTAAATTGCTATTGGCTTAACCGTTTGCGCGCATGGCTAAGAGTTCAGCGGCGTGTTCTTGCGCGCTAGCTGAATCTTCTAGGCCGGCCAGCATTCGAGCAATCTCGTTAATTCGTTCGGGCTCGGCGAGTTTATTGACACCGCTAGCCACAATGCTTCCGTCGCTACTTTTCTTAACTACGAAATGCGAGTCTGCCCATGCTGCAACTTGCGGCAAATGTGTAACCACAATGACCTGGGCATCTTTGGCCAGAAGTGCTAACCGGCGACCAACTTCGATCGCGGCCTTTCCGCCAACACCAGCATCTACCTCGTCGAAAATATATGTACCAACTGGCTGCACCTTTGCAAGTACAACTTCAAGCCCCAACATTACGCGAGACATTTCGCCACCAGAAGCGCCCTTAGCAATTGGTACCAGCGGGCCATCTTTGTGAGCTTGCAGCAAAAGCGTTACTTCATCGCAGCCAGTTGCCGTGAAATCTGATTCCTTTAGAGCTCCTGCATAGTCAGGATGGTTGACTTGCACAATCAGATTTGTATGCGGCATTGAAAGTGCGTGAATCTCTTCGCTAACCGCAGTTGCCAACGTTAGAGCTGATTTAGTTCGCACCGAAGAGAGTTCCTTCGCTTTTGCTAGCAGTGACTTCTTAACAGTGATCAATTCTTTTTCTAATTCGGCAATAAGTTCATCGCCACCTGTTAGATCTGCCATGGCACTCTTGGAACTTTCACCGCGGGTAATCAGAGCGTCTAAATCCATGTCGCCAGTTGTGTATTTCTTGAGCCATGAGTTAAGCGCCGCTTTACGTTCTTGCAAAGCGCTTAAGTGATCCGGGTCCGCCTCTAGCGATGATAAATACGAATTGAGAGTTGAGTTCGCATCGCCCAGTAAAAAGAAGGCATCCGATAGATTGCTAAAGACGCTCTCGATCTCAGGGTCTTTCGCCCGTACAGAATCGAGTGCTTTACGGGCTAATCCCAGCGAAGTTAGTGTGCCATTCTCTTCATCTTCCACCGCGCCAATAGCCGTGGCTATTGCGACTCGGAATTCTTCGACCGAACTTAGTTTAGAAATCTCGACATCGATCTGAGACAGTTCGCCACTTTTTGGCTTTAACTTATTGAATGCGTTGG
>JAPLAW010000055.1 GCA_026393075.1 Actinomycetota bacterium | reverse complement strand
ATTAAAGCGGGCGATCGCGTTGCGATTTATATGCCGATGATTCCTGAAGCTGCAATTGCGATGTTGGCATGTGCGCGCATTGGTGCGCCTCACTCAGTTGTCTTCGGTGGATTCTCTGCCGATGCGTTGATCTCGCGCATTCACGATGCTGATGCAAAGTTAGTAATTACTGCCGACGGTGGTTATCGCAAAGGTGCGGCATTTGCTCTAAAGCCAACTGTTGATGAAGCACTTTCCAAGCCAAACAATGTTGCGAAAGTTTTAGTGGTTAAGCGCACTGGGCAAGAAACTGCTTGGAACTCAGGTAAAGATGTGTGGTGGCACGAGATCGTCGATCGCCAAAGCGCAGAGCATGTGGCACAGGCTTTTGACGCTGAACACCCACTATTTATTCTCTACACCTCGGGCACAACGGCTAAACCAAAGGGCATTTTTCACACAACTGGTGGCTATTTAACGCAGGCTGCTTACACTCACAAAGCAGTCTTTGATCTAAAAGCTGAGACCGATGTTTTCTGGTGCACCGCAGATATTGGTTGGATTACCGGCCACTCATACGTGGTTTATGGCCCGCTAATTAATGGCGCAACACAAGTTATGTATGAAGGAACTCCTGATACCCCGCACAAAGGTCGCATCTTTGAATTAGTGGCAAAGTACAAAGTAAGTATTTTGTATACCGCGCCAACTTTGATTCGTACCTGGATGAAGTGGGGCGATGAATTTCCTAAAGCACATGACCTTTCTTCACTTCGCTTACTTGGCTCAGTTGGTGAACCAATTAACCCAGAAGCCTGGATGTGGTACCGCGAAGTTATTGGTGCAAACCGTTGCCCAATTGTTGACACCTGGTGGCAAACTGAAACTGGCGGCATCATGATTTCACCACTGCCTGGTGTTACAGCAACTAAACCAGGTTCTGCCATGGGTCCCATACCTGGCATCAGTGCAAAAGTTATCGACGACAAAGCTAATGAAGTTGGTTTAGGTCATGGCGGATTCTTAATTCTTGATAAACCATGGCCGGGTATGTTGCGCGGTGTTTGGGGCGAAGACGAGCGATATAAAGAAACATATTGGTCACGCTTTAACGGCATTTATTTTGCTGGTGATGGTGCCAAGATCGATGATGATGGCGCACTCTGGTTATTAGGTCGCGTTGACGATGTCATGAATATTTCAGGTCACCGCATTTCAACAACTGAAGTTGAATCAGCTCTAGTTAGCCACCCAGAAGTTGCCGAAGCTGCCGTAGTTGGCGCAGCTGATGAGATGACTGGTCAAGGCATCGTGGCATTTGTGATTTTGCGCGGCGGCGTTAAGCACGGTGAGAGTGAGGCGTTAATTCAGACCTTGCGTGCTCACGTTGCTAAAGAAATTGGCGCTATCGCTAAACCCCGCCAAATCGTGGTGGTTAACGAGCTACCAAAGACTCGAAGCGGCAAGATCATGCGTCGTTTACTTAAAGATGTTGCCGAAAATCGCGCAGTTGGTGATTCGACCACGTTGGCAGACCCAAATGTAATGAAGCTGATCTCTGAAGGACTTAATTCTTCTAAGGACGAAGATTAAGTAATTCGTTTGCACGATCTCTTAGATCAGTAATCACACTCGGTAAACGCTCATCTAGTTGAGCGTAGATCTGGCTCTCATTGATCTCGGATTTAACTGGACTCCAGGGCGACCAAAGCAGCGTAGTTAGCACTAGATAACCAATAACTACGATACGAATGAGTTCGAGTGCCACGCCCGCCAGTGAATCGATTGTTTTAAGTGGTTTCCAAAGTAGGCGCGCGTGGAAAAACTTTGCGAATTTGCCGAATACTAATAAACCAACTTGAGCGCCCAGAAATATTGCAACTAAAACTGCGACAACTTGTTTGATTAGCGAATCCCACGAGGCGACTAATTGCAGTGAGAAATAAAGTCCGGCAACGCCACCGACGATGTAACCAAGGGTGCGGAAAATGGTTGCGAGAAAACCTGTGCTGTAGCCACGTTTGATTGCACCTAAAGCTAACAGAGCTAGTGCAATATCAA
>JAPLAW010000002.1 GCA_026393075.1 Actinomycetota bacterium | reverse complement strand
CCAAGTTCGACTAATCACAACGAACCATTTAGTCGTGCCGATGTTGATACTTGGTTACCAGTTGATCAATATGTTGGCGGCGTTACTCACGCAATCTTGCACTTGCTCTACAGCCGCTTCTTCACCAAAGTCTTATTCGATATGGATATGGTTTCATTTAACGAACCATTTACACGTTTGCTTAATCAAGGAATGGTCTTGATGGACGGTTCTGCGATGTCTAAATCGCGTGGCAACTTAGTTCGCCTCTCTGATGAGCTCGCAAACCACGGTGTTGATGCAATTCGGTTATCAATGGTTTTCGCTGGCCCACCTGAAGATGATGTTGATTGGTCTGATGTTTCACCAGCTGGCTCAGTTAAATTCTTAACTCGTGCTTGGCGTTTATCTGGCGATGTAACAAGTAAGCCAGGTGTTAATTTCAGCACCGGCGAAATTTCACTTCGCAAGGCAACCCATAAAGCGTTGCACGATGCGGCCTTTGCCGTTGAATCTTTCCGCTTTAACGTAGCAATTGCTCGTGTGATGGAACTTGTTAATGCGACTCGCAAAGCAGTTGATAGTGGTTGCGGCCCAGCCGACCCAGCTGTTCGCGAAGCAGTCGAAGCAACTGCAATTATGTTGTCACTCGTAGCCCCATACACCGCTGAGGAAATGTGGTATCGCTTAGGCCATCAACCAGCAGTTGCTCTTGCAGGCTGGCCAGCTGTGGATGAAAAGTTGCTTGTGGCCGATGCCGTTGAAGCTGTAATTCAAATTAACGGGAAAATTAAAGAGCGACTTGAAGTTTCCCCAACAATTACTGATGCTGAACTTGAAGCACAAGCGCTTGCCCTTCCGGCAATCGTGGCTGAATTGGGTGGAGCAACACCGGTAAAGATTATTACTCGTGCACCTAAGCTCGTAAATATTGTTATCCCCAATTAATTCTTACTAGTTAATTGCGCACATTCGTGCCACCGAGAATGTCGGCATGAATGAATTCCAAAATCAGATTCAACGGATCACCGACTGGTGGTACGAACTCAATTTTTCTACCTTACAAAAGCGCGGCCTACTCGTTCTCGGGGGATTAGTAATCGTAATTTCGGGTTTCTGGGTAACTACCGGTAAATCTGAAGCAGTGATCATGGCAGCACCAATTGAAATCGAAGCCCCACTTGTAACTGTTGATGTGGCAGGGGCAGTTACCAATCCCGGGGTTTACGCGCTACCCGGTAATGCCCGCGTTATCGATGCGATTAAAGCTGCTGGCAATTCATTAGCTGGTACTGACTTAAGTGATTTGAATTTAGCGCGCATTATTCGTGATGGTGAACAGATTTATGTTTCCCCAACTGAGAAGACCAAGATTCCAGCTGGTCGAAAATTTGCCACTAAGAAAACAACACCAACTGGGCCACTAAACATTAATCGAGCAACTGCCAAACAATTCGAAGCACTAGATGGAGTTGGGCCGGTGCTCGCAAAACGAATCGTTGCTTATCGGGCTGCGAACGGGCCATTCATAACTTTGGAAGATCTCGATAAAGTTTCCGGGATTGGGCCAGCTAAATTCGCACAGTTCAAAAGCCAAATCACCGTTTAATTGATTTTCGCGCCATAACTATTGGCGCTGCCATCTGGCTAGGCGCTCTTGTTCAAAGCTACGTAGCACCTTGGCGGATCTCACTGCTAGCCATAGCGTTAATTGCATTTGTTCTCTTAGGAAAAAAGCAGCGTGCTCTAGTTGTAATCATCGCCTTATTGTTGGGCTCCACGATCATGTCTTTTCGAGCCCAAGCCTTAACGCAGACAGTCCTCATGCAATATCTAGGCAGTGAAGTGCAGATAACTGCGCAAGTAATTACTGACCCGAATCGCACTGCGCCAAAAGTGTCGGGGCGCAATTATGTGGCTAGCAATTGGTCATTCTTGGCCAGTGCAATTGAGTTAACTAGCAGTGCCGGTACTTATAAATTAAAAATTCCGATTCGGGTGATGTCACCAGCTAAGAACTTAATCGGGTTATTACCAGGGCAAACTATTAGTGGGCGAGCAGTATTAGTAAAAAGTAAGGAAGCACGAGTTGCCGCTCTTGTTCTTCTTCATGGCGAGGTGAAGATTGAAACCACGGCTTCACGTTGGGCGCGTTCACTGGGCGCAATTCGAATTGGGCTACGTAATTCAAGTGGTGGCGGTGATGCTGGTGCGCTGATTCCAGGAATGGTGCTGGGGGATACGTCAAAACAAAGTGCCGAGTTCAAGTTAGCCATGAAAAGATCTGGGCTAACTCACTTAGTGGCTGTTAGTGGTGCGAACTTTGCGATTGTTTCGGGCTTTGTTTTATGGCTCATGCAATTCTTATTTCGAAATCGCAACTATCGAATTGGTGCGACTGCACTCTCACTAATTTTTTTCATCGCTTTAGTTCGCCCTTCGCCTTCTGTTTTACGTGCTGCTGCGATGGCCGCGGTTGTGTTAGTTGCGATGAGTCATCGGCATGCTGCTGATTCATTGCCAGCACTGGGCTTTGCGATTGCCGCCGTTGTTATCGCTGACCCGTGGCAGTCACGTGATGCTGGTTTTGCCTTATCGGTCTTAGCTACCGGCGGTTTATTGCTGGCCGCTCCCAAG
>JAPLAW010000062.1 GCA_026393075.1 Actinomycetota bacterium | reverse complement strand
TACATCGGGATGTAATTCACGAGCAAGTTTGCGATAAGCCTTCTTTATTTCATCGCCAGATGCATCGCGAGACACACCTAACGCTTCGTAATGATCTGCCACTTATGCACCCTCTGTTAAATATCGACTGATGTATCTAGCAACGGCGCCAACTGTTGCCATTGAGCTGGCGTAATCCATGCGGGTTGGACCCAAAATACCGAGTGCTCCCAATGGCGAATTATCTATGCCGTAGCCAACAGTTACCAAACTGGTTTGCTGCAGATTTGCTACCTGTTGTTCGTGCCCAATGCGCACCTTTACATTCTCATTTGCATCGCCAAGTAGGCGTAATAGAACCACTTGCTCTTCGAGGGCTTCTAAAACTGGATGAATCTGAGTCGAGAAATCCTCACTAAAGCGAGCCAAATTTGAGGTTCCGGCCAAAACAATCTTCTCCTCTGGGCGTTCCATCGACATTTCCAGCAAAGCTGAGATCAGTAGTGCTACGTCTTTGCGTTCTTGCGCTGAATAAATATCCATGATGCCAGTGATGCGATCGGCCACCTCTGGCAATCGATATCCGGCCAAAGCGTTATTTATCTGATTACGCAAGCTGGCAATGAATATGTCATTCACGTCATTGCTTAACTCAATTACTCGTTGTTCAACTCGACCAGAATCAGTTATCAAAATCATCATCATGCGCGAAGCTGTAAGTGAAACCAACTCAACGTGGCGCACTTTAGATTTAATCATTGATGGATACTGAACAACCGCAACTTGCTTAGTCACATCAGCTAGTAAGCGCACTGTGCGCATTACAACATCATCAAGATCGAGTGCACCTTCGAGGAAAGTTTCAATTGCGCGACGTTCAGCACCAGAAAGTGGTTTAACAGTTTCAATGCGATCAACAAATAAGCGATAACCAGCATCGGTTGGAATACGTCCAGCACTTGTGTGGGGTTGCGCGATCAAACCTTCTTCTTCAAGTACTGCCATCTCATTACGAATAGTTGCAGGTGAGATTCCTAAAGCATGGCGATCAGCAATTGCCTTAGAACCAACTGGCTCTTGTGTTGCGACATACTCATCGACAATTGCTCGCAAGATTTCGAGTCGGCGGTTAGACATAAGAGAAGATTCTAGTTAGTTAATTGCGAGCGTAATTGAAATCAAAGTTAACAAGAAGAAAGCAGGAAACGCGGTTTTCGCTTTATCTGCGCGGAAGTGGAAAAAAATCGCGCCAGCCATAATGCACCAAAGAGATATCAGTGCCGGATATGCAAAGGCGCTCCACTTAAGCGCCAGCACTAAGCCAAGGGCGGCAGCTGCCTCAAATACGCCAGTTACCCGAGCCATCCAATCTGGCACGTTCACATCGCGAGTGCCGCTTAGACCCTTCTCGTTACCGCTGGCTTTAGATAGGCCAGAGATAAGGAAAATCAGGGCTAAGAATGAGAGAAGAACGACTTTTGTGGTTTCCATAGTGGGTAAAAGGTACTACATAACGATTTCGCGCACGATTCGGTCAGCAATCAACCGACCAGTTGGCGTTAATTTGATGCGATCACTCGAAGTATCTAGATAACCCTCTTCGCGGTAACTAGCCAATCGCTCAAGTTCATGAGGTTGCAGCATTTCAAAACTTAAACCTTCGCGCATTCGAATAGCCAGCATAATTTCTTCATCACGCAGTTGCGAGGAGTTCATCGTTTCGCGATCTTGTACTGGTGATTCTCCCGCAAATAACTTAGTTTTATAGGCCGTTGGATGTTTAACATTCCACCAACGTTCACCATTTAAATGCGAGTGAGCACCTGGCCCTAGTCCCCACCAATTAGCACTCTTCCAGTAAGCAATATTGTGTAAACATTCTTTGCCAGGCTTAGACCAATTACTTAGCTCGTACCAACTCAAGTCGGCTTTCTCGCACAGCGCATCTACCAACAAATACATATCAGCCATCAAGTCATCATCGGGCATTGTTAAATCGCCACGTTTAATCTGCGCAGCTAACTTGGTACCTGTCTCAACAATTAACGCATACGCACTTATATGGTCGATATCTAAAGCAAGTGCTGCTTGAACTGTTTCGCGCCAATCATCAAGTGATTCACCAGGGGTACCGTAAATCAAGTCAACGCTAATTGATTCAAAACCCGCAGCACGAGCCATTGTCACAGCCTTGGCAACATTTTCTGGATTATGTGTGCGATCAAGCGCTGCTAACACATGAGGCTTAGCTGACTGCATACCGAAGGAAATTCGATTGAAACCAACTGTTAGATACTCGGCAAGCTTTTCTGCTGTTACTGAATCAGGGTTTGCCTCAAGCGTTATTTCAGCATCAGGAGCTAAGTCAAAGCGCTTGCGAATAGCCGCAATCACTCGACCTAAGTCGGCAGGTGGCAATAGCGAAGGAGTTCCGCCACCAAAGAAGATGGT
>JAPLAW010000052.1 GCA_026393075.1 Actinomycetota bacterium | reverse complement strand
CCAACTCGCAAGCCGGTATATGGCCCTGGCCCCATACCAACTAATACTTCAGTAATCTCACGACTCTTTATCGCTGACTGCACTAACTCTGGTAGCGCTGGCCCG
Source organism: Actinomycetota bacterium (assembly GCA_026393075.1). Taxonomy (GTDB): domain Bacteria; phylum Actinomycetota; class Actinomycetes; order Nanopelagicales; family Nanopelagicaceae; genus Planktophila. The sequence continues at coordinate 7,213 of JAPLAW010000052.1, read as the reverse complement.
TGTGACATAGCGCCATCACGAAACTCATTGAAAACTTCTTTGCCGTTTTCAATTACGACTACTGATGTTCGTGAAGCAGCAGTATCAATTGCCAGAATACTCATAGCGAAAACCCTGCCCATCGCGCACCGATACCGAAAGCAGACACCTGACGGACTTCTTCACTGCGATCAATGTCTATTTCGAGTCGTTCATCAGATAACCGAGCAGCTTCTGCCCCGCCCCATTCAACGACGGTTACTGAATCTGAAAGAGCTGAATCAAGATCTAAATCATCTAGATATAAATTTGCTTGGCCATCAATTAATAGCCGATAAGCATCAACGTGAATAAGTGGCAGTAAACCTTGGTGTACCCGTGAGATTACAAAGGTTGGCGAAGTAATACCGGTAATACCTAAAGCACTTCCAATACCTTGAGTTAAAAGGGTTTTGCCAGCACCAAGTGGGCCATTTAAAAGGATTAGATCGCCAGCCTTAAGTTGTGCCCCAATTTTTGCCCCTAAGGCAAACATTTCCTCGGGAGTTGCAATTGCGATCACTGAGAAAGTTTACCGACTAAAAAGAATGAAGGGCCCGAGTTGCCCCGGGCCCTTCATTCTTACTTAATTAAGCAGTTACCAGATGTACTTTAAATCAGCTGGACGGTAATCCAAATCTGAGTTCAAGCCTGGTGCCTTCTTGATGTACTGCTGTAGATAGCCAGGTGAACCGACTTTTCCAGTATCAGCAGCATGCGCCAAGATCTTTACCCATGCCATCATCTGCTTCAAGGTGAAGTTCTGGTGACCAACACCTGAAGGTGATGGTGCGCCACTTAGATTTGGCAAGCCCTGCGCGGTGTAAACCGTGTAGGTCTCAGGTGTCATCGCATAAATTGAAGCAACGTTAAAGAATGGCTTTAGCTTTGCAGCTGCAGCGCGCTCTTCGCTGGTCTTAGCAGAATCACGAGCAGCTTCATACTTTGCCAACTTCACATCGTAGATTGCACGAGCCTTATCTACGTAGAGAGCACTGTTACCAGCAAACACCAGACGGTCTGCTTCATTTGAAAGCAGCACAACTGGCTTAGTGGTATCGAACTTGCTCTTATCTAGTGCTTTTAACTTAGCAACAGCTGCTGGATCACCAGTTACGCGTGGCGCCAGTGAAAGAACGCCAAGCATGGCCGCGATTGCGCCATCACCTGATAGACCTAGGTTATAGCGACCAGAATCAGCTGGATCTAGCAAGCTAAACCAGTTTGTCTTGGTGTTGTCGTAGAAACCAGGACCAGTAAGTTCAGAAACCGCTTGACCACCGAAAGTTCCGGTTGCAATTGCTTCGCCGAAGTTTTCTAGAATTGCAACAGTAGCGTTAATGCTTTGTTCTGCAATAACGGGGCTAGTTGTAATGCCATCCATGTGAGCACTCTTTGCTGGCAAACCAATCAAAAGACCAGTTAGCAATAGCGCTGAACGTTGTGGGATACCTGAACCCTTTAGCGCTGCAGGATATTCAAGTCCTGGTGCGCCGAGATTTCCGCCCCACGCAGTTAACAGTGCAACAACTTTGCCAAATTCAGCAGCTGCTGCATAGTGGCCAGCTAAACCTTTAGTGCCCATCGCTGCGCAACCTTTAATGGTTGGGTCAGCGAAAACGCTCAAGATATAGAAAGCATCACAAAGTGCTTGCAGTGATTGACCGATTGATGGAGTAACGCCAGCCATGATGCCGACTGAGTCAGCATAAGTTGGGTACTTCTCAACAAATGGGGTGATGATCGAACCAGCTTGTGATGATCCGTATACAACACCTTTTCTTACGGTGTATTTAGCTTTTACGGTGTCGATTAGCTCCTTGAGCATTTCAACGCGATCAGCAGTATTCCAACCACGTAGACCACCAGTTGATACACCATCGTAAGTTGCTAAGCCGTAACCAGCACGCAACATTGCCGCTTCTGGCACATTGCTTGGTGTTAATTCTTCAACACCTTTAGGAACTGTGATTACACCTGGAAGTGGGTAAGTGAAACGAATTCCGTGGTTCCAGTAGAAGAAAGTTCCACCAAATTTAGCTGGAACTTTAATCAGATAACCAGCGCCATTACTTAAGGTGCCAGTACATGTTTCAATGCCATCAGAGGCTTTTGTACAGGTTGGCGCAGCAGCATAAGCGCTAGGTGCGATAGCAACTGCAGCAGTTGAGAGAAGAGCTGCTGCACCTACTGCGGCAATTAATTTGCGCATAGAAATAGTTTTCATTTTTACCTACTAGTTCTTTGGTAGAGCATCAGCAGCAATTGCTGGACGCTTGTAGTTGGAAACTGTTACTGGACCATTTCCAGAATCAGTTGTGTATACAACGCGAGTTCCACTTACTGGCTGTAGAACTGTTGCTGCGTCGTATGCGCCAATCCAGAAACCACTAAATGCTTCGTGTGTGGTTGCCGAATATTGCAGCGCTGTGAATGCAGCACTTTCAATCTTGCTGCCATTTGTCTCGATATAGTCAATAAAGCAGACGCGAGTCAGAGTGGCCTTCTTGGCATTTGCTTGGCAAGTTTTATTGTTCTTGGCTGAGAATGTTGAATTAGGATTCAAAGTGCCCTTAAGAGCACCAGTTGCCATGTAGCCAATATTCATACCTTGCATAACGTTGTTATCCCAACGCTTGTCAGCACCTTTATTGAAGTCATCATTGATCTTCTTAAAAGCTGTGACATATTCATCGGCTGAATCACCAGGAGCTGGTGCATGTGATGCTGAGATCAGGCCTGTGAGCATTGCTGCACTCATTGAGGCCGGGATTCCCTTTGAACCAGCAATTGTCTGGAAAGTAGTTGCATCTGAGCCAACGCTAATTACTGCCCACTTATCTGGCTTGTAGCCAAGTGCGCTTGCAGTTAGAAGTGTGACTGCGGTTGCAGATGAAACGGCAGCGATGATTACAATCTCAACACCATTTGCTTTCAGTTGTGTCAATTGACTTGCTAAACCAACCGAACCTTGAGTACCAGCAATAAAATCAGCTGATGTCTTCTTGGCTTCGAAAGTTAAGCCAGCTTTAGCGAATCCTTCAAGAGCGTTACGGCCAAAGTCATCGGATTGATACAAGATACCAATTTTCTTATCTGGATACTTCTCCTTAAGGTACTTACCCATGATCTTCGCTTCAGTCACATATGTGCCGAGTGCCGCGAAAGTTGTTGGGTAGGTAGCTGGGTTATAGAAGTCAGAGAAACCAGAGTTAACAAATACATCAGGAATCTTGCGACGGTTAATGTCCTTGATTACTGAGATATGGGTCTGAGTTCCGATGCTTCCGATGAAAGCAAAAACTTTTTCCTTATTAATAAGAGATGAGGCAGTAGAAATTGTTAAGCCTGCTTTGTAAGTATCGTCTTTAACTTCTAGACGAATCTTCTTTCCACCGATGCCACCTTTTGAATTTACATAATCAAAGTAAGCGCGCATTGCATCATCAACTTTGTTGTAGCCAGGACTTGCTGCGCCTGTTTCAGGAAGCTGCATACCTAATACAATTTCGGTAGCGCTTACGCCTGGGTCGGCTGCATTTGCCGGAATTTCGGCAAGTGTCATTGATCCCGCGATGAGCACGGCGGTTAGGCCGATTAGCTTCTTGCGAGATAGAGATGCACGTATATTCACTGCGTTCACTCTTTCTTCTTCGATGTACCGCCAGGTAGCAATTGCGCTATCCGGTCGGAAACTGGACCAGAGGTGATCCAGAACACGCTCAAAGTATCAGAGGGTGAACAAAAAGTGAACAAAATGACCGATACACGCGGCAATCGTTACTAGGGCGTTATCGGGGTGTAACGAGGCGCTTATTTGTGGCGTGACTTGTGGTGATGTAGCCCGCCAGCGATACCAGCTGGGTTTAAGACAACTGTCAGGATAAGCAGGATGCTCGAGACCATGGCAGGTAGGTAGTTACCAATCTGAAGGGCAATCTCCCAAGTGCCACTTAGTGACTCGATTAAATCCGGCAAGAAGACGACCAGCACAGCACCGATAAAGGCTCCTCCGATACTTCGCAACCCACCAAGAACAGCTCCGGTTAACAAGGTAAGTGAAAGTGAGATCGGATAAACGCTAGGTCCGACAATTCCGCGCAATCCATACATAGCGCCAGCTAAACCAGCAAAACCGGAGGCAACTACAAAAGTAAAAATCTTCATGCGCTGCACATTGATGCCAGCAAGGGACGCTGCAATTTCGTGATCACGAACGGCGCGCCAACTTCGACCTGTACGTGACTTAAACAAATTAAGAGCAAAAAATAAAGCTATTGAAGCAAACGGCAAGGTGGCAAATAGTTGCCACTGTTCGAATCCAATTTCACCAATGAGATTAACAAACCACTGAGGTGGGGCGCCAAATTCAACATTTAAGCCAACATCGCCGCCGAATACAGATTCAAAGCGATTTGCAAGTGATGGGATTGCGAGCGCAATAACTAAAGTCGTTCCCGCTAGATACGGACCAGATAGTCGAGCTGCTGTTATTCCCAAAATCCAACCAGCAACAAGGGATGCAAGTACTGAAAAGATAATTGATTGCCAATAATTTAATCCCAGATTTAAAATTCCAAGTGCACAGGTGTATCCACCAACTGCCATCAATGCGCCTTGGCCAAGTGAAATCTGGCCAGATAACCCGGTCAAGAAAGTGATCGACAAAATTCCAATGAAGTACATCAACACCACTGAAAGTTGACCTTGGTTGTAAGGATCAGAAACTTTGCCTAAGTAGAAAATTACCGCAAAGAAAATAAAAGTCTTAATCAGGTTGCCAGTTTGGATGCGCTTAAACACGGCGCACCTCTTTACTGCCCAACAAACCTTGTGGGCGAACCAGTAAGACAATTAGCAGAAGTACCAAAATTGCTAAGAAAATATCCGATGGTGATCGATATACATTTACAAATGAGATTACGAGACCCAGAATAAATCCACCGATGACGCCACCCGGAAGGCTATCTAAGCCACCAATTACAGTTGCGGTGAAGCCAATGATGAGAATTAGATCAAGGGTATTTGGCGATAAGTTCGCACTCGGTGTTACCAATAAGCCAGCCAGAGATGAAGCAGCACCTGATATTGCCCAACTTAAGGTGCGCACCGAACTAGTTCTGATTCCGCTTAAACGCGCCACTTCTGGGTTAAGTGCACTGGCACGCATTGCCAATCCCATGCCGGTTTTCTGAAAGAAAATAGTTGTAATTAGTAAAACCACCATAACAATTCCAATTACAAATAAATCAAAGGCAGTAAATGGCATCACATTGCCACCAATAGTTAAACCTAAAGAATTAACTGGAGTTGGGAAACCGCGCTCTTCGGCCGCCCAAATCATGCCGGCCGCTGCTTGCAAAATTCCTACGATGCCAAGGGATGCAATAACTGGAATTGTGCCGCGCATTGCCGGGCTAGCCAACATTGCTGAGCTTCGTTTGCCCGATAACGGACGCATAACCAATAAATCAACTATTGCGCCAAGAATGGTGCCGACACTTAGCGCGACGAAAAAAGCTATCCAGTAGGAATACTCATTCATGATTAGCGTTGATGCAACATAAGTACTAAACATGGCTTGACCCATTTGGGCAAAATTAATTACTCCCGCACCACGCCATACTAAAACCAAACCAAGAGCAACAAGTGCGTAGATCGCACCACGAGAAGTGCCCGCAAAGACTGCTGATAAGAATTGATCCACGGCGCTACCTCCTAATATCCCAAGTAAGCAGCGCGCAAAGACGCGTCTGCTTTTAATTCGGCGGCTGGTAAATTAGCAACAACTTTTCCAAGGGAAAGCAAAACACCGTAATCAGCAACAGCCAAAGCAGTGTTGGCATTTTGTTCAACCAACAGAACAGTTAAGCCATTTTTGCGACATAAGTCATTTACAGTTTGAATAATCTGTTCAACCACTAAAGGTGCTAACCCGAGTGAAGGCTCATCTAATAAAAGTAGTTTTGGTCGTGAAACCAAAGCACGACTAATGGCCAACATCTGACGTTCACCACCTGAGAGCGTGCCCGCTAATTGCTTACTGCGCTCTGCTAAACGTGGAAATAGCTCATAAACCTCTTCAATAGCCAGCTTCACATCACTACGATTTTGGCGACGACGAAAGAGAGCGCCCATTTCAATATTTTCAGCAACCGTTAGCTGTGAAATAACTGCATGGCCTTCTGGCACATGGGCAATTCCTGATCGCACGATCGCTTCAGGCGCTTTACCAATTAATGATTTATCTGCCCAAGTTATCTGACCGCTCTTGGCTCGCTCTAGCCCAGAAATTGTACGTAGCAACGTACTTTTGCCGGCGCCGTTAGCTCCAATAACGGTAGTTATTTTTCCTTCGGCAGCAGTGAATGAAATACCATCAAGAGCGCGAACTGCCCCGTATTCGGTAACTAAATTTTCAATCTTAAGCATGAGATCCGCCGATTTCTTGCCCATCAACATTGGTGCCGAGGTATGCAGCAACTACAGCAGGGTCACGTTTTACGGTATTAAAATCACCGCTAGCAATTACTTTGCCAAAGTTAAGAACATAAACTTGATCAGAAATTTCACTAACAAAATCAACATGATGTTCAACAATTAAAATTGCGCACTGGCGTTTTAATTGCTTGATCAGAGCCGCTAACTGATCGATCTCATCTTGACCTAGGCCGGCTGCCGGTTCATCAAGTAAAAGTAATTTTGGTTTCATTACTAAAGCACGCGCAATTGCCACGCGTTTTGAATCCGGATAAGTAAGTTCAGTTGGCTCAAGGAATGCGGTGTGGGCAGCGCCTGCCCAAGCAAGTGCTTCATGAGCACGATCTTCTAATTGTTTTTCAAATTTCGGTGAGAAGCCCAACATGTCACGAATAAAATTAGATTTGTTATGTGAATCAGCGCCCATCATGACATTTTCTAGAACACTAAGCCCACTAAATAAACCGACACCTTGTAAAGTGCGCGCAATTCCCAACTTTGCTAGCTCGTCAGGTTTTGGCCAATCTATATTCTTGCCCTCAAATGAAACCGAGCCATTTTCTGGCTCTACTAGCCCGGAAATTGCATTAAAGATTGTGGTCTTGCCAGCACCATTTGGGCCGATTAATCCAACTACTGAATTGGGAGCAACTTTTAAAAAAACATCATCGAGTGCCGTCAATCCACCAAACTTAACGGTCAGACCAGCGATAGC
>JAPLAW010000011.1 GCA_026393075.1 Actinomycetota bacterium | reverse complement strand
CTTTTTCGCCTAAGAAAATTATGCCTACGATCACTGCTACAACTGGCGTTACGAAAGTAACTGAAGAAGCAATCGCACTTCCGGCAGCTGACATGATTTTGAAATTCCAAATATAAGCAAAACCACTTCCGAAAATTCCTAATCCCAACATGGCAAGCACAGGCCCAAGTTCATAATTATCTTCAGCGATTCCATCGAATAAATAAAACGGCAATAGCGTGATGGTCGCCGCAACTAATTGAGTAGCAGCCATTACCTCTGGCTTTAGTTTTAGGGGCAAAACATTTTTGCGTGAATATGGAAATGAAATTCCATAACAAGCAACCGCTAATAGCAGCGCCCCGATCGCCCACCAAGGGTTAGTACCCAAACCATTCCAAGCACCTAAGACAATCAGCACTCCGATGAAACCAAGAAATAATCCAATCACTGGGTGGCTAGGTAACTTTTCCTCGCGAAATGCGATCATGATGGCCAGCAAAGTCATTAGTGGCGTTACCGCGTTAATAATTCCGGCCAGAATTGAAGTTACTTCGGTTTCGGCTACTGCAAATAGAATTCCCGGAATCACATTAAGTAAAAGTGAAACGACCCATAAATGGCGCCAAGTCGATCTTTCTCTCGGCAGCTGCAAACCCATTACTTTGAGCGCAATTAACAAAGTAATCGCACCTAACGCACATCGTCCAAAAGCCACCCCAAATGGGGTCAAGAACTCAAGGCCCAACTTAATAAATATGAATGAACAGCCCCAAACAATTCCGAGTGCTAGATAAAGAGGTATTAATAATCCAAGGTAGAATTAGGCATTGCTTCGACCGAAGCAAAGTACTTCCCCCACACAAGTGCAAAATTGCACTTTCTTGCGAGTCTTATCTCCACCCTGACCAATTTGAGTCAAACCAAGACGCGCTTGTTTACGTCTTGATTGGTGTTGATTTTCTATGGCTCTACAACCACGTACCCCTGCCCCAGGCAAAGCTCGACGAGCGGCCGCAGCCAAAGCTGGCAAGCCAGCAAATAAAACGACTGCGAAGACAGAATCTGCCTCCCGTCGTTATGCCGATATTGATCCACGTTCGGTGTCAAAGAAAGAAGCTCGCAACCTAGAGCGTTCGAAGTTACGCGCAAAACGTTATGCCGAATCAAAAGTTTCTAAGCCACGTGCTGAAAAGCCAGTTGATGGAAATACTGAAGTTCCAGTATTCGAACGTTCTCGTTCATCAAAGCCAACAACCGGTAAGCCACGTACTTCAGCGCCACGTTCATCAGATAGTCGTTCATCATCACCACGCAATGATCGTGGTGCACGTCCAACAACAGGTCGCCCAGAACGTAAAACATCTGAACGTCCGTCATCTGATCGTCCACGTGCTGAACGTCCAGCTTCAGATCGCGCACGTAACGATCGTCCGCGTAGCGATGCGCCTCGCAGCGAAAAACCAGCATTTAAAAAGACTTTTAATGACAAGCGCGAAAAGCCAGAGACTCGCGCAACTAAGTTTGTAGCAGAGCGCGCAACACGTCCTGATCGCAATCCAGCGCCTGCGCGTAACGCAGACACTGTGCCATCAACTCGTCGCGATGCAGCTAAAGCTCGTGCAGATCGCAGCAACGATGGTCGTCCAAATTTTGAACCACGCAAGCGCGAAAAATATGTTCCGGGCGTTGGAAAGCGCAGCGAAAATACAGCTCGCGATTTAAAGCGTTCTGAAGACCGCACTAACTCTTATAACCGCCCAGAGCGCACATCAAGTGCTTACGGTCGCACACACTCAGCAACTACCGATTTTGGTGCTGATGATAATTACATCTCAGCCAATTTAGCTGATGCTAATTTGATTGATGCCACACCAAAGACTGAAATCACAATGACTTTCGCTGAACTAGGTATTGCACCTAAGTTAGTTGAACGCCTTACAGCACAAGGTATTAATCACCCGTTCACAATCCAGATTGCAACACTGCCTGATGCTCTAGCTGGTAGTGACATCTTGGGCCGTGGCCAAACTGGTTCAGGTAAGACACTTGCTTTCGGTTTAGCAATGCTTACAAATCTAAATGGTCGTGTAGCAAAGCCTCATAAGCCACTTGGTTTGGTGTTAACACCAACTCGCGAATTAGCACAGCAGATCGATGAAGTATTAACACCACTTGCGAAATCAATTGGTCTTGATTCAGTAGTAATTGCTGGCGGAATGCCTTACGGCAAGCAGATCACTGCAATGCGTCAATCTTGCCCAATCTTGGTTGCAACACCAGGACGTTTGATTGATCTACTTGATAAAGGCGAAGTTCAACTCGATGATCTACAGATCACCGTTCTTGATGAAGCCGATCAAATGGCGGACATGGGCTTCTTGCCAGTTGTTAAAGAAATTCTTGATCAAGCAAAGCCAGATGGACAGCGCTTGTTGTTCTCAGCAACTCTTGACCGTGGCGTTGATGCGCTAGTTAAGAAGTACCTGAACAATCCAAAGACTCACTCATTGCAGAACGATCGTGCCTCAGTTTCAACGATGAAGCACTACGTACTAACAATGCAGACCACCGATAAAGATGATGTAACTGCGCAGATCGCATCTCGCAGTGGCAAGACCATCTTGTTCGTAAAGACTCAACGCGGTGCAGATCGTTTAGCTGACAAACTTGCTCACGCAGGTGTTCCAGTTGGCGCACTTCACGGTGGAAAGTCACAAGCAGTTCGTACTCGCACATTGGCACTATTTAAGGAAACCCCTAACGCAGCTCTTGTTGCAACAGATGTTGCAGCTCGCGGTATTCACGTTGATGGCATCTCTTTAGTTGTGCACTTCGATGCACCAACTGATCACAAAGATTACTTACACCGTTCTGGCCGTACCGCTCGTGCTGGCGAAGAAGGAAACGTTGTTCTTCTTTCAACCACCAAGAGTCAATCTGGTGTTAAGTCACTAACTTCACGTGCCGGCGTTTCTCCGATATTCGTTCATGTCGAACCAATGTCTAACGAGTTAATTGATATCACTGGCGCTGTTGAACCTTCAGGTATTCCATACATCGCGCCAGTAATGGAGAACAAGGGTCCAAGCCGCGGCAACCGTCGCCCTCGCCCTAACTCAAGCGAACGTCGTCGTCGCCCTCGTTAATTCGATTTGATCTAACCGGTTTAGTAACTCCAGGGTTACTTCACCGGGTTTAGGTGCTACGCAGGCGTAGGAAATCTCAATCGCAAAATCAATTCTGGCTATGAATTTCTCAACCACTTTTAAATCTCCACGAACTAAAAGTGCGAATTCGAATTCACCGATTCGAGCAATTAAATCTTCGGCTCTTGCGCTATTTGATAAGACATCGGCAAATGCCACAATTTCATCAATTGTTGATGTTGTTGGTAGTTCTAACCTAATCGCACATAGCTCAATTGCGCTTCGCTGAAAACGAGCTAGTTCACGTGCCATCTCTTGGTAATAAAGTGGTGGGGCTAGCAAATTTGTGAGCGAATCATGGCGGCCATCGTGTGTGATTGGTTCGAAAATCGGTTTTTCCATTAGATTACTCATCTCAAGCAAGATTGAAGGAGAGTGATGTGAGCGCTGAATCAAGTAAGCATCTCAGTCAATCTGCTCGCCGTAATATCGTGACAGCCCTGCTCAACTTAGAAGGTGCTGTCGTATTAGCCCTAGGGGCTTTTCTAATTTTTAAATCAATTACTGCCGATTCGGTTGAGTTAGCGCCACTGACCGGTGAATTATTATTCGCAGCGATTGGTGGCTTAGGGCTGTTGGCATCGGCCTATTCCTTTAAGAATAAGCGCAGATTTGGTCGAGCCCCTGCGGTATTGGCGAACTTAATCGCACTTGGTGTCGCAAAATATCAATTTGAAGGCGGCCTCTGGTTTGTTGCTCTGCCGCTAGTTATTGTTGCGGCGTTAATCCTTTATTGCGCAGTAACTATTGTTCCGGAAAGTAAGTAATGGTCAGCATTGCAGTTGTTGGTAGCACCAATATCGACATGGTCGCCTACTCCGATCAAATTCCAGAGCGTGGTGAAACTGTTACTGGCAAAGACTTTGCCATTGGTTTTGGTGGCAAAGGTGCAAACCAAGCTGTTATGGCGGCACGCTTAGGCGTTCAGACCTATATGGTCGGCGCTGTTGGTGATGATGTATTTGGTCAATCTGCAATTAAGAATTTTATTGATCAAGGAGTAAAAACTGAGTACCTAGCGACTGTGCCGGGCTCAAGTGGCGTTGCCCCGATTTGGGTTGATGGCGATGGTGATAATCGCATCATCGTAGTTCCAGGTGCTAATGCCAAAGTAACTGTTGCTCAAGTTGAAAATGCAATTAACTCGATTAAAGATTTAAAAGTAGTAGTCGGACAGTTTGAAATTCCAGTAGAAGTTACAACGGCTGCATTTGCAGCTGCCCGTAAATTAGGAATCACCACAATTCTAAATCCGGCTCCGTATCGAGAGATTCCGGCTGAGCTATTGGCGGTAACTGATTGGTTAATTCCAAATAGTCACGAATTCCAAGATCTACACCCAGAACATTTAGAGCCAAACTCAGATGGCGTAATTGCGGATTTCGCCGCAGCCCAGAAAATAAATTTAGTTGTCACATTAGGCGAAGATGGCGTCGTAATCGCTGATGGCACAATCACAAAAGTTGCCGCACAGAGAATTAAACCTGTCGACACAACTGGTGCTGGCGATTGTTTTGTGGGCTCCTTTGCTTTTGGCTTGGCTATGCAAATGTCACCAGCTAAGGCTGCCGCCCTTGGCTGCCAAACCGCGGGGTTGAGTGTTACCCGACTTGGGGCACAGAGCTCTTACCCAAGCGCTTCGGAAGTTGCTTACTTTCTTTCGGCTTAGCCGATCGCTGCTAGATGTGCCCAATATCGCTTAAATCACGCTGCCATCTTTGACTAGACGAATTTAGTCATGGGGGCTCACCTCGGTAGACTTCATAGGTAGATCGCTACTAACAAGGGGAGAAAGCCAGTGTCGGCTTCCGATTCAAATATCGATTTTGGTGCTAACGATTGGTTAGTCGAGGAAATGCAAGAGCGATACCTTGCAGATCCCACTTCAGTTGATCAAGCTTGGATTGAGTACTTCATAAAGAACGGCGTTGCAGGCACAAGCAATGCAGCTGCTCCTAAAGCCGGCGTTCCACCAATTCCTAAAGCGATGCAAGCGCAAGTTGCTACCCCAGTTTCAACACCAGTTGTGACACCAGCTCCAGTTGCACCAGTTCAAACTCAACAAGCTTTAGTAACAGCGCCAGTTGTAACAACTGCGCCGACACCAGCAGATCCAGTTACCAAGCCAGTTCCAGTTTTAGTAACACCAGCTGCATCTTCATTGACTCCGATTCGTGGAGTTAGTGCCCGCGTTGTTCAAAGTATGGAAGCTTCGCTAAGCGTTCCAACTGCAACTAGCGTTCGCGCAATTCCGGCAAAATTGATGATTGATAATCGCATTGTTGTTAATAATCACTTGAAGCGTACTCGTGGTGGAAAAGTTTCCTTCACTCACTTAATTGGCTACGCCATGATTAAAGCAATGCGCGCAATGCCAGAGATGAATGTTTTTTATGGAGAGATTGAGGGCAAGCCAGCAGTTGGTCAACCAGAACATATAAATATTGGTATCGCAATCGATTTAGCTAAGCCCGACGGTTCGCGTCAATTGTTGGTTCCGTCAATTAAGGGTTGCGAAGATTTAGATTTCGCACAATTTGTAAGTGCTTATGAAGAAGTTATTCGCAAAGCACGCGGTGGCACACTTACTGTTGAGGATTACGCAGGTACTACAGCCTCCCTTACAAACCCAGGCACATTGGGCACTGTTCACTCAGTTCCACGCTTAGTTCAAGGTCAAGGCTTAATTATTGGCGTTGGAGCTATGGATTACCCAGCTGAATTCCAGGGCGCATCTGATGAAACCTTGGCCCGCATGGCTGTTAGCAAGGTAATTACCTTAACTAGCACTTATGACCACCGAGTTATTCAAGGTGCTCAATCTGGTGACTTCTTGCGTCGAATTCATGAACTACTTCTTGGCGCAGATCGTTTCTATGAAGATATTTTTGCAGCACTACGAATTCCTTATGTGCCAATTCATTGGGCTACCGATCTTGATTTCACTCGCGATGACCATATTTCAAAGACTGCACGTGTTCAGCAATTAATTCAGGCTTACCGCACTAACGGTCACTTAATGGCCGACACTGATCCACTTGAATATATGCAGCGCTCTCACCCAGATCTAGAAGTTGAAACACATGGTCTAACTCTCTGGGATCTAGATCGTGAATTTGCAACTGGTGGTTTCGGTGGCAAAGCATTTATGCCACTTCGTAACATCCTGGGAATTCTCCGCGATTCATACTGTCGCTCAGTTGGCGTCGAATATATGTTTATCGAAAATCCAGCCGAACGTAAGTGGATGCAAGAGCATATTGAAGTTGGTACTCCAAAAGTAGCCCGCGAAGAACAACTACGTATTTTGCGCAAACTAAATGGCGCCGAAGCCTTTGAATCATTCTTGCAAACTAAGTTCGTGGGCCAGAAGCGATTCTCACTTGAAGGTGGCGAAGCTGTTATTCCACTTCTTGATGCGGTTATTTCAGCAGCTGCAGAATCAAAGCTTGATGAAGTTTGTATCGGAATGCCACACCGTGGTCGTTTAAATGTGTTGGCAAACATTGCCGGTAAATCACACGGTCAGATCTTCCAAGAGTTCGAAGGTCATTACCAAGAGAATCAAGTTCAAGGTTCGGGTGATGTTAAGTACCACTTAGGCACTGAAGGCATATTTACTGCTGAATCAGGGGCTACCACAAAGATTTATTTAGCGGCTAATCCATCGCACCTTGAGGCGGTAAACCCAGTGCTAGAAGGCATTGTGCGAGCTAAGCAGGATAAGTTAAATATCAAGAATATTTTCTCAGTACTGCCAATCTTGATGCACGGTGATGCTGCTTTTGCTGGGCAGGGTGTAGTTGCTGAAACTCTGCAGATGTCACAACTTCGTGGCTATCGCACCGGCGGAACCGTACATATTGTTATAAACAACCAAGTTGGTTTTACTACTTCACCTCATGGTTCTCGCTCTTCTACTTATTCAACTGATTTTGCCAAGATAATTCAGGCGCCGGTATTCCACGTAAATGGTGATGATCCTGAAGCATGTGTCCGTGTTGCACATTTAGCTTTCCAATATCGCCAAGAATTTAATAAGGATGTAGTAATTGACATGGTTTGCTACCGCCGCCGTGGACATAACGAAGGCGATGAGCCAAGTTTCACTCAGCCACTTATGTACAAGTTGATCGATGCAAAGCGCACCACTCGTACTTTGTATACCGAGAGCTTGATTGGTCGCGGTGACATCACACAGGTAGAAGCCGAAGCAGTTGCGAAAGATTTCCAAGATCAACTCGAAGCCGTATTTGCTTCAGTTCATAATCACGAAGCTGAACAACCAGCGCACCGCCAGATTGCACAAGTTCCAGCACCAACAACTGTTGACACTTCAATTACTGAAGCCGTTGCTCGCCAGATTGCAGCTACCCAAGTTGCAGTGCCGGCAGGATTTACGATTCATCCAAAGTTGATTCCGCAACTAACTAAGCGCGTTGAGATGTTAAATGATGGAACCATCGACTGGTCTATGGGTGAAACTCTTGCCTTTGGTTCGCTACTTCTTGAAGGTCGCCCTATTCGTTTAGCTGGTCAAGATTCGCGCCGCGGAACTTTCTCAAATCGTCACGCAGTCATCGTTGATAAAGAAAATGCCAGTGAGTGGACTCCGCTGGCGACTTTGCTAATGGCGCACAAACAATTGTTGATGAATTTATTTCATCTGCATTACAAAAATGGGGCGAGCGTTCTTCAATTGTTCTCTTGTTGCCACATGGTTATGAAGGTCAAGGACCAGATCACTCATCAGGTCGCATTGAGCGTTACCTGTTGCTCTGTGCTGAAAATAATATGACGGTTGCACAACCTTCAACACCTGCCTCTTACTTCCACTTATTGCGTTGGCATGCGGCTAATCCTGCTCGTCGCCCAATGGTGGTCTTTACACCTAAGTCAATGTTGCGACTAAAGGCTGCAGCTTCATCACTAAGCGATTTCACCTCAGGTACTTTCCGCCCAGTTATCAGTGATGAAAAAGTTACCAACGCTTCACGTGTGATTTTCTGTTCGGGCAAGATTTATCACGATCTAATTGCTGAACGCGAAAAGAATGGCGAAAATTCAACTGCCATCGTTCGCGTTGAACAGTTGTATCCATTGCCTGCAGCCGAGATGGCAGCAGAAGCAGCTAAACATCCAAACGCATCACTGCTTTGGGTCCAAGATGAACCAGCTAATCAAGGTGCTTGGTCACATATCGCACTTGGTACTTCTGAACACTTCGGTGGTACTGGCTTTGGTGGTCGCACACTTCGTCGAGTTTCTCGCTTGGCGAGTGCTTCACCTGCAACTGGAAATCATCATTGGCATGAAGAAGAAGCTAAGGCGCTAATGACTGAGGCGTTCACTCGCTAATTACTTTCGACCGCGTTTGCTATCCGCTTTCTTAAAACGAAATACCACGCGCGCACGTAGTTCGCTTTCGCTGATCCAACCCCATTGACGCGAATCTGTGCTGGCTTCATTGTCGCCTTCAACCCAAACTTTGCCGGCATTTTCTCCGCTACCTATTTCAATCAGTCGTTTAATCACAAATACCCCTGGCCGATCAGCACGCTCAATTACATAGACTTTAAGTGCCTTTAACTTAGGCACCGCAGGCTCAGCAGCCCAGGAAACCACCAGCCAATCGCCTTCCACCAGCGTAGGTGACATGGAATCTCCAGCAACGGCGACTGTGCGCCAAGCGGACGAGCCAAATTTCCCCATAGGCGGTAGTGTCACACTTAGGAATCAAAAAACCAAACGTTTATTGCACGAAAGGGAACTTCAAATGATTTCATTTCTAAAGCCAAGTACCACTGTCTACGCGCACTGCGACCTACCTTGCGGCGTTTATGATCCAGCTCAAGCAAAGATCGAAGCGCTTTCAGTTAAGGCTTGCATGGAAAAGTATGCAGCTAACACAGATGCTGATTTCCGTTCTCGCTCAGTTGCAATCAAAGAAGAGCGTTCACATCAAGTTAAAGAGCACCTATGGGTTCTCTGGACAGATTATTTCAAGCCAAATCACTTTGAGGCATACCCACAACTTCACACTCTCTTTAACGATGCAACTAAGTTAGCTGGAGCTGCCGGTACTAAGGGCACACAGGATGTTGCAGTTGCAGATAAATTAATTGGCAAGATTGATGAAATTGCAGCGATCTTCTGGGAGACCAAGAAGTAAATTAATTAATTCGTGGCGCGCTAGTTAGCGTTTGAGCCGCAGTTCGGGCGAGGAAAGATACTCGTTCGACTGCGGTTCTTTTAATTTGACCATGAGCAATATGTCGTTCACCATCGTAGATATCGCATTCGAAAGTTAATTCTTTTCCGTTTACTTCAATACATCTAGCCATACCGCGAATCTCGGTTCCGATTGAAACACCAGCTATAACTTCAATTGAACTACCGCTCAAAATGGTGGTTTCGCTGCCTTCGAAATACTCGGCAATTGCTGTAACGCACGCACTCTCCATTACATTTAATAAATGTGAGCCAGCAGCAATTGGTAATTCACCGATTCCAAGGGCCACAGCAGTGTCTCCAGGGCGAATCACCATGGTCGCCAATCCAACCGCGCCTAAGTACTCACTCTCGATATTCATAATTAATTACTCATCATCATTTGTGTAGGCAAGGGCATCTCGCTCCACGCACTTTCGGCTGGGCTCGCTTTAACCAACTCAGTAGATGTCATCACCATAAGGCTATCTCGCAACCACGGGATTTTGCATTCTTTACGTCGTTGCCGAACTGGGAATTAAAAGAGAGTTTCGGGCTCACCAAGTTCGATTTCCTTAATCAATTCTGAGTTATTTACAGCAACCGTATTAACTGCACTAGAAACCGGAACTGGCACCAACCCTGCAGCTGGTTTTTCGTGATGCATTAAGACTTGCAAAACAGCTACATCACGCAACTTTGGATCAAGCCACTCGCTCCAACGATCTTTTGCCATCATCACTGGCATCCGACTATGAATTGTTGCTAACTCCCCCACGGCTTCTCGAGTAATAATTGAAGCACTCTCGATGATCTGACCATCAGGTGTTCGCCAACTACTCCAGAGCCCAGCAACGGAAAGTGATTGGTTATCTGCCCCCGAAATATAGAAAGCTTGTTTAGGTTTATAGCGACCGAGGGCGGTAGCCCATTCGTAATAGCCCTGAACCGGAATCAAACACCTAGTGGTTCTAAACGCATTTCTAAATGTTGGCTTTTCATGGATTGATTCCGAGCGCGCATTGATCGCATGAGATTGTGAAGCTCGCGCTTCGGAAATAGTTTTATGCCAATTTCCGATCAAGCCCCAAGAAGCAGTTGCCAATTCGCGTTGGCCGCCATTTTCGCGCACGATATAAATCGGATTTGTTGGCGCGATATTCCAACTAGCTGGCAATGAATATGCAGGCACTGCGCCATGGGCCGAAAATTCTTCGACTAACTCCTGCATTTGATGGGTCTGTACAAAGCGGCCGCACATATGCGCAACGCTAGCGCAATCGCCAACCCAGTAGAGTTTGCACATGACTTCAGCGCACGCTTCTGGAAATTGGCCCGCCATCTTTCGTGGCCCCCAGCCAATCAGCGCTACCGTCACAATTCCGGGCTCAAAATCGGTAACTAACCGAGCCCTAATTTTGGCGGCACAAGCAACTACCCCATCGCTAGTTCGCCGTCCGCTAATTTCGCGCGATAGTGAATTAATGGTTGCCGGCTTACGCGAATTAGGAATTTCGATCATTGAAACTACAGTTGATGGCGATGCTGCTTGGCAGATTACGCCTGCAAAAATGAGCGGCCCCGTAAAAATCGATGTGGGCAATGCCGGCACCGTAATGCGCTTCTTGCCGCCACTTTCAGCTCTGGCAACTGGTTCAGTAGCTTTCGATGGTGATCCTCGTTCGCATGAACGACCACTTGGCCCAGTAATTAAAGCGCTCGAAGATTTAGGGATTTCAGTTGCCCACGATGGCCGTTACAGCTTGCCGCTAACACTAAACGGCACTGGTGAAATTCCAGGGGGTGCTCTTGAGATTGATGCGAGCGCTTCTAGCCAGTTCTTATCAGCGCTTTTATTAATCGGCCCAAGCATGACAAATGGCATCACCGTTAAACATGTTGGTGGCGCACTTCCATCGATGCCACACATAGATATGACGGTAGATATGTTGCGCTTCTTTGGTGCCACTGTTGAAGTTGATGTCGCAAATAATATTTGGCACGTTCTACCTGGAAAATTACTTGGTCAAGATTTTGTGATCGAACCAGATTTATCTAATGCGGCGCCATTCCTATCAATCGCCATGATCTGTGGCGGCGATGTCACGATTGCCGATTGGCCGAAAGTAACTACCCAACCTGGTGATCAACTACGCTACATCTTGACGCAGATGGGTGCCAAAGTTGAATTTGTAAGTAACGGTCTCAAGCTAACTGGCACTGGAAAAATTCATGGCATTGATATTGATTTGCACGATGTTGGCGAATTAACTCCTGCCATCGCAGCTCTTTGTGCTTTAGCTGATTCGCCATCACATCTACGTGGCATCGGCCATCTTCGTTTGCATGAAACAGATCGTTTGGCTGCGCTAACTAATGAAATTAACGCTCTTGGTGGCAATGTAACCGAAGAAGAAACTGCGCTTCACATAACTCCAGCCCCACTTCATGGTGGCATTTTCCATACTTACGATGATCATCGTTTGGCCACGGCGGGGGCAGCAATTGGCTTAATCGTGCCTAGCATTGAAGTCGAAAACATCGCGACGACCCGCAAAACATTGCCAGATTTCCCTGGCCTTTGGAGTTCACTTACTGCATGAGTACGCGCGAATACGACGAATCTGATGCGCGAGTGCGCCCAGCGCGCAGTACGCGCCGCCGTACTAAAGATCGTCCAGCACATGATGACGCCATCTTTTCATTAGTAACTGCCGTAGATCGTGGTCGAACAACTTGTATTACTGATGATGGCGTAATCGTCACCGCCATGAAAGCTCGCGAGCTTGGACCAAAGTCAGTAGTTGTTGGTGATCGCGTAGGTTTAGTCGGCGATGTAAGTGGCAAGACTGATTCGTTAGCGCGCATCGTGACAATAACTGAACGACGTAATTCACTCAGTCGCACAGTAGATGACGCTGCAAAAGTCGAGCGCACTATTGTTGCCAACATTGACCAATTAGTAATTGTGGTTGCGGCAACTAATCCGCCACCACGTCGCGGCTTAATTGATCGCTTCTTAGTTAGCGCATTTAACGAAGGTATCGCACCAATTATTTTGGTGACTAAAACAGATTTAGGTGAGATTCCTGAATTTATGGAAGAGTACAAAACACTTGGCGTGCAGATTTTCACAACTGCAATTAAGACCGAAAGCAAAGAAGCTGACCTGCAAAAACTACATGCGATGTTAACTGGCAAGATTTCAGTTTTAGTTGGTCACTCAGGTGTTGGTAAATCAACTTTGATTAACGCCATCGTGCCTGAAGCTGATCGCGCAACCGGAGTGATTAACGATATTTCTGGTCGAGGTCGCCACACTTCATCAAGTGCGGTTGCCTTGCCATTATTTTCACCCGCACACGTTGGCGCAATTGGTTGGGTTATTGATACCCCAGGTATTCGCGCCTTTGGACTTTCACATATTGATCCCAATCGCATCGTTGCTGCCTTCGAAGATCTCAGCCCGATTGCTGCTACCTGCATGACCAATTGCGCTCATCATGGCGCCGGCTGCCAACTAGATATTTGGGCTGCGCCAAATGGCGTAATCGATCCGATGCGAGCAGCTCGAGTTGCTAGTTTGCGCTCACTCTTAGATGCCCCGAAGGTAGAGATCGAGCAATAGAATCGACTCATTATGAGCGCAAAATACTCGTTGGAATCTGATTTAGAGCTCGCCCTTGAGCTGGCAGCTATAGCTGATGAAATCACGATGGCCCGATATTTAGCTCAAGACTTAGTTGTCTCAACTAAACCAGATAACACCCCAGTAACTGATGCCGATAAAGCAACTGAAGAAGCGTTGCGCAAACGTTTAGCAGTTACCCGACCAGAAGATGGTCTAGTGGGCGAAGAATTTGGTAACGAGAATAAAGATGCAGCTCGATATTGGGTAATGGACCCTATTGATGGCACCAAGAATTTCATGCGCGGTGTTCCAACTTGGGCAACGTTAATTGGTTTGGTTGAAAGACAAAGTGATGGCAGTGAAAAAGTAATTGTTGGCGTAGCCAGCGCTCCTGCTCTCTTTCGACGTTGGTTCGCAAGTAGCGGCAATGGTGCTTTCACAACTTTAAATAATGGCGCTCCTCGCCAAATTTTGGTTTCTAAAGTTTCTGAGCTTTCAAATGCTTCGATTGCTTACTCAGATTTCCAAGGCTGGCGTGATCGCTTAGTAAAGTTTCAAAACTTAATTAGCACTTGCACGCGTTCTCGCGGCTACGGAGATTTCTGGTCACATATGTTGGTAGCCGAAGGCGCTGTTGATATCGCCACCGAACCATCACTAGCGCTTTGGGATATGGCAGCTCTTGATGTAATCGTGCGCGAAGCTGGCGGAACTTTTTCAAATCTAACGGGCGAAGCTGGTCCATTTGGCGGTAGCGGAATTTCGACAAACACTCTGCTTCACTCTAAAGTTATGGCGGCCCTAAATTGATCTACACCTTCAAAGTAAGCGGTATGACTTGTTCTTCTTGCGTAAACAGCATTGAAGGGGCGCTCAATTCAATCCCTGGCGTTAAAGCAACTGTTAGCTTTGCAACCGAGTCTGTGCACGTTAATGCCGAAGATAGCGTTGCTACCAAGACACTAATCGCTGCTATTAAGAGCGCCGGCTATAGCGCCACACTTGTTACAGACCCCTCGCAATTAGCCCTCCATAGCAAGCGTTCTGGGCTGGCTTTAGCCCTTTCCATACTTTTTGCAGTCCCAGCGATCACGATTTCAATGGTCATGAGCTGGCATCACTCAATCGATATGTTCGTGCATGATCAGTTAGATGCATTTGGCTTAGCTCATCCGCTTTACTCACCAACCGCCTGGGTGGCACTTGGCTTGACGGCGCCACTTATCCTTCTGGTGGCATTTCCAATTCACCGAGCTGCCTTTAATAATTTCTTAATCTTTATCAACCCTAAGCGCCAAGGCGCACTAACTATGGATAATTTGGTTTCGCTTGGTTCACTTGCCGCTTTTAGTTGGTCGATTTATGCCAACTCAACTGGCAACGGTGATGTCTATACCGAAGTTGCCGCGGGTGTTCTGCTCTTTGTAATTCTAGGTCGTTACTTAGAAGCGCGCGCAAAATCTTCGGCCGGTAGCGCTCTTCAGTCACTACTAGAACTTGGCACTAAAGAAGTAAAAGTTATTCGTTCTGGCCAAGAAGTAATTATTCCAATCGCTAATTTGCAGGTGGGCGATGAATTCTTGGTTAAGCCCGGTGAGCGAATTGCAACTGATGGTGAAGTAATTTCAGGAAACAGTTCAGTTGATAACTCAATGATCACAGGTGAGTCACTGCCGATTGAAGTAAAACCTGGTTCTAAAGTTATTGGCGCAACCGTTAATCACAATGGGCGAATTGTTGTTAGAGCAACACGTATTGGCGGCGATACTGAGTTAGCCCGCATCACTGCAATGGTTTTATCTGCCCAAGGTAGCCGTTCACCTATTCAAACTCGAGTAAATAAAATCAGTGCGATATTCGTACCAGTCGTAACTTTGGTAGCAATTGCTACTGGCTTAGCCTGGTATCTCTATGACTCACAACTAACTCATGCAATCGCAACAGGTATCGCAGTGCTTGTTATTGCCTGCCCGTGCGCTCTTGGCTTAGCAACTCCAGTTGCGCTGATGGTGGCATCTGGTCGCGGTGCCCAGCGTGGAATAGTGATTTCAGCCCCTAGCGCGCTCGAAGCAGCCCGCGGAATTGATCGAGTATTACTCGATAAAACTGGCACTTTAACTACCGGCCAGATGAAAGTTAGTTCTGCCACGGTTTCGTTAGGCGCAGCAGCGCAATTAGCGCAGATTTATCCGGAGCTAATCAAGGAAGCGACTTTCTTATCTTCAGCGCTTTCAATTGAAAGCCAGAACACCCACCCAGTTGGTCATGCCATCGCCGAATACATCGCAGCTCAAGGCATTAAAGCAACAACCGTTACGGATTATTCGGTATCACCAGGTAATGGCGCAGCTGGCCGAGTTAATTTAGGAATGCACTCCCCGGTGGTTTTAATTGGTTCACCAGCAGCTGTCGCACATAGCAGCGTTGATTTCCATCCTGATATTCAAGCCGCAGTTAGCGCAGCACAAGCCCAAGCACTAACTGTTTCAGTCATGGCTTGGGATGGCATCGCAGTTGTAGTATTTGCAGTAGGTGATGAAATTAAGGCCGATGCTGCTGAAACCATTTCTAAATTTAAAGCAATGGGTATTGCCCCTTGGCTAGTAACTGGTGATTCACCAGGCGTTGCACACGCAGTTGCACTCAAAGTTGGAATTGATATCAGCCATGTAACTGCTGCTGCTTCACCTGAAAGTAAATTAACTGCAATCACTAACTTGCAAGCAAAAGGTCATAAAGTCTTAATGGTTGGCGATGGCATAAATGATGCAGCTGCCCTGGCAGCCGCTGACTTAAGTATCGCAATGGGCACTGGTACCGATACCGCTATTGCTGCTGCCGATATCACTTTGATGCGACCAGATCTAAATGCCGCAATTGATGCTTTGCAATTATCAGAACGCACGATCAAGATTATTAAAGGCAATTTAACTTGGGCTTTTGCCTATAACGTTATTGGTATTCCAATTGCAGCTGCCGGCTTACTTAACCCAATGTATGGCGCTGCAGCTATGGCACTTAGCTCAGTATTCGTAGTTACTAACTCACTTCGCATCAAATAGCCCAGATATAGAAAAAGCCCCCACAGAATGAACTATGAGGGCTTTTCACGTTAGTAGCGGGGGCAGGATTTGAACCTACGACCTCTGGGTTATGAGCCCAGCGAGCTACCGAGCTGCTCCACCCCGCGTCGGTTGCCCTAATCGTAAGCGGTGCAGCGTTAATAACCAAATTGGCTAGTTATTACTTACTTTCCTTGCGCAGAATCGGCTGCAGCAAGTGCTGTTTGTAATTTATCTAACGCACGACCAGCAGCAGCAAAATCGCCCTTGGCATTTGCGGCTTGATAATCCTTCAGCGCTTGAGCAGCTGCACGTAGCGCATTTGATAGCGCTGTTGAATTCTTTGGCGTTGTAGTTGTTGAAGTAGTTGGATTTTTTGTCGATGTAGTTCCGGAGTTGCCACCGAATACTTGATCGAGTGCGCCCTTAACAGTGTCGTCATAACCAATTTGATCTCCAAAGGAAACCAAAACTTTTTGTAGTAATGGATAAGCGGCGGTATTGGATGTTGCTTTTACATAAACTGGTTGCACATAAAGTAATCCGCTTCCGACTGGCAGGGTTAACAAGTTACCTAGTACTACATCAGAACCACCCTGACGCAATAGCGAAAGTGAATTTGCAACTTCAGGTTTAGCTTCGAAGTTTGATGCCACTTGCGAAGGACCGGCGATATTTGTGCTACGTGGTAATTGCAACACAGTGATCTTTCCATAGTTAGGACCTGCTTCAGAATTTACAGATGCAAATGCGGAAAGGTTTTCCCGACCACCACGTGGTACAAATGGTGTGGTCAACGAGAAGGTTGACTTAGTTGCACCTGGCATTTGTAGGGTCATGTAATAAGGAGGTTGGTTACCTGCGTTTGCACCAAAGGTTGATGGGTCACGAGGAACACGCCAGAAATCTTGACCGCCATAGAAAGCACCAGCTGTCTTCACGTGATACGCGCTGAGAATGTCGCGTTGAATACGGAACATATCTTCTGGGTAGCGCACGTGCTCAAGCAATTGCGCAGACATGGCGCTCTTTGGCTTAACCGTATTTGGATAAGCCTTACTCCAAGTCTTTAGCACTGGATCTTTCTCGTCCCAGGCATAAAGTGAAACAGTGCCGTCGTAGGCATCAACTGTGGCTTTTACCGAGTTACGAATGTAGTTAACGGTGGTATCAGACTGTGCCGTAATCGAATTCGAGTTCGCAGTTAGCGCATCTGTAGTTGAGCCAGAGAGTGATGTCTTGCGGGCATATGGGTAGCCAGCACTAGTTGTATAGCCATCAATAATCCAAAGCACCTTGCCATCGACAACTGCAGGATATGGATCGCCATCAAGAGTTAACCATGGTGCCGCTTTAGTCACACGTTCACGCGGACTGCGCTCGTAAAGGATCTTGGAATCTTTATTGATCAAGCTAGAAAGCAAAATCTTCTGTTCTTGATACTTAATCGCAAAAACTAATTTGTTAAAGAATGAACCAACTGGCACGCCACCAGTACCAGCATAGGTGTAGTTCTTCTGACCATTAGCAGCCGTGTCATCTGGATAATCAAATTCAACTGGCGAATCAGTCTTAACGCCGCCGATAATTGAATAGTCAGGGACATTTTCCCCAAAATAAACCCGTGCCTCAAAATCGCCTAGGCCTTTAGTTGGTGGTAGATCGCCCACAGCAAAGCTAGGTTTTCCATCTAGATCAACGGTATTGCCATATGCGGCAACAAACCCGAAACCATGTGTGTAAACCAAGTGATCGTTAATCCAGTTACGACTTGGATTGCCCGCAATATTTAATTCACGCACTGAAACCACAGCATCGCGTTGAACTCCATTAACGGTATAGCGATCAATATCAAGGGAATCTGGAAAAGAGTAATAAGGCTTGATCTGTTGTAACTGACGGAAAGTTGCCGAAATTACATTTGGATCCATCAAGCGAATATTTGCAATCGTTGCTGCATTATTTGCTAACTGTCCCGAAGAAGTCTTAAGGGTTGCTGCGTAATCTTTCATCTCAACGCCACTTAAGTCGTAAGCAGCACGGGTAGCGTCGATATTGCGCTGAATAAATGGTGCTTCCTTTGATGATTCAGATGGCTTTACTTGGAAAGTTTGAATTGCCGCTGGATAAACGCCAGCGATCAAAACAGCTGATATCACTAGTAGCGCTGTGCCAGATGCTGGCAAGAACCATGATTTACGGAAAATATTGGCGAAGAAAAGCAGCGAACAGATAACTGCGATTCCAGCCAAAATTGCTTTGGCAGGTAGAAGTGCATTTACATCTGAATAAGTTAGACCGGTAATTAGTTTATTTTCTTTTAAAGATAGTGCGTAGCGATCGAACCAATATGCAACACCCTTAAGAAGAACTACTAGGCCTAGCAAAACTGAAAGTTGTGCGCGAGCAAAAGGCGTAGTGCGATCTTGACGCATTTGTGGACGCAAGCCACCGTATAAATAATGCACAGCACCTGATGCCAAGATTGCCAAGATCAGAGCCGAGAAGCCCCATGAGATTAGTGATTGCCAGAATGGCAAACGGAAAGCGTAGAAAGAAATATCTAAATTAAATTGCACATCTTTAACACCGAAATCAGTTGAGTTCTTAAAAAGTAACCAAGTGCGCCAAAGTGAAGTTCCGGCGGTACCAGCAAAATAAAAGATGGCAGCGCCTATTCCTAAGAATGCAACTTTACGAAGTGGTTCGATCTGAGCACGGTAACGTTCTAGGTTGTCGCTCTCAATCGCCATTGATACATAAACGGGGCGGCGCTTGAATGCTAAAAATACATTTAACAGAACAAATAGAGTTGTAACTAAACCAAAGCCGATGAAGAGATACACCTTAGTAAATAGTGTGGTTGACCAAACACTGGTGTAATTAACAGATTTGTACCAGAGCCAATCTGCATAAAAACCACTAAGTGAAACTAGTGCGATTACAGCAGCTACCAAGATTCCGACAGTGATCGAAAGAGGGCTAATACGTCGGCCACCTGACCTGCGGCCAAAGCTCTTTGCGAAATCAAATTGCGGATTCGAACTCATCTATTTCTCCATTTTCTAAAAACCTACCCCATTGGGATACCCCAATTTTGCGCTATTTAGGTGCTTAACGCTAATTAGAACAGCCGCTCAGCGTAGGCAGCTTTGCCAACGCCTGAACTGGCTTTTTAAGCAGAGTCACAGCCTGCGCCAAGGTCGAAACCGCCACAATTTGCAATCCGTTTGGAACATGGGTGATGTCGATGCAGTTATCAATTGGCGCGATAAAAAGCGTTGCCCCTGCACGTTTAGCTCCAATTAATTTATCTTCAATGCCACCGATCGGGCCAACATCACCCTTCTTATTAATTGTGCCAGTTCCGGCAATCAGACGTCCTTTGACAAGTTGCGCGCTATTTAACTTTTCAATGATTCCGAGGGCAAAAATTAAGCCACCACTTGGCCCACCTGTATTTGGTAAATCAAATTGCACTAACTGATCATTTAACTCACCAGATCGCAAATAAGGTGCTAAATCTGGCTCATTCATATTTAAGTAATTAAACGCTGCAGCTACTGCGTTGCCCTGTGAACCATCCATTTCAGCCAGGCTCTCTTTGTTAATTTTTTCAATATCCACATTCGGCTCATAAATTACTGATTTAGGCACCACTACCCCATCGGCTTGAATCCAACGTGCTAAAACTTCGAACCCAAAGACTTTGGAATTTGGAGTTGAGATTGAAACCGTTGTCAGCATTAATTTGCCAGTCGGTGCAGGAACTTTATCTGCGAATCGACTTGGCACTTGCACAACCGGGCCTAAGACATCAGTTGCTGGCCCAGGTAGCACGATTGCAAATGGCAATGGAATGAAGAGAGATAAAACCAGAATCGATGCGAGAAAGTATTTAACTAAGCGGGGCAGCGGTGAAAATCTCATCGGATGCGCTTAGGCAGTTGGGTCGACGGGCTTTTCTCTTGCTTCAAGATCGCGTGCCTGTTGATCGCGGAAAGATTCTTGAAACTTCTGGAATGAGGTCACCGAGCGAGTTGTTTCTTGTTCAAATTTGCCCTGAAACTTGCTCACCCAGAGCACATAGCCAAGCGCGCCAAGAAGTCCGGCAAGGGGAATTAGCCACCAAATTAAGGCGGTGAAGGCGTTAGACATAGTCCTAGCCTAGAGGTTTCGGGAAGAAAGTGCCCACTTGGGTTGGTTAACTAGTATTACTTCAGAGAAGATCGTAAGAATTACGCAACACCGGAAAGGCAGCTATGACATCTTTTGGTTTTGGACCCAGCGATAACTCAGACGACGCTGAAAAATCTGCCGAACTTGCCGCAGCTCTTGAAGCAATGCAGGCCCAAATGAAAGATCAGTTCGAAAAACTTGGCATTAACCCAGCCAGATTTATTAATCCGCTACTTTCAAATTCGGCGAAACCAGAACCGCTACCAAAAACAATTGTGCGCGACACTGCTAAGAAATTTACCCAGGCACATGGTTCACAACCAGTTGGTGCAAATGATGTCGCTGAAATAAAAACTGCACTAGATCTGGCACAACTTTGGCTCGATGACAAAACAGATTTCTCATTGCACACATCTGAGAGCCGAATCGCACTAAGTCGCACCGATTGGGTTGATACCTCGTTAGCTGGTTGGCAAGAAACTGTCGAACCACTTGCTGCCGGGTTAGCTGATGCGCTAGCTGGTTTGTTATCGCAAGCAAGTGAAGCTGCCGACCAAGCATTTAATTCTGATGGTTCACTTAATGAAGAATTTCTAGCCGAAGCTGGCGTTGATCCCAATATGTTTAAGGGCCCAAATGGCGAGAATATTTTGGGTGGTATTGGAAATGCACACGCATCAATGGACATGATCGGTGGTCTATTAAAAGGCTTTATTGGCTCACTTATTGCAACTCAACTAGGTCAAGCTATTGGTCAACTTTCCGCCAGTGTTACCGGTATTCATGATGTTGGTCTGCCGCTAATTACTCCGGCCCACCCAGCGCTAATTCCACAAAATATTAACCAATGGGCACAAGATCTTGATGTACCGATCGCCGAAGTTCGCTTATTCCACGCACTGCGCGAAGCTGCAATTGCCCGACTCTTTGATAACAACCCTTGGTTAGTTTCATATCTGCGCCAATCAATTACTGATTATGGTCGTGGCATCACAATCGATATGGACGCGATTCAAGATCAAGCTACTTCTGCGCTTAGCTCGGCTGATATTGATTTGAATAATCCAGAATCATTTGCCAATGCAATCAATAAAGGTTTATTCACCCCCGAAGAATCTGAATCGCAAAAAGCTGCGTTAACAAAACTTGAAGTTGCGCTCGCTCTTATCGATGGCTGGGTTGATGAAGTTGTCACAACCGCAGCCGGTGAGCGCTTACCGAATTTAGAAAAACTGCGTGAAACTCTGCGTCGTCATCGGGCAACTAATGCGCCAACCAAACAACTGTTTTCTTCACTGCTTGGCCTAGAGGTATCCCCTCGGTTAGCTCGTGAGGCAAGTGCTTTCTGGCGATCGATTTCTGAACTCAGCGATATCTCAACTCGCGACAAGATTTGGTCTGGCATTTTGCCAACCCAAGAAGAGTTGCTTAATCCGCAGCTTTATTTAGCAAGCGTTGAAGTGCCAGATGATTTGAGCGGCTTACTTTAAGTAAGACATGAATAAAAAAGCGAAGTCCCCGGTCGCTGTTAAATATCTGCCTTCCCCTTGCAGATATAAAACTGTTATCCGAGGACTTCGTAAGCGTGAACTTAACGAAGTTTTCAATCTGAATCAACCGACCCACACATTGACAAAGTGATTCTTTTCCTTGTAATGCACTACTTTCACGCTACCTTTTGCTTATGAATTCATCTGAAAATATCGATTTATTTTCAATTGCTGAATCGCAAATAACTAAACCTGTAGTTGATACTTCACTTGAAATTGCACCAACATTGCCTGGGGTTGACCAAGGCGAAATTGTCGTCATTCGTTCTAAGCGACGGAAGAAAAATATCTCGGCATATCGCCAAGGTGGACAGATAGTAGTTTCGATTCCGGCTCGAATGAGTAAAGCTGATGAGCGATCGATTGTCCCCGAGATGGTTGAACGGATTCGAAGCGCCGAAGCTGACCGCACCCCGTCAGAATCTGTCCTGATCGCCCGCACCGTGGCCCTAATCGAGGCCTACGCCCCCGAAATTATCGAACGCCCGGCCAGTATCGACTGGCGAGCGATGCGTGAGCGCTGGGGATCTTGCACCGGCATCGATCGGAGCATCCGAATTTCAGACCGCCTGCGCTTTGCCCCAGCCTATGTGCAGGACTATGTCCTCTTCCATGAAGCGATTCACCTGCGCTTTTTCGACCACGGCCCCGATTTCCAGCGAATTCTGGCCGCCTACCCCGATGGCGAGAAAGCCCAGGCCTATCTAGACGGCTACGAGCTGGCCGAGAGCGATCTGGCCCCGCCTGAGGTGAATTAAGGCCTAGGCACGGCTAAAAAACTTCCCACAAACTACGCTCAGAAGCCCCAAATTGAGCGTGAGCGGGGGTATCGTAAAGCCTGCACGCAAGTTAATTTCGTCGAATTCCATCGACAAATGCTCGCGTCGATTGGAGGCTTCACATGGCAGAGACATACAAAGGTGACGCTTACTGCGTTAAGTGCAAAGAGAAGCGTGATTTTGAAGGAACTGTAAAGGTTTCTGACTCTGGTCGTCGCATGGCACAGGGCATTTGCCCAGTCTGTGGCACCAAGGTAAATCGCATCCTTGGCAAAGCTCAGTAATTTTTCATCAATAAAAGTTTTACTCAAACGACCCGTAGCGAGTTAATCGTTGCGGGTTGTTTGCTTTGCCCGGCACTGTCTCAAATTTGGGGCGCACCTGACTCTGCGAGGCATTCGCACTAACTTCAAGTAAGAAATCTGAGAGTTCTGCGCAGAATCTCGCCTGGCTCGAATAGCCGAATTCAAATACGCGCACTCTGCGCCCATGACAACTAATTCAGCAATCGAAATCTCTGAAATCAAGCCTCGTTTAAAAACAGGGGCAATCGTTACCGCGATCAGCAACACCAAACCGCAATCACATTTCATCGGGCACGCCAGCTCGGGAATTCAAATCAGTCACCCAGGGGCTGCTGCCATCTTGGCCAACTTTGTGGGCTCCCTAACTTGTTTTGAAATCAGCATCAAGACCGGGGCACCTTTTGAAGTCGTGAACAAAATCTGCGATGAGTTAGTCGCTGCCAACTTGATTGACCAAATTGCCAAGCCCGTCGTCTTGGCCGATCGCTTTCATTCCGAAAAAACTAACCGTAAAACATTCTCGCAAGATCAGAGCCAAGATGTCGCTTATTTGCAATTGCAAGAACGCATAGCACCCGAACTCGGTCAGATCACTTGGCAATCCGGAATCATCGATGCCGGCGTCACCACCTTAAGTCAGAGACAAAATGTGGCCATTGATATTTGCGGTGATGACCGATTAGCGACTTCACTCTTAACAATTTTGTTAGCTAGCGGAGTTTCTCAAACAACTCTGGCGCTAAGCAATCTGCAACGAGATATCACCGCCCGAGACTTGGGAACCGGTGTTTTTGCAATTAATGACATGGGCATGAATTTAAATAATCGCATTTGCGAAATCGCTCGTGACTTTTCGATCTTTCCTATTTCAAAGAACGCTGACATTAAAAGTTTTTTAACAATCATCTTTGGTGCACCAGACCCAGCCAAAATCAGTGCTTTGCTGAGTTCTAACTTGCCGCACTTATTTATTAGCGCACTCGATGCAACCACAATGCGCATCGGGCCACTAGTGATTCCGGGCAAAACCCCTTGCAATAGGTGCATCGAATTAAACCAACTTGAACAATCACCACTTTTAAATCAAATCAATCAAGCTCGCTCATTTGCCCCAATCCAACAATTAAATATCGCAGCCACTGCTCAAATTGCCGGCCTGATTGCTCAATCTGTTCTGAACTTTCTAGATACTGGATTTAGCGAATTAATCGGTACCCAAATCTTGCTTGATACTGCACGGCCATGTAATCCCCAACACATCGCATATGCGATTAACCCTGCCTGCGGCTGTGCCTGGTGATTTCAATGTGCGCTAGTCAATTTCGAAGTGCATTTATTTGATTAATTAGCCAGAATTACCCAGTGAGCAACTTCGAAACTGAAATCCCGAAATCAACCACGGCGCGTACCGCCAAGATGATTTCTATTCCAGTTGGAATTGCCGGTCGTAGTGCACTCGGTTTTGGTCGCCAATTAGTTGGCCAATCCGGCAGTATGGTCTTTAGTGAGATCCAAGAGAAAACCGCCGAACAAGTATTTAAAGTTTTGGGTGAACTAAAAGGCGGCGCGATGAAATTCGGCCAAGCTCTTTCAGTTTTCGAAGCTGCCCTACCTGAAGAAATTGCTAAGCCATATCGCGAAACGTTAACTAAGTTACAAGAATCAGCTCCACCGCTTCCAATCCGCGTAGTTCACAAAGTTTTGGCAAAAGAGTTAGGCGAAGATTGGCGCGATAACTTTGCTAACTTCGAAGATCAACCAACTGCATCGGCTTCTATTGGACAAGTTCACAAAGCAACTTGGAAAGATGGCCGAGCCGTTGCCGTAAAGATTCAATATCCAGGAGCTGCTGAAGCTTTGATCTCAGATCTAAATCAGATTCAACGCTTTGCCAAGATTTTTCAATTAGTAATGCCAGGTTTAGATATGAAACCGTTGCTTGAAGAACTTCGTGCGCGCATCATTGAAGAAGTTGATTATCGTTACGAAGCCGAAGCACAACAGAAATATTCTGAAGTTTATGAAAACGATCCAGATATTGCGATTCCAAACGTTGTCATGGCATCTGATCGCGTATTAGTTAGCGAATGGCTTGAGGGCACCCCGCTCTCAAAGATCATTGCCAGTGGCACCCAAGAGCAACGCAACAATGCCGGCATGAAGTTGGCTCGTTTCCATTTCACCTCCCCTGATCGCGCTGGCCTTCTTCACGCTGATCCACACCCGGGCAACTTCCGATTACTAGAAGATGGTCGCTTAGGCGTCCTCGACTTCGGTGCCTGCAACCGTTTGCCTGATGGCTTTCCTGAACCAATGAAGAATTTGCTCAAGCACGCACTCGATGATGACGCAATTGCGCTCTATGAAGGATTCAAAAAAGATGGCTTCATCATGGCCGATGTTGAAGTTGACCCAAATCTGGTCCTGGAATATCTAGTGCCGCTAGTTGAGCCGCTTAGAACCGAAGTATTTAAGTACTCTCGTGAATGGCTCCGCGATCAAAGCGCCCGCGTTGGCGACCCACGTAATCCAACTGCCAAGATCGGTTTCCAATTAAATCTGCCAGCTGAATATGTTTTGATCCATCGCGTAACCCTCGGCACTACTGGCATTTTCTGCCAACTAGAAGCCGAGGGCAAATTCCGCGATGAAGCGCTCTCTTGGTTCCCCGAGATTGCACCTGCATCTATCTAGTTTTTAGTCCAGCCAGTAGATTAAGTTCAGCAAGAAATTAGAAAGGGTGCAAATGACCATCTGGATGTGGGCTGTGGTTATTGTGATTTTAATTGTGGTTGAGCTTCTCACCGTAGATCTACTCTTCGCATCTTTGGCAATAGCGGCAACTGCTGCACTAGTTGCAAATGCCTTTGGCTATGAAATGCCTGTCCAAGGAATTGCATTCGCACTCTTTGCGATTCTTTCATTACTTTTCTTACGCCCCATCGCTCTTAAGCACCTTAAAAAAGAGGTTCCTGGGTTTGCCACGAATATGGATGCCTTAATTGGTGCGCCTGCAATAGCTTTAACAGAGGTTGACCTAAATGGTGGTCAGATAAAACTTAATGGTGAAGTTTGGTCAGCCAGATCTGCTTCTGGAACTATTTCTACAAATACGCAGTTATCGGTAGTCTCAATTGAAGGTGCTACGGCCCTAGTCGTAGCAAAGGATAATTAAGGGGAAATTCATGGATGCAATAATCTCAAGTGCAAGTCTCGCCTTAATTGTTTTAGTCTTTATTGTAATTCTCTCTAAATCAATCAAGATTATTCCGCAAGCAAATGCTGGTCTAGTTGAAAGATTGGGCCGCTACAACCGCACCTTGGGTGCCGGTTTAACCATAATTATTCCATTTATTGATCGCTTCTTACCCTTGATAGATATGCGTGAAAAAGTGGTCTCATTTCCACCTCAGCCGGTAATTACTGAAGATAACTTAGTAGTTTCAATCGATACTGTTATTTACTTTCAAGTAACTGATCCAAAGTCAGCAACCTATGAAATTGAAAATTACATCCAAGGTATTGAGCAATTAACCGTAACAACTTTGCGTAACGTTGTTGGTGGACTTGATCTAGAGCAAGTTTTGACATCGCGAGATTCAATCAATGCCGCCTTGCGCGGAGTTCTCGACGAAGCAACTGGCAAATGGGGCGTTCGTGTAAATCGAGTTGAATTAAAAGCAATTGATCCACCTCCAAGCGTGCAAGAATCTATGGAAAAGCAGATGCGCGCTGAACGTGAAAAGCGGGCCGTAATTCTCACCGCTGAAGGTGAGAAACAGAGCCAAATTCTTACCGCTGAAGGCCAACGTCAAGGTGAAATTTTGCGCGCCGAAGGCGATGCCCAAGCTGCAGTTCTACGTGCTCAGGGCGAGGCCGAAGCAATCGCAAAAGTTTTCAACGCGATTCATGAAGCAAACCCAGATGATCGAGTACTTGCTTACCAGTACCTGCAGCAACTGCCAGCAATTGCTAACGGAACTGCCAGCAAGGTCTGGATAATTCCGGCAGAGCTTTCTGGTGCAGCTGAAAAGATTGCCAAAGCTTTTCGTAATGCAGATTAAGAAAAGCTAAAAGCAAAGTGGCCCCACGCGACGAACCGTGGGACCACTTGGTGTGCGTACCGCTGGCGGGATTCGAACCCGCGACCTGCATTTTCGTCAGAAGACCGCTCTATCCACTGAGCTACAACGGTACGCAAGGTGAAAGTTAGTTTCATTTAAAGAATTGAGTTTTGAACTCTAAAACATTGTGGATAAATCTGATACTCTTTTGATTCGTCGGAAAGCCGCAATAAATTGAGCTATAGAAAAAGACCCCGCCAAACATGGCGGGGTCTTTTTCTATTAACGCTTAAATAAGCAGTGCTAGATATTTTTCAAGCAGCTAGCTTTGGGCGACCAGCTTTGCGCTTTGCTTGGATAACAACGCCATCTTCAAATAGTTCGCCGCCCCAAACACCAACTGGTTCCTGACGTGAGAGCGCGCCAGATAAACACTTGGCCCGTACTGGACACTCACCACATAACGCTTTAGCAGCTTTGATATCTGCTTCGGCATCAGAGAAGAAGGTTTCAGGTTCTGCGCCATGGCAGGGCAAAGCATTAGCGATCGGATTGCCATATGTGCCGGTGATGTCACCGAGACCAATCTTTTCGCCGCTTTCGGCCCAACCTGGTACTAGTAGTTCGCTGAAGAGAACGCTCATGGTTCTCACCTTCTTTCCTTTGTTAGTTTGTCTTTCTCTTGTATGGGTAGTTGTCGGGATAAAGAAAAAGGACCCTTAATCCTTTTGGATTAGGGCCCTTGTTTGGCTTATTCGATGTTATTCGAATGAACCTCCAGCAGACCCGGATCCGGCATAAAAATTGGCATAAGCTGCAAATGTGGTTGCAGTAGGCCAATTAGATGTCGCGCGCTTAGCTGATACGGGTTTCATTGCAGCACCCATAACAGCGCCACGCATCGCAGAAATATGCATCGCGTGTGCTGTATGTAGATGTGCAGTTCTTTGCATAAGGGCAAGAGTAAAGCATCAGTAATCAATGATGCAAATTAATTAAATCCGCATTCCACTAACTGGTCAGTAACCCTGCTTGTGCGAGAAATGGCGATGGTTTTCCGCGATAGCTAATGCGTAACTCACGCTTTGCTCGCGTCATGCCCACATAGAACAAGCGACGTTCTTCTTCAATCATGCGGGCATCGAGCGTAAATCCATTGGTTTCCAAGGGCAGTAGACCCACATTGGCTCCCATCAGGAAAACTCGCTCCCATTCCAGGCCTTTAGCTGCGTGCAGGGTAGCCAACGTAATTACCGGCATAGTCGGTGGATTGTTTTGCTGCACGCGATCTTCAACTTCGCGTAAATAACTGCGCAGCGTTTTCGGTGAGAAGTTTGTATCTTCATCAAGCTCGCGCGCTAAGTGCAGTAATCCTGCAATGCCATCGATGCTTTGGCCAGTTAAAAACGGTTGTGCCAAAGTGCGCAATTCATCTAACCAACTAATACCTTCGGTTGGAATCACTGATGCGGTGCGCACGCCTTTTAAGAATTCTTTTACATCGGGGCGATCAAAGAAACGTTCAGTGCTACGCACTTGATATGGCAACTTAGCGCCATTCATCGCACGTTCTAAGGAATTCAATTGTGAGTTAGTGCGAGCAAGCACGGCAATCTCTTGCGCCGGCACGCCACTACTTAAAAGTGAGGTCATGTCAGCAACAATTCCGGCAATTTCAGATGACTCATCGCTGTATGCAAGTACTTCTGGTTTATCGCCATGATCATTCTGCGCATTTAACTCTTGCCCCATTGTGGCACTACGAAGTAATGAGTTTGCCGCAAAAGTAATTTCAGGTGTCGAGCGATAACCTGAAGTTAACCGAATAACTTCGGCATCTGGGAAACGGGAAGTAAATGTAGTTAAGAACGAAGATGTGGCACCAGCAAAAGAATAAATAGTTTGGGCTGGATCCCCCACAACGCAAATCTCTTGGCGATTGCCCAACCACGCATTAATTAGCCTTTGTTGTAGTGGTGAAATATCCTGATATTCATCAACTGTAAAATAGCGATATCGATCTTGTACGCGTTCGCGCACTTCGCGTTCTTCTTCGAGCATCGCAGTTGTCAGCAACAAAACATCTTCGAAATCCATAGCTAGCTCTTGGCGCTTGATACTTTCATACGCGGTGTAGACCTGAGCCACTTGCTCGGCGTTAACGCGGGGCTTGGCTGCGCGATTATCGAGTTCAGTTAAGTAATCAGTTGGGCCAATCTGCGAAACTTTTGCCCACTCAATTTCGTTCGCGATATCGCGCAAGGTGTCCCGCGAATTGATATTAATCGTGCCCTGCAGGCCGGCTCGATTGATCGCCTCACCTAGAAATCCGGTCTTAGAGGTCAATAAATCAGGCGTGCGACCGCCGAAAACGCTGGGCCAGAAGAAGAGCAGCTGCTTGAGTGCCGCCGCGTGGATCGTGCGGGCAGCCACGGTGGGCACGCCCAAACTACGAAGGCGAGTGCGCATTTCTCCTGCTGCTCGGGCTGTAAAAGTAATCGCCAGAATTCGCTGCGGATCCATGGCCCCAATAGCTGCGGCATAAGCAATGCGGTGAGTGATCGCCCGAGTTTTTCCAGTGCCCGCACCAGCAATTACACAAACTGGGCCGCGCGTAGCTAGAGCAACTGCGCGTTGTTCATCATCGAGGGCTGCCAAAATTTCTTCAGCGCGAACATTTACTAACGGCTCTTCAGTCATCGCCAGCTCTCGCCGCCAGTCAAACTCTGACCAGTAAATTCACCGTGCTCTGCGCCAAACCAACGTTCAATCATTTTGCGCGCAACGCTAATGATTGGTGGCAACAACAACGAACCATCTTCCATCGCCATGCGCAATTGAGCGCGTGAATACCAGCGCACTTCGACAATTTCTTCACCATCAGGACGGGCAGCTGCCGGATCATCAATTACTGCTTCAAACGCAATCATGATGCTGGCTGGGAATGGCCAAGGTTGTGAACCTAAATAATTAATCTGCGAAACCGATACTCCACTTTCTTCAAATACTTCGCGCGAAACACATTGCTCAAATGTTTCACCTGGTTCTAAAAATCCCGCAAAGGTTGAGAACCGACCAACTGGCCAAACTGCTTGGCGACCGAGCAAGATGCGATCATCGGTATCGCGCACTAAAACAATTACTGCGCTATCGGTACGCGGATGATGTTGTGTTTCGCATTGATCACAGACTCGAACTGCCCCACCAAGTGAACTAGTTGTGCCGGAACCGCACTTCGAACAACGTGGATGTGCGCTATGCCAATTAGAAAGTGCTACTGCATGAAGAGCCAAACCAATTTCTAGTGGTGAAAGGGCAGCCCCGATTTCGCGCAGTGAAAGTAAATCTTCTGACTCGGCAACGTGTGCCGCGAAATAAGGAGTATCAGTTGCGCGGTCGATGCCTAGAAAATACTTCTCATCACTTTGTGCATTTGGATAAAGTAATTTGGCACTTGCGAGATCCGCACTTACTTTTCCGCCACCAACCAATAGAACTTTGGCGCGCTTGAGCAGCACAGCCAGTGCCGCCGGGTCAGTTCGTAGCTCGCCGGCACGGTCAATCAGACTCGGGTCTTGGTTTATCGCGCTCATAAGAGGCAACGCTACTAGCCTTCACGCATGAAGGTAACCTCGTGGAATCTGCTGCACGGCATGACAATCCCACCGAAATCGGGCGATGATTGCAGCGGTTTGGCAGCGGCCGCGGCTGCCCTAGGTAGTGATGTTATAGCTATTCAAGAAGTTGACCATGGATTAGGCAGATCGAATAACGCATTTCAAACCCGCGATATCGCAAATGCCATGGGTGCTAAACATTACGCATTTGCCCCAGCAATTATTGGATCACCTGATGGCAGTTGGCACAAAGCAGATTCAATTGTTGAGAGCAACAATTCTGGCGAAGCAGATTTTCAAAGTGAAAGCTATGGCATCGGCATTGTTTCTAAAATTCCAGTAATTAAATGGCACCGACTTGATTTAGGTAAATCGCCCTTTGGCGCACCGATCATTATTCCAAATACCGATACTGGCAAACCAAAGGCGATCTATATAAAAGATGAACCACGGTTAGCAATTGCTGCCGAATTAGAAAATGGTTGGACGGTAATTAACACCCACTTATCTTTCGTGCCCGGCATGAATCTTTTCCAATTGCGAAAGTTAAAGAAGTGGGCTGATATTTTCGGCGATAAAGTTTTACTGATGGGCGATTTCAATTTGCCTGGCTCAATTCCAGCTATAGGCTCTAAGTGGCAATCACTAATCTTGCAGAATACTTATCCAAGTTGGCTGCCAAAGGTGCAATTCGATTACATCTTAAGTAAAGGCATTGCCTTAAAAGATGTAATCCAGGTACCAACTACTAAATCAACTATCAGTGATCACTTGCCGCTGACGATTGAAATTGATTAGGCAACTTCGGCAATCTTGCTCTGGCTATGAGTTAGTGATTCACGTTGAACTTTAAAGATTGAAAATAGTTCAAGGCGCTTCTCATCAGGAATTGCAAAGGTAGCCGCTTTGCCCGACCAGGCATTTAAGTCGGCCAGTGAATTACAAGCAGATAAACCTTCGAGCAAGCGCTCTAGATCTCCTTCAGCTAAGTTCTTCTTAGGTGCTTTAGCCCGGTTATTTTGATTGGCCCGCGCTACTTTTTCCATCTCTTCGCGGCTAGGGCGCTTACCTTTAGCGGCAAAGCCCAAGTTAGCTAGGCAACGGCCAATACTTGAGGTTTCGCAGTTCTCGCTGGCATTAGCGCGGTTAATGACGCTGCTGCCTTCGATCTCTGTAGCAAAGCCGGTTGCTTGTGGGCGGCCATCTTCGCGGTTGGTAAATGCCTCAGTACGACAAACCCATTCCACGCGACCATCAGTACGTTCGGTGCGTTGCAGATCAGTAATGATGCGACCATCGGGGAATTTTTTCCAGAATGCCTGAATGCGGTTTTCAACCGGCTCGTAAAGATCGATATTGAAGTAGCTCATGGATTAAGCCGCCGCAATTAATTCGTTAGCGATTACTTCACCTGGGTTTAGTGTGCCGGCCCGGAAAGCATCGGTAATTAGTTCGCGACCAGTTTCAGTAAAACGGGTTGAGATATATGAATCGCGCGAATTAAAGGCGATGAAATCGAGAACTTCGCCAGTTTCGAGATGGATTGCGTCGCCATTTACGTTCTTAAGATCATCGAGAATTTTCTTGCGGAAAGATTCGCGGACGGATTGAACAATCTCAGTCTCGTAATTGGCGCGCACCCATTCGGTGAATGCATGCTCGTTGATTACTTCCGGAGATGCCTTTGGGGTAACTAATGAGACTTTGGCGATTTCTTCGCCGTCGAGGTTTGCCTTGACTGAATCTGCACCAACGGCGTCGAGGGCATCGGCAAATTCACGACGCAGACGATCTTTAGTTTCTTTGGCAGCATTTGCAATAACTGTGATTGCTGATAACTGAAGCGCTAACTCTTTTAGATTCATTTGGTCCACCTTTACT
Source organism: Actinomycetota bacterium (assembly GCA_026393075.1). GTDB lineage: Bacteria > Actinomycetota > Actinomycetes > Nanopelagicales > Nanopelagicaceae > Planktophila. Next base: position 16,071 of record JAPLAW010000011.1, on the reverse strand, counting down.
CATTAGTTGTTTCGCAGTGCTTAACTCTTGTTAAGTGGTTGCGATGTGATGAGTAAAGCGGGCACCACTGACAAAGCCCCCGGTGAAGGGGGCCTTGGCGGCGTGTCGCCCTTGTAAATCAATGGTTTGGTAAATCAAGGGTTTCAGCGCAGTTAAAACTTAAACGTTTAGATTAGCCTTTTTCTGACGTGAGGTCATGCGACCACGTTCTGCTTGATCAAGGACAACTTTACGAATACGAACAACTGCTGGAGTAACTTCAACGCATTCATCTTCGCGACAGAATTCGAGAGCACCTTCCATGTTTAGCTTCTTAGGTGGAATCAAACGCTCTGATTCATCAGTACCTGAAGCACGCATGTTAGTAAGTTTCTTTTCGCGAACACAGTTAACGTCCATGTCATCGTTGCGTGAGTTCTCACCGATAACCATGCCTTCGTAAACTTCATCACCAGGTTCAACGAAAATAGTTCCGCGATCTTGGGTACCGTAAAGTGCGTATGAAGTAACGGTGCCCATGCGGTCTGAAACAAGAGAACCAGTTGCACGAGTACGAATATCTCCGAACCAAGGCTCGTAACCATCAAAGACGTGGTGTAGTAAACCGGTGCCGCGAGTTTCAGTTAAGAACTCGGTGCGGAAACCAATCAAGCCACGTGAAGGAACTTTGTAATCAAGGCGGATCCAGCCAGTGCCATGGTTAACCATTTGCTCCATGCGACCCTTGCGAAGCGCCATCAACTGAGTAAGCACGCCGAGATATTCTTCAGGTGCATCAATTGTTAAACGCTCCATCGGTTCGTGAATCTTGCCATCGATCTTCTTGATAACTACTTGTGGCTTACCAACAGTTAGTTCGAAACCTTCGCGCTTCATGATTTCAACTAGAACAGCTAGCTGAAGTTCGCCACGACCTTGAACTTCCCAGGTATCTGGACGATCGGTATTTAGAACGCGCAATGAAACGTTACCTACAAGCTCGGCGTCCAGTCTTCCCTTAACTTGGCGCGCAGTAAGCAGTTTGCCGCTCTTGCCCGCTAGCGGTGAAGTATTGATACCAATAGTCATCGAAATTGATGGTTCATCAACGATGATCAAAGGCAGCGCATGTGGACTTTCATTATCAGCCAGCGTCTCACCCAAGGTAATGGTGTCGATACCAGCAACGGCAATGATGTCGCCAGGGTGCGCTTCAAGGGTTGGTACGCGCTCTAGCGCTTCAGTAATTAGTAGCTCTGAAATCTTTACGCGCTCTGTTGTGCCATCTGTCTTAATCCAAGTAACAGTTTGACCCTTTTTAATAACACCTTCCCGGACGCGACATAGTGCCAGACGACCCAAGAATGGAGATGAGTCAAGGTTTGTAACGTGTGCTTGTAGCGGTGCACCTTCATGATATTCAGGTGCTGGAATTGCCGAGAAGATGGTGTCGAAGAGAACGTCGAGGTTTGTTTCTTCTGGCATTCCGCCATCGGCTGGACGAGTAAGTGATGCGCGACCTGCTTTAGCTGATGCGTAAACAACTGGGAATTCAATTTGTTCTTCGTTAGCACCAAGATCAAGGAAAAGTTCGTATGCCTCGTCAACAACTTCGGCGATACGTGAATCGGGACGGTCAACTTTGTTGATCAACAAAATAACGGGCAGATTCTTTTCTAGCGCTTTACGTAAAACGAAACGTGTTTGTGGCAGTGGACCTTCAGAGGCATCCACTAACAAGATAACGCCGTCAACCATTTCGAGACCGCGTTCAACTTCGCCACCGAAATCTGCGTGGCCTGGAGTATCAATGATGTTAACAATTGTTGCGCCGCGCTTTACCGCTGTGTTCTTCGCAAGAATCGTGATGCCCTTTTCGCGTTCTAGATCCATTGAATCCATCATGCGATCTTGACCTTCGCCCTGCACCTTGTGGGCAGCGAAAGCACCTGATTGCCACAACATGGCATCAACGAGCGTGGTCTTGCCATGGTCAACGTGCGCGATGATCGCCACGTTGCGCAGGTCTTCGCGCTTCTTAATTGGCAGGTCTTTTAGGTGTGCTTGGCGCTTTATTGAAATTGGTTTGCTAGACATTGAATCTGAACTCCACTACATCTCCGTCGGCCATTACATATTCCTTGCCTTCCATGCGTACTTTGCCTTTAGCTTTCGCTTCAGCCATGGATCCTGCTGCAACGAGATCTGCAAAACCGACGATTTCGGCTTTAATAAATCCCTTTTGGAAATCGGTATGAATAACACCAGCGGCCATGGGTGCGGTGTCACCTTTATGAATTGTCCATGCACGTGCTTCTTTAGGGCCAGCAGTTAAATAAGTCTGCAGTCCTAAAGTTGTAAACCCGACATGGGCTAAAGTCGCAAGACCTGGTTCTTTCAAACCAATTGATTGCAACAATTCGAGGGCATCTTCATCGCTTAGTTCAGCGAGTTCAGCTTCAGTCTTAGCATCAAGGAAAATTGCTTCGGCTGGTGTTACTAGATCTTGTAACTTCTTGCGCAAGTCAGCATCATTTAATTAAGCTGCATCAACGTTGAAAACATATAAGAATGGTTTAGCGGTTAACAGATGCAGTTCGGCAATTTCAGTTAAATCAATTTTGCTCTGCGAAAGTGGCTTACCTGATTGCAACCATTCATTTGCAGCGATCGCGGCATCTAGAACAGTTTGCTTGTCTTTGGCTAAGCGAACTTCTTTCTCTAACCGGGGCAAAGCTTTTTCAATAGTTTGTAAGTCGGCCAGTGCTAATTCGGTGTTAATAGTTTCCATGTCACTCGCTGGATCAACGCGACCATCGACGTGTACAACATCGCCATCGGTGAAAACACGAATTACCTGGCAGATCGCATCGGTATCGCGAATATTGGTCAGGAACTTATTGCCCAAGCCCGCGCCTTCAGAAGCGCCCTTAACGATGCCGGCAATATCAACAAATGAGACAACTGCTGGCAAGATCTTTTCGGAACCGAAGATTTCAGCCAATTTAGCTAGGCGCTCATCTGGCACACCCACGACACCGACGTTTGGCTCGATCGTGGCAAAGGGATAATTGGCGGCTAGAACGTTGTTTTTGGTGAGGGCATTAAAAAGGGTCGACTTTCCCACGTTTGGCAGACCGACGATTCCAATTGAGAGGCTCACGAGGAGTAGAGCCTACGCGAGTATGTCAGTGCTTCCTGCCACGATACGGCTATGTCAGCATCAGTAGTGGTTCTTCTAACAGGTTTAGCCATCGGTTTAGCCCTTGGTTTCTTCATTGCCAGCCTTAAAAACAAGGCAGATCAGGCACATGGTGATTCAGCTTCGGCTGCCATCGCTGCCGAACTTGCCGGGGCAAAGGCGCTGGTTGCGAATTTAACGCAGCAAATCGCAACCATGAATACCCAGAACACTTCGAGTGCTGCGCTAAATCAAGCACTCGATGATGTGAAGACCCGTATGAATTCACTTTCAACCCAAACTGCCGATGCCGAGACAAAGCGCGCTGCTGCCGAATCTGCCATTAAAACTCAGATCGAATCAATGCAAGTTGGTAATCAGAATTTACTCGAGCAAGCCACCAAATTAGCTGGCGCACTATCTAGTTCTCAAACACGCGGTCGCTTCGGTGAAGTGCAACTAGAAATGTTGCTAGAAAATGCAGGGCTCATCGAAGGCATTCACTTTGAAAAGCAAAGTTCAGATCGTGGCAACGATGAAATCTCTCGCCCCGATATTCAAATTGCTATCCCTGGTGGCTCTCGCATCTTTATTGATTCAAAGTTTCCATTTACTCGCTTCTTAGAGGCCATCGATGCCGATGACGAAGAAACTCGCGATTCACTTATGCAACAGCATGCTAAGGATTTGTTAAAGCATGTCGAAGCACTAGCAAAGCGTGATTATCAAGGCGTTACCTTCTCCCCTGATTTCGTTGTGCTATTCGCACCGTTTGAATCAATCTTGTCTGAGTCATTGCGCGTTGATCCAATGTTGTTAGAAAAGGCTTTCGCCAAGAATGTAACCATTGCAACTCCTACAAATATGTTGGCGCTACTGCGCACTGTGGCTTATGCCTTTGGTCGCCAAGATCTAGCTGATAACGCAGTTGCGATTCAAGGCCATGCTTCAGAGCTGCTAAAGCGCGTTGGCTCACTGCATTCAAAGCTTGCAACGCTAGGTGATCGCATTAAGTCGGTAGAACGCGGCTTTAACGATGTAGTACAAACTGCCGAGACCTCGCTTTTAAGGCCAGCTCGCAGCATGGTGAACCTGGGCGTAAGCACCGGAGCCAATAAACTAGCGCCGTTAAGTGATGTCGATGACGAAGTTCGCGCGATTAAATCTGCGGCCCTTGAAATTGATTACATCGATGCTGAAGAGGATGAGAAATAATGAGCACAACTGCTGCACGTAAGATTGCAATCAGCGGGCCTGGCCTTAAAAAAGAGGGCATCATCGTTCTGCAGTTCTTCTTTATCGGCATCTTCTCTTACCTTGAACTATTAGTACGCAATGGTTTTGGAATCGTCACAGGCTTAGTAATCATGTTGGTGACTTTCGGCGGTGTTCAATATGGTCGCAATGGCACTAGCTATGTGGCAGCCGTTAACCCACCACTTGCTTTCGCTTCCCTTGCATTTATTGAGCTACTTACCAGAAGTGGGCTATCGATCACTCGCTTAGGCATTGATTTCTTGGCATCCCTGGCTAGCCAGGCGCCGTTCTTGTTGATCTCAGCTGCCTACGCTTGGTATTTCTACTTTGATCGTCGCGCCAAAGCACAAAAACGCCAGCGCGCTGAATAAATTACTGAGCAGCTGCCTTTAGATCTTTACGAAGTTCTGGAGGCAGCGCGAAGAGCAGCGATTCTTGCGCAGCGGTAACTGTTTCTACTTCGCCGAAACCGCGCTCTGCTAGCCACTTTAGTAAATCATCGACCAAGATTTCAGGGACTGAAGCGCCACTTGTAACACCAATAGTTTCAACGCCAGTTAGCCATTCTTCTTTTGCTTCAGCGGCATAATCAATCAAGTAAGCCTGCGGTGTGCCATATTCCTTAGCCACTTCAACCAAGCGTACTGAGTTAGATGAGTTGGTTGAACCAACGACAATTACCAAATCTGCTTGTGGGGCAATGACTTTGATGGCATCTTGGCGATTAGTGGTTGCGTAGCAAATGTCATCAGAAGGTGGATCTTGAATATCCGGAAAACGCTCTTTTAGAATCGCAACTGATTCCAGTGCTTCATCAACGCTAAGAGTTGTTTGCGATAGCCAAGCTAACTTCTTACCTGGGGTTGGTTGCACGGTGCGGGCAGAATCAAGCCCATCGACTAACTTAACTTTGCCGACTGCTTCGCCCATGGTGCCTTCAACTTCTTCATGGCCTTCGTGGCCAATAAATAAAATCTCGAGTTCTTCAGCAGCAAAACGTCGCGCCTCGTGGTGAACTTTGGTAACTAGTGGGCACGTAGCATCAATTGTTTTTAGATTGCGGTTTACCGCTTCTTCGTGAACTGCTGGTGAAACTCCGTGAGCTGAGAAAACTACGATCTTACCTTCTGGTACTTCATCAGTTTGATCTACAAAGATGGCGCCGCGAGCTTCGAGGGTTGCAACTACATGCTTGTTGTGAACGATTTGCTTGCGCACGTAAACCGGAGCACCGTAGAGCTCGAGTGCTTTCTCAACAGTGATCACGGCGCGGTCAACGCCGGCGCAATATCCGCGTGGCGCAGCTAAGAGGATCCGCTTACTCATGTCGCTTAGTCTATTAGGATCAATCCATGCTCGAAACTTCAAGTGAATCCCCCGCGCCAGTACGCGCCGTCACTGAAGCGATCAAGGAATATCTCGATCGGTTAGGGCCAATCTGGATCGAAGGCGAGATCGCCGAACTCAATGAACGCAGCGGCGGCATGGCTTTTCTTCGCCTGCGTGATTCCAGCGTTGATATGAGCCTTTCAGTAATGTGTCACAAATCGGTATTAGCCAGCGTTGCACCACTGCCAGCAAATGCTCGCGTTGTGCTTTACGCCAAAGGCTCTTGGTATACCAAGAATGGTTCTTACACGTTATCGGCCCGCGAGATTCGCCAAGTGGGCGTTGGTGAATTATTAGCGCGTCTTGAAGCACTCAAAACTATGTTGGCCGCTGAAGGTTTATTTGATTCAGAAAACAAAGTTGCGTTGCCATTGTTGCCGCGCAAAATTGGTTTGATCTGTGGTCGCAATACTGATGCCGAACGCGATGTAGTTGAAAATGCCAAACGTCGTTGGCCAGCTGTGCAATTTGAAATTCGCGAAGTAACTGTGCAAGGCGCAGCAGCCGTTAGTGAAGTATCGGCTGCGTTAGCCGAACTCGAAGCGCTAGCCGATGTTGATGTCATCATCATTACTCGCGGTGGCGGATCCTTTGAAGATCTCTTGCCTTTTAGCGATGAAGGTTTAGTTCGCTTAGCGGCTCAGTGCAGCACGCCAATTGTTAGCGCTATTGGCCACGAAAAAGATTCGCCGCTACTTGATTTAGTTGCTGACTTCCGGGCATCAACGCCGACTGATGCGGCAAAGCGTGTGGTGCCAGATATTAATGAAGAAATTGATTTGATTGAAAAACTTCGCGATCGGGCAAGCCGCTTTATGCGAAATATGATTGAGCTCGAAAGTTCGAAGATTGCCAACTTGGCTGCTCGCCCAGTGTTGCGTGACCCCACTGTCATGATTACTTCGCGGTTAGAAATCATTACTGGCCTTCGCGATCGTGCAATTCGTAGTTTTCAAGGCCGCCTTGCAATTGCTCAAGAAGAGTTGCAACAAGTTACGGCTCGAGTGCGTGCGCTTTCGCCACAAGCCACCCTTGATCGTGGCTATGCCGTCGTGCAATTAGGCGATGGCAGCATTGCCCGTGATAGTGCTGCGCTAAAAGATGGCGAAAAGCTGCGAATTAGGCTGGCTCAAGGTGAGACCAGCGCCATGGTTACAAGTTAAAGAGCAGGCAGTAGATTTAAGCCATGGCCGCAGATAAGAAGATCTCATACGAAGCAGCGCGTGATGAACTGGCGCAGGTTGTTTCATCGCTAGAAACTGGTGGCGCCACCCTCGAAGATTCCTTGAAGTTATGGGAACGCGGCGAAGAGTTAGCGAAAATCTGCCAGGAATGGCTAGATGGGGCGAAGGCAAAGTTAGATTCAGTTAAGCCAAGCGAATAGGTGCGCAAATGTCTCCTGAATTCACATATTCCGACCTGTTGCCGATTGGTCCAGATACCACCAAATATCGCTCACTTGGAACTGATGGTGTTCGCACTTTAAAAGTTGGCGAACTTGAATTCCTCGAAATCGCACCTGAGGCAATTGAGAAGTTAACTAGCACCGCAATCCACGATATTTCACATTACTTGCGCGCTGAACATTTACAGCAACTAGCGAATATTTTGAAGGACCCTGAAGCCTCCCCTAATGATCGCTTCGTGGCGCTAGATCTTTTAAAAAATGCCAATATTTCGGCCGGTGGAATTTTGCCGATGTGCCAAGACACTGGCACTGCAATTGTTTCGGGCAAGAAAGGTCAGTTTGTTTTGACCCAGAGCAAAGATGAAGTTGCGATTTCTAAAGGCATTTACGATGCCTACACAAATTTGAACCTGCGTTATTCGCAGCTGGCCCCAGTTACCACTTGGGATGAAAAGAACACTGGCAATAACTTGCCCGCCCAGATTGAAATCTATGCCGATAGCGAGCACTACGACGAATACAACTTCTTATTTATCGCTAAAGGTGGCGGCAGCGCTAATAAATCATTCCTCTATCAAGAGACTAAAGCGGTTCTAAATCCAAAAGCATTTATGACTTGGCTTGATGAGAAGTTGCGTTCAATCGGCACAGCTGCTTGCCCGCCGTACCACTTAGCAATTGTCATCGGCGGAACTAGCGCCGAGCACACTGTAAAGACTGCGAAATTGGCTAGTACTAAGTACTTAGATTCGCTGCCAACTAAGGGCGATGCGGCTACCGGCCACGGTTTCCGCGACTTAGAACTTGAGAAGCAAGTTCTTGAATTAACTCGTACCCTCGGAATCGGTGCGCAATTTGGTGGTAAGTACTTCTGCCACGACGTGCGCGTTGTTCGGCTGCCTCGCCATGGTGCATCGCTGCCAATTGCGATTGCAGTTTCGTGTTCAGCTGACCGCCAAGCCAAAGGCAAGATCACTAAAGATGGCATTTTCCTCGAAGAGCTAGAGCGCGAGCCAGCGCACTTCTTGCCCGAGACCACCGATGAACATCTAAACGATGGCGTGGTAAATATTAATTTGAATCAACCAATGGCAAACGTTTTGGCCGAGCTCTCCAAGCACCCACTTAAGACTCGCATTTCGCTAACTGGCACTTTGGTGGTGGCCCGCGACTTAGCTCATGCCAAGATCAAGGAAATGATGGATCAAGGCGCACCTATGCCTGATTACTTACGTGATTTCGCGGTTTATTACGCTGGCCCAGCTAAGACTCCTGCAGGTTACGCATCTGGTTCCTTCGGACCAACAACTGCTGGTCGCATGGATTCCTACGTTGAATATTTCCAGAGCCACGGTGGCTCAAAGATTATGTTGGCTAAAGGAAATCGCTCAAAGGCAGTAACTGATTCTTGTAAGACCCACGGTGGTTTCTATCTTGGTTCGATCGGTGGCCCTGCTGCCAGACTTGCGCAAGATTGCATTAAGAAAGTTGAAGTTCTGGATTTCGCCGAACTCGGCATGGAAGCTGTTTGGAAAATCGATGTTGTAGATTTCCCGGCCTTCATTGTGGTTGACGATAAAGGTGGCGATTTCTTTGCCGAGACTTCAAAGCCAATCACAATTGGCATGGGGCCCAAGAGTTAAAGCTAAGAATTAATTAGCAATCGGCTTAGTAATAATTAGAGCGCTTGAATTTAGCCCAAGCCTTGCACGGGGTGTCATATCGGATATCGATATAGCGAAGACCCCAAGAGATCTGAGTTACTGGGTTGGTGCGCCAGTCGGTTCCGATAACTTCCATTTTGGTAGCTGGCAGAGCTTGTGGAATTCCGTGAGCGCCTGAGCGACGATTGCTCGCCTTGTAGTTCCAGTGGCTCTCTTTGGCCCAAAGGTCATCTAGGCAGACATACTGCTTTTCGCCCCAGCCATATTTATCATCCATCAAAACCTTGGCAACTTCGCGGGCACCATCGGGGGTGCGGGCTAGTTCAACGCTGGCGCTGGCTAAGGAAACCAAAGACATCGATGAAGCTAAAACTGTGGCCGATGAAGATAGCTCGCTAAAGAGAGCAGCCTCGATTGGCGCAATTTCAGGATCTAGTTTGGAAGTTAAGAACACATCGCCAGTTTGACCCTCAACCACGCCAGGTATTGGCATGGTCAGTGAGGTCGTAGCGGGGAACTCAAGGCCATAGGCACTTGGTTGCAAGATTGCGATACCTAAGAAAGCAGCCACAGTTGCCCAGATCGCTAATGCGCGACGTGAAGAGTTCAAATGCAAACCCACGGTGACTCCTTTCCTTACCCTTTAATCTCACCCGCTTGGGTGAGTAACAGGGTTTAGACTGGCAAGGCACACTGACATCGGCAAACTGAAAGCCGCGTGAGTCGTAAATTCTAAGGAAAGCCACATCGGGTGCTGTTGTAAAAGCGCAGGTCACCTAGGCGGAAGTCCGAAATGTCCGAAATGTGAGTGTGACATTAAAAGAGGGCTCTTTTTAGGCACCTCGCTGAGCCGGCCGACTAGTTAGGAATTGGGCCTTCGAGCAGCTCGGTGACCAGGGCGGCAATCGGAGAGCGCTCTGATCGAGTCAGGGTCACGTGGGCGAAAAGTGGGTGGCCCTTTAACGTTTCGACCACGGCAACGACGCCATCGTGGCGGCCAACTCGCAAGTTATCGCGTTGGGCAACGTCATGGGTCAGGATCACTCGCGAAGATTGGCCGATTCGTGAGAGCACGGTTAGCAGAACTCCGCGTTCAAGCGACTGGGCTTCATCGACAATCACAAAAGAGTCGTGCAAAGAGCGACCGCGAATGTGGGTCAGCGGCAGAACTTCGATTAGCCCGCGGTCAATAATTTCATCGATGACTTGCTGGCTAACTAGCGCGCCCAAAGTGTCGAAAACGGCTTGGGCCCAAGGCGACATCTTTTCGTTTTCGCTACCTGGCAAGTAGCCCAGCTCTTGTCCGCCAACTGGATAGAGCGGACGGAAAATTACTACCTTCTTATGTAGCCGCTTTTCCATAACTGCTTCGAGTCCGGCGCAAAGAGCTAGCGCACTCTTGCCAGTTCCGGCGCGACCGCCGAGAGAGACGATGCCGATATCTGGATCGAGTAAAAGATCAAGGGCAATTCGTTGTTCGGCGCTGCGACCATGCAGACCAAAGGCGCTGCGATCGCCCCGAACTAATTGCAATTGTTTATCGACAGTAACTCGGGCTAAGGCGCTGCCTTTTTCGGAATGCAAAACGATGCCGGTATGAACTGGCAATTGGTGGGCGACTTCGTGGTCGGCGCGATCAGTGGCATAGAGGTCATCGATGATTTGGTGGCCAACGTCGATCTCTTCGATGCCGGTCCAGCCACTGTTGGAAACTGTCTCAGCCCGATATTCCTCGGCCTCGACGCCAACTGCCGATGCCTTAACTCGAAGTGGCAAATCTTTAGTAACTAAAACTACTTTCTTGCCATCTGACATTAAATTCTTTGCAATCGCCAAAATGCGCGAATCGTTAGTGCCATCGCGCAAGAAACCATGAGGCAGCGAACTTAAATCGGTGTGATTGAGTTCGACCGAAAGGGTGCCGCCTTCAGGAGTGACCTTTAGCGGGCGATCTAAGCGACCATGAGTAATGCGTAAATCATCTAAATATCGCAGTGCTGCACGCGCAAAATAGCCCAATTCTGGGTGGTCACGCTTGGTTTCTAATTCACCAATTACTGCCACCGGAATGATGACCTCATGTTCGGCGAATCGGCCTAACGCGGCCGGATCGGCGAGCAGAACGCTGGTATCTAGGACATAAGTTTTTCTATCCGCAGCGCTCAAGAAATTCCTCGCATTCAAATTTGAAAGTGTTCGGAGGTCATATTTAGTTGTTGTAGGCGATGTGCAAACGCTAGAACTGCTGATACGCAAATTGGTACCGACACGCGGTTAACAAAAGTTAAATCTAAATGACTACTTCCCTAGGCGACGATGACGGGTTGCGTAAGAACGAAGCGCTCTTAAGAAATCTACCCGGCGGAAATCTGGCCAATAAGCTTCGCAGAAATAATATTCAGATTGTGCACTCTGCCACAGCAAGAAGCCACCAAGCCGTTGTTCACCCGAAGTTCTAATTAATAACTCGGGGTCAGGTTGGCCGGCGGTATAGAGATACTTAGCAATCTCATCGGCTGAGATATTTTCAGCTGCAGCTGCTAAATCGTGGCCATCATTTTTTTCAGAAGTTAAGTAACTCTTAACAGCGTCAACAATTTCGCGACGGCCGCCATAACTAATTGCCACGTTAACTTCTAAGCCATCGCTGCGAATTGGCTTTAGCGCAGAGAGTTTGGTTGCTAGCCACTCTGGCAGTAAATCTAGGGCGCCAACGGCTTTAATATTCCAGCGCCCAGTTGCTGCTAATTCATCAACGGTATTGCCGATAATTCCCAAAAGCGCAGTTAACTCTTCATCTGTTCGTTTGAAATTATCAGTTGAAAGCAGCCAGAGAGTTACGACTTTTACTTCAGCTTCTTCGCACCAACCTAAGAATTCCACGATCTTGTTTGCCCCAGCGCGATGGCCATGGGCAGGTGTTGAGCCACCTAGGCTTTCCGAGTTCGCTTTCGCAAAGCGACGATTGCCATCGAGAATTACACCGACATGATGTGGGGTTTGGCTGAAATCTAAAGCCCGTACTAACCGATACTCATAGATCGGATACAGCAGCGATTTAATGAAATTACGAATACTGCGATACAACTTTTCGCTCCGTAATTAGCGAAGCAACTGGCAGGGTTCCGGCTAAAACTAATCCGAGCATTTTCATGACTGGCCATTTAGCTTTGCTTGCAAATTGAAGGGCAGTTAGAACATATAGCGCGTAGACCCAACCGTGTACGAAAGGAATCCAGGCCACATTGGCTTTCCAGCTCTCGTTGTCGAATAAATAGGCCACTGGTAGATCAACAAACCAGAGTAAGAGCGACATAATTCCGGCCAAAATCGCCATGGTTCGATAGCGCTTAACTACGCCGGACATTGATGTACCTGAGGTCATGAGGTAACTCTACGGCGATAGAAGGGAAGGTAAAGCACCAAAGCGGCCATGAGCCACCAGATGAAGACATAAGAGATGTGCTGCCAGTAGTAACCAGGCACTTTGGAATTATCGACTGAAATCTCAAGGCGGGTGCGATCGATCTTGGCGCCATCGACGACTTCGCTATTGGCCAAGATGAATCCGTCATAGAGATCGAAGTCGGCAAGGCCAGCTTTAGTTAAAAGCAGGGTGCTATCCACGCGAGCTAAATTATCGGATGAATTCGGGCCGCGATCTGAGCTCTGACTTGGTTGCAGGACACCGGTAACTGAAACTTTTTGGGACATTGCAATTTGTGGTTCGGTTAAACGTTCTGACCAGAGCCCGCGCACAACCAAGATTGCTGATTTGGCATCTACTTGAAGCACGCCAACTTCCCAAGCTGTAGCTGCTACCCCATCGGAAGTTTGGTTATCACTTTTATAAGTTGCAATGTAGTTACCTTGCGTTGAAACGTTTTTTAAGAAATTTCTCGCATCAATGTTTACTCGAGGTTTTGCCAGCGATGTCAGTTCAACGGGTTCGGTAACTTCAACAATAGTTCGAGTCGAAGATTTTAATTCACGTGCCCGATCTAACTGCCAATTTCCTAGCCCGATAAATGCTCCGGCCATAAGCGCAACTCCTAGACCAGCCAGAATGCGTTCGTACAGTTTAATTCGTTTCGTCCTCGCTACGTTTTTGCATACGTGTGTAGCGCTTATAGAAGCTGCGCATTAGAAATACCATGGCGGTACATAAAACGATCATAGTTAATGAGCCAGCTGCACCAATTTCCACATCTTTCATAACTATTCCTTTGCTGATCGTTAGGACTTGATCTTACTGATTAATACGAGAGAATACTCTTATGGCTAATGACTTCGATTACAACGATCGTTACGGCATAAAGCCTGCTGCGCGTTGGCGCCCAGTCGCTGCGGTAATTCTCAGCGTTGGCTTGATCTGGTTACTTTGGGCCGGGCTGCATCATGCTCGACCAGAGATCACGTTTAGATTGATTTCATTTACCGTAACCGATAGTCGCGAAATCTTTATTCGATATGAAGCTACCCGCCGTGATGTAAACCGTGAACTAACTTGCACTTTGGTTGCTCGGGATTTTGACAAGTTAATTGTTGGCCAAATCGATGATGTGATTCCGGCTGGCCAGGGCTATATCGATCGCACCACCACGATTCCTACGCGTAATTTGGCCGCTACTGCCACCGTTTTACGCTGTCTTTAAACTGCACTACCCTTTCCCCTTATGAGTTCACAGACCTGGTTAACGCAAGAAGCAGCTGATCGTTTAGCTGCTGAACTCGCCAACCTCGAAACTGAAGGTCGCACTGAAGTCATCAAGAAGATTGAAGCTGCTCGCGCCGAAGGTGATTTAAAAGAAAATGGCGGCTATCACGCTGCGCGCGATGAACAAGGCAAGATCGAAGCACGTATTCGCCAACTAAAGCAGATGTTAGAGAACGCGACTATTGGTGCGCCTCCAGCTAGTGCTGATGGCGTAGTCGGTGCTGGCATGGTTGTAAGTGCCATCGTTGCCGATGATGAAATGAGATTCTTACTTGGGTCGCGCGAAATCGCTACCGATGATCTTGATGTTTATAGCGAGAAGTCACCACTTGGTTCAGCAGTACTTGGCGCGAAAATCGGCGACAAAGTTTCATACACCTTACCTAATGGAAAAACTATTTCAGTTGAAATTTTAGGCGCTGAGTTTTTCGCTTAATCAGTTTGAGTAGTTTTTATATTTTCTAATACTCAACGGGATAAAGATCGCCATCAAAAGCACGATATACAACAGTGAAGTCTCAAGCGGGTGTTGGCTCGGCCAAGAGTTAGCTGTCGCACCAAACTCATTTTTTAGACCAAACAACTGACGGCAGGCAGCCACCATGGTTGACACTGGATTCCACTCTGCAAAGTACTGCAGCGCTCTTGGCATTCCAGTTGTTGGTGCAAAAGCATTAGATAAAAAGGTCAACGGGAAGGTAACTAAGAAACCAACGCTTTGGACGGTGCGGGCTTCTTTCACCGAGAGGCCAGCCAAGATTCCAATCCAGGAAAGTGCGTAACCAAACATAAAGAGAAACACGAAGGCAAGGGTTGTCTGCACAATTCCTGAGGTTGGACGCCATCCAACGGCGTAGCCAGCAAGAGCCATCACAGCTAGAACCAAAATATTAAGAAGAGCGTCACCAAATGTACGACCAATGATTACCGCACCACGAGAGATAGGCAGAGATCTAAAGCGATCGATCAAACCCTTCTTCATGTCCTCTGCTAGCCCGACTGCCGTTGCAGCCAAGGTAAAGGCAACGGTTTGAACGAAGATTCCAGGCATCAAAAGCTGCACATATCCGCCAGGCTGACCTGAATCAATTGATCCGCCAAAGACAAAGCGGAACAATAAAACGAACATCACTGGCTGAATAGTTGAGAAAACTAAAAGTTCAGGCACACGTGCTAGTTGAAGAAGCTGGCGCTTTGTGATGACCAATGCATCATGAATCGCATTTTTCATTTCTTGCCACCTCTCTTCTTCTTGCCAAGAGGTTCTACAACTGTCTCTTCTGCAACATGTCCTGTGAGTGACAAAAATACATCGTCTAAAGAAGGGCGCTTTAAACCAATATCTAACGGATGAATCTTGGCTTCATCCATAGCTCGTAAAGCCTCCATAAGATCCTTTGAGCCATGAAGCACGGGCGCACTAACTGTTCGCAGGTCAACGTGGGTCGCATGACCACTGATCTTTGCAACAATCTCATTCACCTTATCAAGATCTGCTGGCTCGACAGTTATCTCTAAACGCTCTCCACCAACCTGCTTTTTCAATGAATCTGAAGTACCGCGGGCAATAACAGTTCCGCGATCAATCACTGCGATCTCATCTGCCAATTGATCAGCCTCTTCTAAATACTGAGTTGTCAGCAAAAGCGTTACACCACCTTTTACTAACTCTTGGATCACTCCCCACATATCCTGACGACCACGTGGATCTAGACCAGTTGTTGGTTCATCTAAGAATAAAATCTTTGGCTTAACGATGAGAGATGCAGCTAAATCAAGGCGACGACGCATTCCACCTGAATAGGTTTTGATGGGGCGACGTGCTGCTTCGGTTAAATCAAAGCGTTCTAGTAATTCATTGGCGCGATCAATAGATGATTGACGACCTAAGTGATACAACCGACCAAACATCACCAAGTTATCCCACCCAGTTAGAGTTTCATCTACGGCTGCATATTGACCTGATAATCCAATTTGTTCGCGTACTTTGTCAGGATGCTTAATTACATCGATACCTGCAACAGTTGCATGTCCTGAATCTGGTTGTAACAAGGTTGCGAGAATTCTCACAGTAGTTGTCTTACCAGCACCATTAGGCCCAAGAACGCCTAAAACAGTGCCTTCTTCGACATCTAGTGATAACCCATCAAGGGCTTTAACTTCGCCTTTGCGATAGGTCTTTACTAGATTCTCTGCGATAACTGATTTCACGGAGTAAACTTACCCTGTTACGGCCTATGAGCCAAGAATCGATTTAGATTCAATGCAAGAACTTATGCTGGAGAGGCAAAAATGTCGGAGAAAGTTCAGGGGAAAGTTCATACCCATAAAGAGATTCTGATTATTCTCTCCGGGTTAATGACTGGCATGCTGCTTGCAGCCCTTGATCAAACAATTGTTTCGGCAGCGCTAAAAAGCATTGTTGAAGAATTCAATGGTCTCGAGCATTACACCTGGGTGGTAACTGCCTACCTAT
>JAPLAW010000045.1 GCA_026393075.1 Actinomycetota bacterium | reverse complement strand
GAAGTAGCTCTCCTTGCATCCGAAGATGGCGGTGCGCTAATTCGTGTGATTGCAGGCGAACTTGCCGGACATAAAGGCCCAGGTTCAACACAAACCCCGATCACGTTAATTCACGCAACTTTGCAACCAGGCGCCGAAATTCGCTTGCCTTGGTGCAAGGATTACAACGCACTTGTTTACACACTTGCTGGTCACGGTTTTGTTGGTGAAGAATCACGCTCCGTACAAATGGGTCAACTAACTGTCTTTGGTGAAGGCGACACAATCGTTGTGCGCGCTGCAAATGTTCAAGAATCTCGTTCACCTGAAATGGAACTTTTCATTCTTGGTGGCGAACCAATAAAGGAACCGGTTGCCTGGATGGGTCCATTTGTAATGAATACCAAGCGCGAAGTACTGCAAGCTTTTGAAGACTTTCAAAAGGGTGTTTTAGGCTCGATTCCGGTAATCGAAAAAGGACATCGCCCAAATGCACAGCTCTAAATCGTGGCGGCGAAGGTTCTAAGTTGGGCGGCTCAAATACCCCGAATTCGACAGGTGAGACCGCAATTAATACTTCAAAAGGTGCTGAAATACTTGATGTGCACGGCGCACCAACAACTTTGCAAGAGGGTTAAGAAACTACTTTTTTAGTTTCGCACCTTTCGCTAATCTGCGTTCATGACTCTTTCCGCGTGACGCAATATCCAAATCTTGATTAAGTTTTGAAGGCTGTGCACAACTAATTTGTTTTGTCGGTGGGTTAATTCAAGATCCACTCATGAGCACAAACGCCGCCCGAATTACAGAGATTTCTGTTGTTCATTCAAACCCAGAATTTGATACTGAAACTGGCGAGATTTTTGCTCCGGCAGATCGTTTCCAAAACACTAAGCAAGTTCTCGAATCTACAGGCCCGGTCGATCGCTACGGATCACGCGAAGACTTTGACTCGAGTGACCGTTTCCAAAATACTTTAAATGCTCGCGCTACTGAATTACTAAATTCAGTTCCCGGAATCGAAACTTTGACTGCATTGGTGGCAATTGACCCCGAAGATTTAAGCCGTGGTGCTCGGGTTGATTACTTGAGCGCTGTTGAACGGCAAACGGGCTGGTTGCAGGCTTTAATCCAGCGGGCAATTGTTGCCGTCGCGGGTGCCGAACCAAGTGAAGCCGACGGAATCTATGAAGGCGTAGATGATGCTGAACGCGAAGACATCTCAGCTGCGCTACGTATGTCCGGAAATTCAGCACAATACAAGATCGATATTGCTCGTTCATTAATTAACACTTTACCCAACACCTGTTCTGCGCTAGCTACTGGTGAAATATCACCAGCGCACGCAAATGTAATCGCACGCGAAACTGCCGCTGCTATTCGTGAAGGTTTGCCGACAGACGCTATTACCCGCATCGAGGAAAGTGCCATTGCGCACGCTGAATTTCATACACCGGCCCAGGTTGGCAACAAAGTACGTACAATGTTGGCACAAGTCGCACCAAAAGAATTTGAGGAAATTGTTGTTCGGGCACGCGAAACTCGCAAAGTTTCGATTTATCGCGAATCCGATGGAATGGCCACAGTCGTGGCAATCCTTCCCGCTGAAGATGCCCAAACCGTGATGTCAGCAATCGAGAATTTCGTCATTCGCGCTAATCGACGCGATGAGGAAGCCCGTAATCACGCTGCAAAAGCCGAGATAATCCGTGCTGCCTTTATTGGTCGCGCACCCAGTACTTATGAAAACGCTAAAAGAAAAAGCGGTGCTGGTGTTAGTGGTGCTGGTGCTGAGCAAATCAAAATGACCCCTGAAGAAGAAGCCGCATTTAGCAATGAATATGCGCCAGATCTTCGCACTATGGATATGAAACGGGCTGATGCGTTAAGCGAAATCGCCGGTATCGCAGTTTCGCTCTCCGCAGATGAAGCGAAATCGCATCGCAGGTCTGTCTCTGTAAATGTAACTATCGATTTACCAACCCTGCTGGGGCTTAAAGAAAATCCAGGACAACTAGCTGGTTACGGAGTGTTACCTGCTCAGATAATGCGCGCGCTCGCAGGTGAAGGAAAATGGCGAAGATTTATTACCGATCCGAATACGGGAACACTTCTTGATTATGGGCGAGATAGCTATCAACCTCCCCAAGATTTAGTTGATTTCTTAATTGCGCGCGATCGAACCTGCCGGTTTCCTGGCTGCAGACAATCTGCAGCCCGCGCCGATATTGATCATGCTGAAGCTTGGGAAGATGGCGGTGAAACTTCCGCAGCAAACCTTGGCGCACTCTGCCGTCGACATCACCGCATGAAAACTCATGGCGGCTGGAAACTAACCAGTAATGAAGATGGCTCCTGCAATTGGGAATCCCCCGACGGTCACCGATACTTCGTGCCCGCTCGTCCAGTACTAGATGCGGTTTAGCAGCTACCGATCTTGGGAGAGTTGCATCCGGCAATTACTGGATGCGGTTTAGCAGCTACCGATCTAGATAAGGTTCCGCTCGTCCAGTTCTGGATGCGGTTTAGCAGCTACCGATCTTCACGAAATCGCGTACTGTGAATGCAGGTACTGATGTCTTATTGCCGATAGTTGAATAGCTGATTGCGCCAGTTACATTTACTTTCGCAATGAAGGCATCATCTTCCTTTAACTTAAGCAGGCTCTTGGCATTTCCAGTGAACATTGAATTCACGCCACTTAACCATGATGCTGATGGGGTTCTTGAAGCATAGGCACGGAACTTTGAGCCGCCAGTGTTGGCATCGAACTGAGCGACGCATCCAAAGATTATGAAATTCTTACCTTTTACTTGAGCTGGCGAGCGAGTCAAGGTGTTCCATTGGAGTTCAGTTGGCTCCGAGAAGTTAACTGCTTTCGCACCCGATGGGCATTTGTCAGTCTTAGCAACTGAATAAGTAGATCCTTTAGCGCAAACAACTCCCTGTGCATTTAGGGCGGTTAAGTGCTTAACGGCTGGGTTTTCAATCTTGACCGGGATAACTGATTCAAGCGAAGGCTTTCCAGTGGATGAAGAGAACTTGATAGTGGCTTTCAGAGTAAATGGACCCACGGCTTTTGCGATCGTAAAGTCACAA
The DNA here is from genome assembly GCA_026393075.1 of Actinomycetota bacterium. Classification (GTDB taxonomy): domain Bacteria; phylum Actinomycetota; class Actinomycetes; order Nanopelagicales; family Nanopelagicaceae; genus Planktophila. The sequence continues at coordinate 1,801 of JAPLAW010000045.1, read as the reverse complement.
AGTGAAATTGAACCAGTTTGGGTTGCCGTTTCTGAAACGAAATCGAAATCACTTGCCAATGATTTGCCTGATCCATCCAAAAGAGAGAAATCAAGGCTAGAAATTTCATCATAAGGGTCATTTACTGAGTACTGATACTCAAATGGAGTACAAGACTTTGGATAAGGAATTTCAGTAACTGCAAAGTCAGTCTTCATGGTTATGTAGTCGGCAAAAGCAGTTGGTCGCTTAGGAAAGTTGTTACTTGGTAATTTCGTGATTGTACTTAAATCAGATTTACCAGTTGAATCATTGAAATTAAGAATGGTTACCAATGTATATGGACCTACCGAATCCTTTAAATCATAGGCGCAAACATTAAATTCGCTTTTCTGAATTTCTGGATCTCTAGAAGTTGCATAATCACTCTCTAAAGTTTTGCCGGCTGAATCATTTAATTTGAAATCAACTTGTGATAATTCGGAAAAAGGATCGCTAATTGAATATTTAAATTCGTAAGGTGCACAATCCTTGGGGAAAGGAAGTTCTTGCTTAGTTAAATCAGTAGAAAACTTTATGTAATCTGTAAAAGCCGTTGGACGTTTAGGAAATGAAGTAGTTGGAACTGAGAAGGTTAGATTTAAATTTGTCTGCTTTGAGCCATATCCGCGTTTAATTTCGACTGTGGCAGTAAATGAGCTCGTTGTCTCTACTTTGCTGAAATCTGATGCGCTTACGTACATTGTGAAGTCTAGTTTTGGATCCTTGGCCATAGATGCATAATCAAAAGCAGAGCCAATCTCTTTGCCTTTAGAATCTTTTAACTTAAGGGTTACAGAATCAAAGTCATCTAAGAAGTTTGGAGAGTTCGGAGTAAGTACAAACTTCCAAGAACTAGTTGTGAAGTTCAAATCAGGCACGGTAAGAGTCCAGCCATTGCTAGTCACATTCACTGGCGCTGCATTAGCTGCAGTCATGCCAACGCTTGTAACGCTAAGGGCAGTTATGCCCAAAGCGCCAGCACCGACGGCGACAACACTGAGCGAAATAGACATGGCAAATGCGATTGCGCTGGAGAATATCTTCTTAGCCGTTGATTTAATCATGGACAAATAGTAATTGGGGAATCCCTATATTGCCCATCGAGGAAAGGCCTCGTTCCACTAACGTAAGCACATGATCTGGTGGCCAAGCGAAGTTCCGACAATTCAGCACGGGCAATTCACCCTGCGCCCGTTGTCCGAAGCAGACATCGATGCGATTTATCAATCCTGCCAAGACCCGCTTATTCCACGTTTCACAACAGTGCCTTCGCCATATTCCATAGAGTTGGCTCAATCTTTTGTCCGTACAAGAGCGCCGCAACTCTTTGAAGAGCGAAAGGCAATTCAATGGATATTGACTGTTGCTAAAGAGGTCAGCCAAGATGCCATCAAGGTAGATGGCGAAACCTTTATCGGACCGTTTTCAATTCATGCAGTTGAAGAAAACAACCACATCGGTGAAATTGGCTACTGGCTAAACAAAGATGTGCGCGGTCATGGCTATGGCTCAATTGGTAGCAAGATGGTTACTAACTACGCTTTCCAAACTCTAGGACTTCGTCGACTTGCCGGCATAGTTGATAATGACAATGAAGCTTCAAAGAAAGTATTGCTGGGCGCTGGTTACGCTCATGAGGGACTAATGAAATCTCGAGTCACGCGCGCTGATGGAAACCAAATAGATATGGATTTATTTGCAGCAACTTCAGATTCTTGGATAACTATTTGATGCGCTTGGCAACTTGTTGGGTTAGCCTTTAACCATGGAATCACTGGTA
>JAPLAW010000061.1 GCA_026393075.1 Actinomycetota bacterium | reverse complement strand
ACGATGCAGTAGAAGCAGTAATGAAAGCCGAGTTCCAATTATTTTCAATGGCGCTTCAATCCGAAGAGGCCATGATGGCGTTTATGAACTTCATGAGTAAGAAAGGTAAATAATGTCACTGGCCGGAAAGAGAATCTTTATCACTGGCGGATCCCGCGGAATCGGTTTAGCAATTGCATTGAAAGCAGCCCGCGATGGCGCTTCCGTTGCTATTGCAGCCAAGACTGCCGAAGTTAATCCAAAGCTACCTGGCACAATTTATTCCGCTGCCGCAGAGATCGAAGCCGCTGGGGGAGTAGCGCTTCCAATCCAATGCGATCTACGCGATGAGGAGCAGATTACGGCCGCTATTGCTAAAGCAGTGGCAGAGTTTGGTGGTATTGATATTTTGATCAATAACGCGAGCGCCATTAATTTAACTAAGACTGAGGCAACCCCAGCTAAGCGTTTTGACCTAATGTTTGATGTAAATGTGCGCGGTACATTTTTAACTTCGCAGGCTGCTATTCCTCATCTTCGCGAGTCAGCTAAAGCAGGTCGAAACCCACACATTTTGACGCTATCGCCGCCGCTATCCATGAAAGCTAAGTGGTTCCAACACCACGTTGCTTACACAATGGCTAAGTACGGCATGAGCATGTGCGTTTTAGGTATGTCTGAAGAATTCCGCAAGGAAGGCATTGCAGTAAATGCGCTCTGGCCAAGAACAGCAATTGATACCGCAGCTCTGCAAATGATTCCTGGCGTTGATACAGCAGCTTGCCGAACACCTGAGATTTTGGCAGATGCTGCTTACATTATTTTAAATCGTGAATCTAAAGGCTGCACAGGCAATTTCTTTGTCGATGATGAATTACTAGCATCTGAAGGAATCACAGATCTTGAGAAGTATTCGGTAGTTCCGGGTACCAAGGATTTTCTGCTTGATTTCTTCTTAGATTGATGCGCAAAGTAAAAGCTCTGCTGCTCGCAGTGGGGCTAGTGTTTAGTGGTACTCAAGGTGCATCAGCTCATGCTGAATTGATAAAGAGTTTTCCAGTCGCGAATTCAACCTTAACTAAAGCGCCAAAGTATGTGCAGTTGGAATTTGGCGAAGCGATAATTACCCTAAAGAGTAAGAACGCTAACTCAATTGTCGTCCTAGATTCAAAAGCTAAGAAGATTGAGACCTCTAAAATCGCAATTAAAAAAGCTGTAGCACGTGTTGAATTCATGGGAACTCTTAAACCAGGAAAATACCTTGTTAAATATCGGATCGCATCAGCAGACGGTCATATTTTGACTGCGCAGTACAAGTTCTCAATAAGTTAGAATTCCGGCATGCAACCTGAATTAAATGATATTAATTTCATCGGCGAATCTGAACGCCGCGGAAAAGCACGTGATCTCTTTTGGCCTTGGGCTGGCGCCAATGTTTCGTTGCTGGCACTGTCTTACGGAGCATTCTTTTTAGGTTTCGGAATTTCTTTCTGGCAAGCAACTATCGCTGCAGTTATCGGCACCGTGGGTTCCTTCGCGTTAGTTGGCGTTAGTTCATTAGCTGGTAAGCGATCTAGCGCACCAACCATGACTCTCTCACGCGCAGCATTTGGCGTTAAGGGCAATTTACTGCCAGGTTTACTTTCATATTTAGTCTTCGTCGGCTGGGAAACTGTCTTGGTATCCCTTGCCACGTTAGCAACGGGAACAGTTTTAGAACGTGCGACTTCACTAGATCGCAATTTAGCTCTAGTACTGGGATTTCTAATTGCTGCCTCGTTAACCATTTTTGGTGGGGTACTGGGACATGCAGTAATCATGAAACTACAGCGCTGGATTACCGCAATTACTGTTTTAGCAACCGTTACTTACATTGTGTTAACTCTCGATGAAGTTAATTGGCGATCAGTATTTGCGATTGAGGCCGGAAGTACCACAGGACTCATTGGGGCAATCATCTTTGCAATTACTGGTATCGGCTTGGGCTGGGTAAATAGCGCAGCTGATTATTCGCGATACTTGCCTCGTAACGTTTCTAGCCGAGGCGTCTTCGGTTGGACAGTATTGGGCGCTTCTATTGTTCCAATTACTTTAGTTATCTACGGCAGCGCTCTTTCTGGCAGTAGCAAGGAACTTAGCGATGCCATTGCTATGGACCCAATTGGGGCACTTACGCAGTTGCTACCAACTTGGTTCCTGATCCCATTTGCCCTGGTAGCAATTCTTGGATTAGTTGGTGGGGCAATCCTTGATCTGTATTCATCCGGTTTAACTCTGATTTCTATTGGGGTAAAGGTAAAACGCCCATTCGCTGCTGCCATCGATGGCACCATCATGTTATTTGGAACTATTTATATTGTTTGGTTCGCAGGTGACTTCTTTATGCCATTCCAAGGTTTTCTAATCACACTGGGTGTTCCAGTGGCTGTTTGGTCAGCGATATTTGTGGCAGATGTCGTTCTGCGCAGGCGTGACTATGTAGAAGCTGAGTTATTTTCTGAAACTGGACGATATGGTCGCGTCAATCCAGTTGCTATTGCGCTAGTTGCGATTGGCTCAATTATCGGATGGGGATTTGTTACAAACACTTTCGCCAGTTGGCTAAGTTGGCAGGGCTACTTCATGGGCGCAATCGGTGGCAAAGAAGGGCAGTGGGCATACGCCAACGTGGGTGTCATCTTTGCTTTACTAATTGGTTTCTTCGGATATCTATTGCTAGGTAGAGCCCGAATAAAACTGCAAGAAGCGGATTAGTCCTGAGCTTTAGAAAATCGGCGTAGCAATAAGATTCCAAGGATTGCAGAAATTAGCGCTGCCGCAACTAAGCCCAGTTTGATTTCACTAATTACTGCCTGATCGTTAATTGCTAACTCGGCAAGAAAGAGTGAAACGGTTAGACCCATTCCAGCAAGAGCGCCAGCGCCTGCGATTTCAGAGAACGAGATCGAGTCCGGCTTTCTCGCAAATCCAATCTTGACTGCGAGCCAAGCAAATAAAGTGATGCCAATAATTTTTCCGACGACTCGACCAAAGATAATTCCACCTGCGACTGGCCCACTCAAAGTTTGCGCAAGCGAACTCCAATTAATCTCGACACCGATATTTGTAAGTGCGAACAGCGGAATTATGAGGAATGCAGTCCAGGGATGCAGTATCTCGATCAAACGTTTAGTTGGAACTCGTTTGATCTCAGGCATTAGTAGTGCAATTGCCACTACTCCGATAGTTGAGAATATTTTGACTGGTGAAAGTCCTGATGTGTAAAAAACGCCTAAAATGACGATCGAAAATAAGTCATCTACGATAGCCAGAGTAAGTAAAAAGATCTTGAGTGAAGTGTCGATACGTGAACCAAGCAGAGCTAGCGCGCCAATAGCTAGCGCGATATCGGTGGGCATTGGTACCGCCCAACCTGATTGCCCTGGCCCACCATAATTGAATATCGTGTAAATAAGTGCAGGAATCAACATTCCACCAATGGCTGCAAAAATCGGAAGTGCCGCATTTTTCGGGTTACGCATCTCGCCGTGGCGAATCTCATTACGGATTTCCAAGCCCACCATAAAGAAGAAGATCGCCATTAAGCCCTCATTGATAAAACCATGAAACGGGTCGATAACATTGTTGAAATCATTGGCCGCCGGGGAATTTGCGATAATCAGTGCGATCAGAGCTGCTAAAACTAGAAATATTCCACCAGCACTCTCTAACGCAAAGAATTTGCGTAGTTGTGATGAAATTCGGCGGCGCATATGCCAATCCTAACTTGTGAAATCGGAATTGTGCCTGAGGATTTGTTGATTTGTTAAGGTACTCCAATGCCTAGTGAAATTGGAATCCAAAGTAACGAGATTAGGCGCTTCATTCCGGTAGATCCAATTCTTCGCACCTTTGCTCTTGCCACGCTGATCAATACATTCGGCAACGGCCTCTTTATGACTATTGAGGTCATCTATTTCACAACCGTTGTCGGTCTTTCTGCTACCAAAGTTGCTTTAGCTCTTTCAATTGCTGGGGGAGTCTCACTTTTATTTAGCGTGCCAGCCGGTCATATCGCTGATCGCTATGGACCCAGAAATATTGCAGTCATGGCGTACGCCGCTGAAGGTTTTGTGATGGCTGGATTTTTCTTTGTGCATTCATATCTTCCATTTTTACTTCTCTCCATTCTCTTAGGAATTGTTGGCACCATCGGTCAAACCTTACGAATGGCAATGATTTCTAAGTTGGGAACTGGCGATGCCCGCGTAACAATTCGTGCCTATCAGCGCTCAGTTACTAATTTTGGTATTGCAATGGGAACTGTTTTTGCGGGAGTTGCTCTGGCTATAAATACCCAAGCCGGATACCAAACCATGATGCTGCTTGATGCGGCCACCTTCGTAGTTGCAGCCCTGGTCTTTAGCAGATTGCCTTTTGTTGAGCCCACTGTAGAGAAAGGCGAGCCACTCTCATTTGTCGCTCTTAAAGATCTCAGATTTTTAGGTGTTACTGCACTTAACGGAATTATGTCCCTGCATTTTGTGTTGCAGAATGTGGCTATTCCACTGTGGGTAGTTCAGGAAACAAGCGCCCCACGGTGGTGGGTATCGGTAATCATGCTGGTTAACACAATCGGTGTGATTCTTTTTCAAGTCCGTGTTAGCCGCGGTTCCGGAGATATCAAGGTTGGCGCTAAACAAGTTCAACGAGCTGGTTTCGCTGTGGCAGTAGCTTGTTTGCTGTACGCGCTTTCCGCAGGTGTTAATACTTTACTGGCTTGCACGTTACTGATTCTGGCAATGATGGTTCACGTTTACGGTGAACTAGTTGGTTCATCTGGATCCTGGAGTATTGGCTTTGGAATGGCAGATGAGAAACATCAAGGTCAGTACCAAGGCGTGTATTCACTTAGTTGGGGAGTGGGCGGAACAGTTGGCCCATCATTTGTAATCGCAATGGCAATCACATTGGGACAAACTGGCTGGGTCTACATGGCAATTATGTTTGCCCTAACCGGAACTGTTATGCATAAAGTAGTTACTAGAAAGTGGTTTGTTAACGCTTAGCAGTCACTGGCGGCTCAACCGACCAAGGAAACTCAATCCATAAGTCTGTGTGGCGCCAGGCATAATCTGGTTTTTCAATACTGTGAGATTTTTCGTAGAGAACTGCGCTTCTAACTTCGGCTACATAATCGCCACAGAACTCTCGAACCAATTTCAAAGTCTTGCCAGTATCGGCAACATCGTCGGCAACGAGAACTTTAAGTCCAGTTAAATCTATCTTGTTAGGAACCGGTGGGAGCACGACCGGCATAGCTAAGCGCTCATTAACGCCAGTATAGAACTCGACGCTCATGGTGAAAGTGTTCTTTACGTCTAGCGCGTAACCAAGCGCACCACCTAGTAACAGACCACCGCGAGCAATTGAAAGGACAATATCTGGCTGATAGCCACTATCGGCAATCTTTTGGGCAAGTTCGCGCACAGCGATGCCAAAGGTTTGGTAATCAAGTCTTTCGCGTTCATCGCTCATGAGCGAAACCTAGTGAACTTTTGAGCAAAATAAAAACCCCGCCATTTCTGACGGGGTTTTTATACTTAATTCGATTTAGATGTCGAAGTAAAGTTCGAACTCAGCTGGATGCGGACGCAAGCGAACATAATCAACTTCATTCTTACGCTTGAATTCAATCCAAGTTTCGATGAGATCTTCAGCGAATACGCCACCCTTGGTGAGGAATTCATGATCTTTTTCGAGGCTATCTAGAACTTCATCTAGTGAACCTGGAACCTGAGGGATTGCAGCAGCTTCGGCGCCTTCTAGTTCGTAGAGGTCCTTATCAACTGGAGCAGGTGGTTCGATTTTGTTTAGGATTCCATCGAGGCCGGCCATCAACATTGCAGCGAATGCTAGATATGGATTTGATGATGGATCTGGGCAACGGAACTCAATGCGCTTAGCCTTTGGATTCGAACCAGTAATTGGAATACGAATACAAGCAGAACGGTTACGAGCTGAGTAAACCAAGTTAACTGGTGCTTCATAACCAGGAACTAAGCGACGGTAAGAGTTAACAGTTGGGTTAGTAAACGCAAGTAGTGATGGAGCGTGCTTTAGCAAGCCACCGATATACCAACGTGCCATATCTGAAAGATCGCCGTAGCCATCGCCGAAGAACAGTGGCTTGCCATCTTTCCAAAGTGATTGGTGAACGTGCATTCCTGAACCATTGTCACCGAATAGTGGCTTTGGCATAAAGGTCGCAGTCTTGCCACCTTCCCAAGCTACGTTGCGAATGATGTACTTGAACTTCATTACATCATCGCCAGCTTGAAGAATGTCGCTGAAGCGATAGTTAATTTCCATCTGCCCTGCTGTACCAACTTCGTGGTGTGAACGCTCAACTAGAAGTCCGGCACGACCTAGTTCCATCACCATTTCATCGCGAAGATCTGCGAATTGATCTGTTGGTGAAACTGGGAAATAGCCACCCTTTACGCGAGTACGGTATCCGCGGTTCGGTGTGCCATCAGCATCATATTCAACGCCAGTATTCCAAGCACCTTCATAAGATTGAATCTCGTGATAAGCCTCGTTGATACCGGTCTTGAAACGTACGCTATCGAAAACATAGAACTCTGCCTCTGGAGCGAAGAAGGCAGTATCTGCAAAACCAAGTGAGCGCATGTAGTCAACTGCCTTAGCAACGACGCCACGTGGATCACGTGAATAAGCTGAATCATCTACTGGATTGTGAACAGAGAAAATAATTACCAAAGTCTTGTGATCACGGAATGGATCAATGAATGCTGAACTTGGAACTGGCAGCAACTTCATATCTGATTCGTGAATTGACTGGAAACCACGGATTGAAGAACCATCGAACATCAGACCATCAGTGAAAACTGCTTCGTCAAATGATTCAACTGGAACGTTGAAGTGGTGTTGGATACCTGGCAAATCAGTGAAGCGAACGTCAATGAATTTAACGTCTTCTTTCTTGATGTATGCAAAGATCTCTGCAGAATTCTTAAACATATTTCTCCTGTTTTTCAGATGATGGCTGCTTGTATTCAACCGATCGGTTTCCTCGCCATTGAGGCCTTGCTTATGGGTGGAAATCTATGCCCCAGCGGTCAAAAGTTCATAACTGTTGTGTTACATCGATGTTAAAAAATGCTGGGTTTTGTCGGCCATGATCCATTGGCGAGCGCATAAAGAGGCTCCTGTGCGCTAAATCATCTAGGCTCGCGCCATGACTCACCCTGAAGGCGTAACTCTCGGCCGCCGTTTGGCAGCCATCACAATCGACTGGCTGGCCTCTTATGCGATCGCCTTTTCATTTTTTGCTGGGGGTGGCAGTTATTCAGAACGAATTGAGGGAACTCGTTTTGTAACACCGCTAATTTTCGTTGCTGAATACGCGATTTTGATAGTTCTGACTGGTGCTTCTTTTGGACACAGGTTACTGAGAATGAAGGTAATCGATTTCAATCATGGGGGATTACCAAGTATTCGACAGGCACTGATTCGCACCGGATTGATGGCGCTAGTGATTACGGCAATAACTTATGACGAAGACGGCCGTGGAATTCACGAACGATTTAGTAAAACTAAATTAACTCGCGCTTAGCGAATCTTCATTCCACGAGTTGGCATAGGGCCTTTTGGAATTGGCATTGCCATTCCGCCGACAGCCTTAAGACGAGCGCGCACTTCGCGCATCTGATTGGCAGTTAACTTCTTAGGAAACTTCTTCATGCGCTTCTGCAATTTGCGAAGTGGAATTTGACCCTCTTGATCGCCAACAATTAATTCATAGATTGGCACACCAGGTGCGTATCGCTCTGTTTTGCGTTTCTCATCCTGTAAAAGTTGACGAACTGAGTTACTACCTTCGCCAGTTAGAACAATGCCAGCTCGACCAACTGAGCGGTGGACCATATCTTGATTACGCGATACAGCAACGGCCGGAGTTGTTGACCAACCTTTACGAATCGACATCAAAACACTGGCACCTGCACCAATTTGACCTTCAATTGATGCATAGGCTGCAGAGCCTGCTTGGCGAGTGAAAATAAAGAATGCTAACAAAGCGGCAAAAGGCGCTGAAACAAAACCTAGATAAATTGGGTGACCGATCGCAAAACCGATCGCAATACCAATCGCCCAGCCAGTCACAAAAATGCCAGCCATAGCGGCACCAATCCAAGGCTTGGCTGCCTTGGTTATTTTGTAAGCATCACGAATTTCTTTAAATCGAGGTGCCTTGGGTGCGCTGGACTTATTTTTCTTTCGTTTAAACATGTCAGGAGTTTAGTGGAGCAGGCGCGGTACCACCAAGACGCGCAGGTGCCCAACGTTGCCCCGCATGGTTATCGGGATATCGGCTCTGGACTTCATGCAAAATCTCGATCATGGTTGCGCGTAGCAAAGCCTCGCCAGCTTCGACATCGGCATCTTTGGCAAAGTGCAGAGGTTCGCCGAAGGTTACAAAAATCGGGAACTTGTTTCGCTTGAGATTTCGCTTAACGCCTTTAGTCCAAATCCGTTGGCTACCCCACACAATTGTTGGAATCACTGGAACGCCAGCACCCATCGCTAATCGAATGACACCTGACTTCAACTCTTTGATTTCAAAACTCTTCGAGATTGTGGCTTCCGGAAAAATACCGATGATCTCGCCAGCGCGAAGTGCTCGCAAAGCGCCAACAAAAGAGGCCGAACCATTAGCTCGATCAACTGAGATGTGATGCATTCCGCGCATTAGCGGCCCAGCTAATTTGTTCTCGAAAATTTCTTTCTTCGCCATAAATCGAACATAACGATTAACTGGAAGTGCGGCAGTCCCGGCGAGTGCGAAATCTAAATAACCGATGTGGTTTATCGCCAAGATAGCGCCACCATTGCGTGGAATGTTTACATCACCAGTAAAAGTGAATTTTAAACCAAGATATTTCCAAGTTGTTTTAAGGAAAACAATTACTGGGGGATAGACGCGATCAGCCATTGAGGGCGGCTTTGGCATCTTGCGCTTGCTTGTATAAACGACCAGCGCGATAGCTTGAGCGAACAAGCGGCCCGCTCATAACTCCAGAGAAGCCAATCTCTTTAGCTTCACTCGCTAATTCAACAAATTCTTCTGGCTTAACCCAACGAATAACTGGGTGATGTTTATTGGTAGGGCGTAGGTATTGAGTAATCGTGATTAAGTCACAGCCAGCTGCATGTAGATCAACTAGGGCTTGAGAAACTTCTTCGCGAGTTTCACCTAGCCCGAGAATTAAATTCGACTTTGTAATCAGGCCATAATCGCGCGCCATAGTTATTACAGATAGCGACTTGTCATAAGTGAAAGCTGGTCGAATTTCTTTGAAAATACGGGGCACAGTTTCTAGGTTGTGAGCAAATACCTCTGGCCGAGTTTCAAAGATTTGATTGAGTAGCTCAGGATTGGCGTTGAAATCTGGCGCCAACATTTCAACGCCAGTACCTGGATTTAACTCATGCACTTTGCGAATGGTCTCGGCGTATAGCCAGGCACCTTCGTCGGGCAGATCATCGCGAGTAACGCCAGTGATCGTGGCGTAATTTAATTGCATTTTCTTGATTGATTCCGCGACCTTGGTTGGCTCATTGCGATCAATCGGAAGTGGTTTACCAGTATCGATATTGCAGAAATCGCAACGACGTGTACAGCGGTCGCCACCAATTAGGAAGGTGGCTTCGCGATCTTCCCAGCATTCAAAAATATTTGGGCAAGCTGCCTCTTGGCAAACAGTGTGCAGACCCTCGCTCTTAACCAGTGAACGGAGTTGCGTATATTCAGGGCCCATGTTGGCACGGGTCTTAATCCATTCGGGCTTACGTTCAATCGGAGTCTCAGCATTGCGAGCTTCGATACGAAGCATCTTGCGGCCATCGGGTGCAATTGTCATGCGCTCACCTTTGTTAACACTTCAAAAAGTTCACGTTCTAAAATTGGTGATACTTCGGCAATTGTAACTTCTCGAGTTAACTCTTTGCTCATCGAAGTTACCTCGGCATCTGAAATTCCGCAGGGAACAATCTGATTAAAGGCAGCTAAGTCTGGATTAACATTTAGTGCGAAACCATGCATAGTCACGCCTTTAGCGACCCGAATGCCGATGGCAGCAATCTTGCGATCACCTTTATCATCGCGCAGCCAAACCCCAGAGCGATCTGGATAACGCATTGCCGATAAACCGAATTGTTCACAAGTTTTAATCAGCGCAGTTTCGAGTTGTCGAACGAAACCAACTACATCTAAGCGATTAGCTAATTTCACAATTGGGTATCCAACGAGTTGGCCAGGCCCGTGCCAAGTAATTTTTCCGCCACGATCAACCTCAATTACCGGGGTGTTATCTGTTGGGCGATCTGAAATGTCAGTTCGGCGACCCGCCGTATAAACCGAAGGATGTTCGAGCAAAATTAAGGTGTTTGGCCGTTCATCAGCCACAATTTCGGCATGAAAATTGCGTTGTATTTTCAGCGCATTCTCATAATCGACCAATCCGCTGCGTGCTACTGCAATTTGACCAGATGTCAGAGCGGCTTGAATGGTCATAGCCAATAGCCTAAAGGTAGAATCACGCTCATTACCAATCGAGGCGACGGATTTCTAGATCTCGCGCAAAAGGGGCCAGTTAAATGTCAGTTTCACCTATGGGTAGCAACACCATGAGTTCTAAGCGTAAGCCGATCGCTATTGCGATTTTGGTAGTCATTGCTTGGTTTGGTGTTACTGGTTTCTTCGGGCCGCTCTTTGGCAGCCTAACTAGTGTTCAGAAAAACGATAATTCCGCTTTTCTTCCAGATAGCGCTGAATCAACTAAAGCAGTAAAGCTACTTGAAAGTTTTGCCGCCGGAGAATCTACAGCTTTCCCCACTTTAGTTTTGCTCGAAGGAAATGTTGGACCAGAAGTTCTGCAACAAATTAATGCGCACCTCGAAACTGTTGGCGACTTAAAACTCGGTGGAACCGATGTTCCACTTTCTAAATTCCTAATGCCTGGCAGTAGTGTTTCCGCATTTCCGGCACCCGATGGAAAAGCCGTACTAGCTTCGATTTTGCTAGATGGAACTGCGATCGCAGAATCATTGCCGAATAAAGAACCAGTTCTTCCAGCAATTGTTGAAGCACTACGCGAAGACTTCACGCCATTTGCAAAAGATCTTGGCTTCGATTCATATGTAACTGGTGCAGGTGGATTAATTGGCGACCTATTTGGTGCTTTCGGCGACTTGGACTCAACGTTACTGCTAACCACCTTAGGCGTTGTAGCGCTGATTTTGATCGTGGTTTACCGATCTCCAATCCTCTGGATCCTGCCGTTATTGACCGCAACTTTTGCATTATCAACTGCTGGTGGCATTGTTTATCTATTAGCTAAAAATGAAGTGATCGATGTCAATGGCCAGTCCCAAGGAATTCTGTCGGTTCTAGTACTCGGTGCAGCAACCGACTATGCACTACTTCTGATTTCGAGATATCGCGAAGAGCTGCACCACCATGCCTCTCGTATTGATGCCATGAAAGCGGCGTATAAAGGAATTTTTGAACCGATTGTTGCTTCAGGTTCAACAGTTGCAATTAGCCTATTAGTTTTGTTGCTAAGTGATTTATCGGGTAACCGTGGCCTTGGTCCAATTGGCGCGATTGGAATTGTCGCCGCTGTCATCACAATTTTGACGCTATTGCCAGCGCTGTTAATTGTTTTCGGTCGTTGGATCTTCTGGCCACGTATTCCAAGATTTGATGACGTTGATTCACAATTAACCGGCACTTGGGCAAAAGTTGGCAATTTAGTAGAACGCAAACCACGTAAAGCCTGGATTGCGACAGGTCTCTTGCTAGTTGTGTTAGCTGCTTTTTCTACTACTTTGAAAACTGATGGATTATCAACATCTGAAAGTTTCACAGGTAACCCGGAATCAGTAGTTGGCCAGAAATTATTGTTAAATCACTTTCCAGGTGGCGAAGGTGATCCGACTAAAGTCATATTAAAGAATGGCTTAATCCCCGCTGCCACAGCTAAGTTACGCAATATCGAAGGCGTCACGGGCGTAGGGCCAGAGATGATTGCCGGCCAAGTCATGATCAAAGACGGTCTTTCAGTTCTAAATGTGACACTTTCATCTGCGCCTGACTCGCGTGAATCGCGAGATCGAATTCCAGCAATTCGAGAGGCAGTTAAGAGTGTTGATAGTTCGATTTTAGTCGGTGGAACTACGGCAGTTTATTTTGATACTGATCAAGCCGCGAAACATGACAACCGCACCGTAATTCCAGTAGTTCTGCTACTGATTACTCTGATTTTGGGTTTGCTATTGCGTAGCGTGGTCAGTGCAGTAATGCTTCTGGCCACCGTCGTGCTTTCATATTATGCAACGCTCGGTGTCTGCGCTCTGGTCTTTACCCACATCTTTGGCTTCGCGGGCGGAGATACCTCATTTCCACTATTTGCCTTCATCTTCTTAGTTGCCCTCGGCATCGATTACAACATCTTCTTGATGACCCGAGTTCGTGAAGAATCGTTAAAACTTGGTACCCGCAAAGGTGTGATCAAGGGCCTGACAGTTACTGGTTCAGTAATAACTTCAGCCGGAGTTGTTCTCGCTGCAACCTTCGGCGTTCTCGGAATTTTGCCACTGGTATTCCTGGCCGAACTTGGGTTTGCTGTTGCATTCGGAGTTCTACTGGACACAATTATCGTGCGCTCGATTCTGGTACCTGCGTTAGTGAGCGAAATTGGCCCTAAGGTATGGTGGCCATCTAAGTTATCTAAATCAGCTAACTAGCTTCTCGTTCGGAGAGTAAATGACGCTTCGCGTTGGTTTAGCTGGCTATGGTTTAGCTGGCCGATACTTTCACGCGCCGCTACTTAAAGGATGCGGGTTAGAACTAGTTGCGGTTCTGACTTCAAATCCGGAACGTATCGCACACGTTAATTCAGATTTTCCAGCCGCCAAGGTTGTCACGGATATGCGAGAACTGCTGGCACAAAATTTGGATTTAGTAATTGTGGCATCAGTTAATTCGGTCCACGTTGAGCAAGCGATAGCAGGGCTGCATGCTGGCATACCAACAGTTGTTGATAAGCCAATGGGTCGTAATCTAACCGAGACTATGGAGATCCTTAAAGTTTCTGATGAAACCGGAGTTCCGGTAACAGCTTTCTACAATCGCTTATTTGATTCAGATTCACTAACCATCAAAAGAGTGATTGAAGAAAATGAGATTGGTAAAGTTTTTCGGATCGATTCTCGTTTTGAACGTTACCGTCCTGACCTCGCTGCTCAGTCTTGGCGCGAACAAAGCAGCGCCGAAGAAGGTGGGGGATTGCTGCTTGATCTTCAATCACATTTAGTTTCAACGGCCCTTGATTGGTTTGGCCCAGCTGAATTAGTTTCAGCAAGTGTTCGCAGCATTCGTGGGGCATCTGATGACGATGTGGTCCTAGTTTTAAAACATGAAAGCGGAGTTGATTCATATCTTTCGACCAGTTCCATAGTCGGAGCACCTGGACCGCGCATCCGAATGATGGGAACAAACGGAGCACTAGTTATTGGCGAACTAGATCCACAAGAAGCGTTATTGCGAGCCGGCAAAGTGCCGCACGATGGCAAGTGGGACGTCTCTACCAAGTCAGAAGCTCGCATAATGCGTGGCGATGTGGCTAGTGAATTGAAAGTTGAAGACGGAAACTATGCACGCTTCTACGAACTAGTTGCCAGTGCTATTGCTGGCAAGAATGAGTTGCCAGTAAGCAAGGCTGAAATAATTGCGGTTGCCACGATTATTGATAAAGCGCGCGAACTGAATTTTCGTGAATAAACCAGTTGTCGTAATTGGTGCCGGCTTAGCTGGAATGAACGCCGCTGCTCAATTGCAAAATGCTGGTCGCGAAGTAGTTGTCCTGGAAGCTGCAGATCGTGCCGGCGGGCGGGTGCAATCAGATCAGATCGATGGCTTTACCTGTGATCGTGGTTTTCAATTGATTAACGCCAAATACCCTGAACTAGTTACTTTGAATTTGTTAGACAAAATAGATTTCAGATTTGCCGACCGAGCAATAAATGTCGCGATAGATGAAGAAGTACATCGATTGGGGGATCCGCGTAAATATTTGAAATCGGTCTTTGATTCCGCAACGGGAAGCTTGTTAAACAAGGCTGCGCTCTTGAAAGTATTAGCAGGTCGGCCAAGTCCTAAAATATCAATTCATGAGTACCTTTCAGCATCTGGTTTGGGTGAGACTTACGAAAAAGTACTAAGACCATTCCTCCGTGGTGTTTATTTGACTGATTTATCAAATATCTCAGCCGATACGGGTTTAGAAATTATTAAGACGTTTATTGGCGGAAAGCCTGGGTTGCCAAGAGCTGGGGTAGGCGCGCTTTCTGCGGCAATGGCAAATGAGATTAGCGATCTCAGGTTGTGCGTTACTGTTAATTCGATTAAGTCTGGACTCATCGATACTTCCGATGGTGTTATTCAGGCAAGTGAAATTATTGTGGCAACCGACAGCACTACTTCGGCGCAGTTACTTGATCAGACTTCAGTGACAAAACTAGCTAGCTGTACAACTTGGTATCACAACGCCCCAAAGGCACCGGTCTCACACGGCCAACTCATTGTCGACGGCCAAAACAGAGGCTCCGTGATTAACACTTTAGTAATCTCAAATTTCATTCCTGAATACGCACCAACGGGTAAGAACTTAGTCTCTTCCACCACCGATGTTGGCGTCACTGAGTCTGAAGTTCGCCGACATTTAGCAACGATGTATAACTGCGATAATCGCGATTGGGAGTTAATTGCTAAGTATGAAATTCCAGCAGCGCTGCCGATTGGTACAAAGCGAATAACACAGCCAATTGAAAGTCGCATACGTGATGGAATTTATTTGGCAGGCGACGGACAAGTCGGCCCGTCACAAAACGGGGCACTTAAATCAGGACGATTAGCCGCAATAGCTGTGTTAGCTAATTAATCAACTAACTTTTCGAGCGCCGATGAAATATGCGGGTAATCGAAAGTAAAGCCAGCTTCGGTAAGTACCTGCGGCATAACTTTCTTTGAGCCAAGTACCTCGGCCGAGAAGCCTCCAAGCACTACTTTTAGCGCAAAAGCAGGAACTGGGAAAAGTGCTGGACGGTGCATCGCACGTGCCAGGCCCGCGGTAAATTCGGAATTAGTTACTGGGTTTGGGGAAGTTAAATTAACTGGACCAGAGATCTTGCTCTCTAAGAGGAATGCAATTGCGCGAATTTGATCATGCAATGTAACCCAAGACCACCATTGCTTACCGTTACTGAGCTTGCCGCCTAACCCAAAACGAAAGATTGGCAACATCTTGCCAAGTGCGCCACCAGTTGGGTCAAGTACCAAACCGGTACGAAGCTTTACCGTGCGCACATCGCCAGCGAGGTCGGCGGCAGATTCCCATTCATGGCAAACAGCCGCTAAGAAATCATCACCAGCGCGATCACTTTCAACAACCGCGCGATTTCCACTCTCGCCATACCAGCCAATTGCACTTGCTGAAATGAAAACTTGTGGCTTAACGACGGCGACAGCTTTTGCAATTGTTGCAGTACCTAGTAAACGTGAATTTAGAATCTCACTCTTATACTTTTTGGTCCAACGCTTATCACTAACTCCAGCACCAGCTAAGTGAATTACCGCGTCGACGCCAGCGAGTGCATCCATATCAACAGTGCCAGCAGTTGGATCCCAGGTTATTTCTTCACTGGAGACTGCAGGACGTCGTACTAAGCGCTGGACTGTATGACCTTGAGACTTTAGATAACCAACTAATGCGCTACCGATTAGTCCTGATGCGCCTGTGATGGCAATACGTTGTGGCGGCAACAAGTTAGAGTCCTAAATCAGATTCGAAAGCGCCACCTTCAAGGCGTTCTTTCAAAGTCACTAAGAATCGGGCTGCATCTGCGCCATCGACTACGCGGTGATCGTAAGAGAGACCAAGGTAGACCATTGAACGAATGGCAATTGTCTCGCCGCCATCTTCACCGCGAACAACCATTGGTCGCTTAACGATTGCACCTAGGCCTAAAATCGCAACCTGAGGTTGATTAATGATTGGGGTATCAAATAGCGCGCCACGGCTACCTGTATTGGTAAGAGTGAAAGTACCGCCGCCAAGTTCATCAGGAGTTACTTTATTATCGCGTGTGCGTGATGCAAGATCAGAAATCTTGCGAGCAATGCCGCCCATATTTAGATCGCCAGCATTGGCAATTACCGGAACCAATAAACCGCGTTCGGTATCAACTGCAATACCTAAATGTTCTGTGCCGTGATAAGTGATTTGATCACCTTCGACAGATGAGTTAAGTACTGGGTGTTGCTTAAGCGCTTCACAAGTCGCAACGGCAAAGAACGGAAGGAAGGAAAGTTTTACGCCTTCACGAGCTTCGAAACTTGCCTTTGCCTTATCGCGCAGACGAGCAATCTTTGTAACATCGACTTCGATAACAGTTGTTAATTGCGCACTAACTTGCAGTGACTCAACCATGCGAGCTGCAATAACTTTGCGTAGACGTGACATAGTCACAGTGGTTCCGCGAAGAGGCGATACCGCAATAGTCGGTGCTGATGTGCGAGGAGCTGAACTGACTGGTGCGGCTGCAACTGGCGATACCGAAACTGCCACTACTGGCGCAGGCGCGGCTTGTTCAACATCTTCGCGACGAATCCGGCCGCCTATTCCGGTGCCCTTAACAACTGCAAGATTCACGCCAAGTTCAGAAGCTAGCTTGCGAACAAGTGGAGTTACATAAGCATCAGCTGGCTTAGAAATAGGAGCAGCGGAAACTGGTGCAACTGCAACGGGTGCGGCGGCAACTGGTGCTGCAACTACTGGAGCTGTAACGACCGGCGCAGCAGGTGGGGGAGTTACGACAGCTGCAACTACCGGGGCCGCAGGTGCTGCAGCAACAGGAGCTGGCGCAGAACCAGATGCGCCGATTAAAGCTAAACGTGCACCAACTGCAACAGTTGTATCAATCGGCACATCAATAGCAAGCAAGATGCCAGCAACTGGTGATGGAATTTCGGTATCAACTTTGTCGGTAGAAACTTCAAGTAACGCTTCATCTACTGCAACTGAGTCGCCAACATTTTTTAACCAACGGGTAACTGTGCCTTCGGAAACAGATTCACCAAGAGCTGGCATTGAAATTACGGTGCCTGCGCCACTTGGCGCTGATGCAACGGGAACAGCAACGGGAGCTGGTGCTGAAACAACTGGTGCCGCCATAACAGGCGCAACTGGAGCTGCTAGTGCCGCAACGGGAGCTGGAGTCGCAGCAACGGCTGCGCCATCAGCAATGATCGCCAATTCAGCACCAACTGCAACGGTCTGATCAATTCCAACAACAATCTTTTGTAAAACGCCTGCAACAGGTGAAGGAATTTCAGTATCAACTTTGTCGGTCGATACTTCAAGGAGTGGCTCATCGATTGCGATCTGGTCGCCTTCATTTTTAAGCCAACGTGTGACCGTACCTTCGGTAACGCTCTCGCCAAGTGCTGGCATTGTTAGTGAGAAGGTCATCTCTATATCTCCTTGGTTTCCTGATTGAAATTCTTAGTTATCCGTGGGCGTGTAATGGTTTACCGGCAAGTGCCATATGGGCTTCACCCATTGCTTCTGAAAGTGTTGGGTGTGCATGGATAAGTGGCGCAACATCATCAGCGGTAGCTTCCCAATTAAAGATTAATTGCGCTTCTGCTAATAGTTCACCAACACGAGCACCAACCATATGAATGCCTAGTACGGGGCCACCTTTTTGTGAAACTAACTTAATTGAGCCGGCCGTGCGCAAGATTTGTGCTTTACCGTTTCCGGCTAAATCGTAATTTAGCTCAACAACATCATGCCCACGCTCTTTAGCTTGCGCAGTGGTTAAACCAACAGATGCTACTTCTGGTTCAGAATAAGTAACACGTGGAACACCATCGTAATTAATTGGACGAGGGTTTAATCCGCAGATTTCCTCGGCAACTAAAATTCCTTCGCCGAAACCGACGTGAGCTAATTGCAAAGTAGGGATTAAGTCGCCAACTGCCCAGATTCCTGGCACGTTGGTGCGGCATTTGTCATCAACTAATACATAGCCGCGATCCATGGTGATGCCTTGTTCTTCGTAGCCAAGGTTTGCCGAAACGGGCCCACGACCAACAGCGACAAGAAGTACATCGGCTGAGAAAGTTTTGCCATCTTCGAGTTCAACGGTTACGCCATCGGCTGTAACAGTATGAGACTTAAAGCGAACTCCGAGTTCAAAGTTAATGCCACGCTTACGATAGGCACGTTCTAATTGCTTACTACTTGATTCATCTTCGAGCGCGACTAGATGCGACAAGCCTTCAATGATGGTTACTTCAGCGCCAAATGATTTCCAGACCGATGCGAACTCGCAACCAATTACTCCGCCGCCGAGCACGATTACAGACTTGGGAACATAACTCAGGTTTGTTGCGTGATCTGAAGTCATGACTCGAACTCCGTCGATTTCAAGACCAGGTAGAGATTTGGCATAAGAACCAGTTGCTAAAACAACATTAGTTCCGGTGTAGCGCTCACCATTTACTTCGACAGTATCTTTTGAAACTAAACGCCCGTGACCTTCAACAAAAGTAATGTTGCGAGACTTAACCAGCCCTTGTAGTCCTTTGTGCAGTTTAGAAATCACACCATCTTTATAAGCATTAACTGCGACCATATCCATTGATAGGAATTGGGCATTGACGCCGAAAGTACTTGCTTCGCGTGCGCTATCGGCGATCTCGCCAGAATGCAAAAGGGCTTTGGTAGGAATGCATCCGCGGTGCAGACAGGTTCCGCCTAGTTTTCCGGATTCGATCAGGGCAACGTTCTTACCTAGTTGAGCTGCACGAAGGGCACAGGCGTAACCGCCGCTGCCACCACCAAGAATTACCAAGTCGAATTGAGCCACGGTCAACCTTTCAGCCATTAGCGATCTATAGCCCTATCTTGCCAGCCTTCGGGCGATCTAACTAACTGGTGGCTATTTTTCGCTAGTGATCTCGGCCAAACGGATTAATGATCGGAACGCGATTCCGGTACCACCGATTGGGGTATATCCGTGGGCCTTAGCCTCGTTATAGGCAGGGCCAGCAATATCTAAGTGGAGCCAAGGCAGTTCGTCGGGGATGAACTCTTTAAGGAATATGCCAGCTACCAACATGCCGCCCATGCGATCGCCAATATTGGCCATGTCGGCAACCGTTGAATCAAGTGATGCGCGAAGTTCCTCAGGCAGTGGCATCGGCCAAAAAGCTTCGCCCGCTTGATCAGCGGCAACTAAGAACTGCGCACGGAATTCTTCGTTATTTGTCATGACTGCACTAGTGCGAGTTCCGAGAGCAACTACTTGTGCGCCAGTAAGAGTGGCCACATCGATGATTCCATCTAATTTCATTTTAGATTCTTGGGCTTTGACTAGCGCATCAGCCATAACTAATCGACCTTCAGCATCAGGATTTAAAACTTCAATTGTTTTTCCACCATACATAGTATGAATATCACTTGGTCGAGTGGCGTTATCAGAAATCATATTCTCAGCCATTGCCGCCCACGCATCAATTGCTATTGGCAATTTAAGTTCAGCGATTGCCAAAATTGCTGCGCTAACTGCCGCAGCACCACTCATATCTGATTTCATTGCTTCCATACCTGCAGCTGGCTTTAGCGCATAACCGCCGGTGTCGAAAGTTATTCCTTTGCCAATAAATGCCAACTTCTTCTTCGCCTTTGGCGGGTTATAAGCAATGTGCAATAAACGTGGTGGATTAGCAGATCCTTGGCCAACTCCTGAGATGCCACCGTAACCACCATCGCGCAATTGCTTCTCATTTAAAATAGTAACTTTTAGATGCGCAGCAGAACCACCGAGTTTTTTAACGGCCGCGGCAAATTGCTTGCTAAATGAATCTGGCGTCAAGTGACTTGGGGGAGTATTGATCAAGTCGCGAATTAGTTTTGTGTATTCACCGATGATCACAGCTCGCTTGACGGCAGTTTTGGCTTCAGTTGAAGTTGCCATCTTGGTATGAACAGTCGCGCCAGCTAAGGGAGCTTTGCGTTCGGCTTTAGAGGATCCGCGGAATTCATCGAATGCGTATGCACCTAAGGCCATACCTTCAGCAACTGCGGCAACTTGCTCAATTGAAGTTGTTGGCAGCGCGACGGCAGCGCTTTTCTCGCCAGCTAATGCTCGAGATGCAGCACCGGCAGCACGACGTAGAACTTCGTGTCCGTAATCTTTCTTAGCCTCACCAAGACCCGTGAATATCAATAATCGGGTAGTTGAACCTGGCAACTTAGTAATCTCATTAGCGGAACCTGTCGCACCCAAGTCTTTTAGGGCCGAGAGCAAGGATTTTTCGTCGAGTGAAACCGAGCCAGATTCAATCTTCAAGGTATCCGCTTTAGCGCCTTTAGCTAAACCAACAATCAAAATATCATCGGAAACTAAGGCATCGGATAAACGGATTGATTTCATGGGACTCCCTATATTGTCGTTGCGGCTGAACTTGGCTGAGTCTAAAGCAGGAATACCAGAATATGTAGCGATAGATTGTGCGCCATGAAGCAATCTCCAATACATGAGCGCCATTTAGCCCGTAACGCCAAGATGGCTGATTTCGGCGGCTGGCTAATGCCGATCGAATATCCCGGGGCCGGCGTTTTAGCTGAGCATGCTGCGGTTCGCGAGCAAGTTGGACTCTTCGACGTTTCGCACCTCGGAAAGGCATCGGTGGTTGGTGAAGGTGCACTTGATTTTTTGAATTCAATGTTGACGAACGACTTAACTAAAATTACCGATGGTGCAGCTCAGTATTCAATGTTGTGCAACAACGCAGGTGGCGTGATTGATGACCTAATTATTTATCGCAATTCAGCTTCTGATTTCTTTCTAGTTCCAAACGCCTCTAATACCAGCGCTGTCGTTGCAGACTTGCAAGCTAGCGCGCCAAGTGGAATCGCAGTTACCAATCTGCATAATGAGTATGGCGTAATTGCTCTGCAAGGCCCAATGGCTGCAAAAGTTTTAGCACACTTCGGATTACAGATCGAAATTGACTACATGGCATTTACTTATGTATCGATTGCTGGTTGCGATGTAATTGTCTGCCGAACTGGATACACCGGTGAATATGGTTTCGAAGTATTGCCAAAGTGGAATGAAGCGCTAACTGTTTGGGATGCGCTAGTTGAACAAGTTGAAACAAACGAAGGTCTAGTTTGCGGTCTTGGTGCTCGCGACACATTGCGAACCGAGATGGGCTATCCACTTCACGGCCACGAACTCTCACTTCAAATCTCACCGGTAATAGCAAGTGCTAGTTGGGCAGTCGGATGGAACAAGCCACAATTTCAAGGCAGGGAAGTTTTGAAAGCTCAGAAAGAAAACGGTGTCCCACGACGACTAGTTGCACTCAAGTCACTTGACCGGGGCATTCCGCGCCCCGATATGCAGGTTCTGCATGAAGGCGCAGAAGTCGGCATCGTTACAAGTGGGACATTTTCACCGAGCCTAAAGGTAGGCATAGCGCTAGCGCTGGTGAGTTCGGATCTTAAGGTAGGACAGCAACTTGAGCTAGATGTGCGTGGCCGGACTTCAAAAGTTGAGATCGTTAAGTTACCGTTTATGGCATCGCACGTTCGCTAAAGGACCAGGGGAGAATCAAAATGGAATATCGCCGCTTAGGTAATACCGGAATGTATGTTTCGGAAATCTCTTACGGAAACTGGATCACCCATGGAAACCAAGTAGAGGCAACCGCGGCAAACGCCTGCGTGAAAGCGGCCTTCGAAGCGGGCATCACTACTTTTGATACTGCCGACGTTTACGCTGGAACTAAAGCTGAAACCATTTTGGGTAAGGCGCTCAAGGGCGTAAAGCGCGAGTCTTACGAATTGTTTACTAAAGTCTATTTTCCAACTGGCACTGGCAAAAATGATCGTGGGCTTTCGCGTAAGCACATCATGGAATCTTGCAACGCATCGTTAAAGCGTTTACAAACTGATCACATCGATCTTTATCAGGCACACCGCTTTGACTATGAAACTCCGCTCGAAGAAACACTTAGTGCTTTTGATGATTTGATTCGTCAAGGCAAAGTTAATTACATTGGCGTTTCTAATTGGAAGCACACTGAAATTCAAGATGCCCTTAAAATTCAAGACGATAAGGGATACAACCGAATTGTCTCGAACCAGCCTTCTTACTCTGCAATCTATCGAGTTATCGAGGCAAAGGTTGTGCCACTTTGCGAGCGCGAAGGTATTAGCCAGATCGTTTACTCACCGCTGGCTCAAGGCGTTCTAACCGGTAAATATCTACCAGGCAAAAAAGTTCCGACAGATTCACGTGGCGCAAATAAGAATAACAATGGTCAGTTTATGCAAGGCATGATGAATGATGAATTCCTCGGTCACGTTGCCAAGTTGCAGCCAATTGCCGATGCGCAAGGTCTGACTATGTCTCAGTTAGCTTTAGCTTGGATTCTTAATAATCCAAATGTGGCAAGTGCGATTATGGGGGCAACCAAACCGAAGCAAGTTACTGAAAATGCCAAAGGTAGCGGAATCAAATTGGAACCAGCAGTGGTCAAGGAAATTAATGCAGTTTTAAAGCCGATTGTTCAAACGGACCCAAACTTGATGGGTAGTCCAAAGCCTCGCGCTTAATTACTTTTTCTTTTGATATGCCGCTGACGGCTTAGGTGCGCGTAAACGGCGCATCTGAGTCGAACGTAACCAGCCATACATTCCAAGACCCTTGGGATTAGCATCAGGGAATTTCGCAATAATCTGTTTCTTAAGTTTGCGACTCAAGAAGAAACCATCAACGACGGCAAATAAGAGAACTGTGTACATCAGCACGATCGCTATGACGTTTACTGTCATATTCGGAACGACTGAGAAAAGCAGCACTACGAAAATAATTGGCATGAAAAATTCACCGATTGAACGGCGCGCATCAACTTCGTCGCGGACAAATCGGCGAACTGGGCCTCGATCACGAAGAGGCAGTGCATTTTCATCGCCACGTAAGTAGGCCTCACGCGCAGCGACGCGACGTTCACGAGCCAAGACTTTTTCGCGCTTCTTAGCTTCTTTACCAATTACCGGGGCAAGTGTTGAAACTTTGCGCTTTGATTCGGCATCTTTGCGAGAAGGTGTTGGACGACCTTTTTTTGCGGCTTCTTCAGTCATGGCGAAACTATAGAGCCAGCATGCGCTCTAAGGCGAGTTTGGAGTACTTGCGAACGTCTTCAGGCACGATGATTTGATTGACTAACTGGCCTTGTACTAACGATTCCATGGCCCAAACTAGATGAGGCAAATCGATTCGGTTCATAGTTGAGCAATAACAAACAGTTTTATCAAGGAAGAGAATTTCTTTGTCCGGCATGGTGCGCGATAAGCGCTGTACGAGATTGAGTTCGGTTCCGATAGCCCACTTAGAACCGGCTGGGGAATTAGCGACAGTCTGAATAATCTTTTCGGTCGAACCAACCACATCGGCAATTGAAACAACTTCGTGCTGGCATTCAGGGTGGACTAATACTTTTACACCCGGAACTCGCTCACGAACATCAGCAACATTCTGCGCGCTGAAACGACCGTGCACCGAACAATGACCGCGCCACAGAATTACTTTGGCGGCGCGTAATTCGGCTTCGGTTAAGCCGCCCATCGGTTTCCAAGGATTCCAAACCACGCAATCGGCTAGCGATAGTCCCATTGAAAGAACTGCAGTGTTTCTGCCTAAGTGTTGATCAGGCAAGAAGAGAATCTTTTCACCTTGGGTAAAGGCCCACTCCATTGCACTTTTGGCGTTAGACGAAGTGCAGATAGTGCCGCCATTTTTCCCAGTAAAACTCTTGATCGCGGCGGACGAATTCATGTAGGTAACTGGAATTGTTTTCGCTGCAATTCCTATTTTAGCTAATTGATTCCAACAATCATCGACCTGATTAGCACTAGCCATATCTGCCATTGAGCAACCTGCTGCCAGATCGGGCAGAATAACTTTCTGATTAGCAGTAGTTAAGACGTCGGCGCTTTCAGCCATAAAGTGAACGCCGCAAAAAATTATATATTCGGCTTGCGGATTTTCGGCAGCTGCTTGAGCCAACTTAAATGAGTCACCAGTAATGTCAGCGAATTCAATAACTTCATCGCGCTGATAGTGATGGCCAAGAATCATTACCTTTGAACCCAGGGCAGATCGCGCAGCACGAGCTCGTTCAACCAAATCTGGGTCACTGGCTGCAGGCAGTTCGCCGGCACACGAGACACCGCGTTCGCTGGTTAGATCGCGTTCGCGCCCCATCAGAAGTAGATCGGTTAAGGCCATGGCGACATTCTCTCGAATTTTGGCTCTCCTGTCGCATTTGGAGTGCAGGATTGGCGCTCGCATGGCTACTATTAAGCCCTGCAAGCAGAATTTTTAGGGGAGAGCAATGACTACCGAAGCCGTAGATATCAAGACAGCCAGTATCGCTTTGAGCGATGTCGCAGCGAGCAAAGTTGCCGCACTTTTGGCCCAAGAAGGTCGCGATGACCTTTGTCTACGAGTAGCAGTTCAACCTGGTGGCTGTTCTGGCCTGAAGTATCAGCTTTATTTCGATGATCGCACTCAAGATGGCGACATCGTGCGCGAATTCGGCACCGTTAAAGTTGTAATCGACAAGATGAGCGATCCATACCTAATGGGCGCGACTATTGATTTTGTAGACACCATTGAGAAGCAGGGCTTCACAATTGACAATCCGAATGCGCAAGGTTCATGCGCTTGCGGCGATTCGTTTAATTAATTTCTAGAACGTATTTAACTTAATGAGAATTGGTGTTGCAGGCTCTGTCGGCCTGGACCATTTGATGACCTTTCCGGGAAAATTCACCGATTCTTTGGTGGCCGGCTCCCTTGAAAAAGTGTCACTCTCATTCTTAGTTGATGGTCTCGAAGTTCGTAGAGGCGGTTGTGCTGCAAACATTGTTTACGGCATGGGTGTTCTCGGGTTAAATCCAGTTTTAATCGCAGCCGTTGGAAAAGATTGGGCAGATTACGATGCCTGGTTAATTCGCCACGGTGTTGATACTTCACACGTTTTAATTTCCACCACTCAATTCACTGCGCACTTCATGGTTACAACTGACACAGAGCTCAATCAGATCGCATCGTTTTTCCCGGGTGCCATGTCTGAAGCCCGAAATATTGAACTTGGTCCAATCATGGATAAAACCGGACGTTTCGATATCGTCGTAATTTCCCCTGACGATCCCGAAGCGATGTTGCGACACTCTGAAGTTTGTCGTTCAAAAGGAATAGCTTTTGCTGCTGATCCTTCGCAGCAGATGGCGCGCATGAGTGGCGAGGAAATTCGTCAATTAATTACTGGCGCTAAATATCTATTCTTGAATGAATACGAGTTAGCTCTTGCCATGCAAAAAACTGGCTGGACGGATGCTGAAATTCTAAATCTAGTTGAGTATCGAGTTGTAACACTTGGTTCAAAGGGTGCGAAAGTTGAATCCAAGAGCGGCGAATTTGTGCAAGTAACAGTTCCGAAAGAAAAGGTAAAGATTGACCCAACTGGAGTAGGCGATTCATTTAGATCAGGCTTTATTGCTGGTCTAGCTTGGGGTTTAAGCCACGAACGTTGCGCGCAGCTTGGCTCAATGATTGCAACTTATGTAATTGAAACAACTGGCACTCAGGAATATCGCTTCACCGCCAGTGAGTTCGTTGCACGTTTTGCCGAAGCTTACGGAGATGCTGCAGCTAGCGAGATTTCTGCACAACTGAAGTAAGAGCACCAATTAGTGTGCGCACTTCGGCCTCTGTTACGCCATGATGCAAAGTAATTCTTAGGTTTCCTTCGCTTTTCATGCCTAGGGCTGCTAGTACGTGACTTGGCTGCATTTGAGCTGCAGTACACGCAGATCCAGAATCTAGAACGAAATTAATTTCATTCAATTGTCGGACTAAATCTTCGCCCACGCAACCTTCGGCAACGAGGGCAATTGTTTGCCCAACAGAATCTGATGGAGAGCCGGCAAAAGAGATTCTGAGATCGGCCTCTGAAAGTGATTTTCTGATTAGTTTATTTAGCTCATTGATCCGAGCGCTTTCAGTCTTTTCTATCTTTAACCATTCATCGAGGGCAACGGCGCTTGCTAGCAGAAGTGGCAATGAAGATGATTCTGGAGTTCTGCGAATTCCTAAATTTGGCAGTGGGTTTTTCCAGGCAGTTGAATTACGGATCGCCAAGATTCCGATACCCGCTGGACCTTGCCAACTGGTGGCATCAAAAATTGCACTGTCCCATCGGATGGGTAGTGGCAGATTTGGAGCTGCGGAGTAATCAAGTGCCACATATGTTGGATTGATTTTCTCGATGACGTGATCAACGTTTTGAGTTATTCCGGTCTCAATATTGGCACCTTGCAGAGCCAACACGCTTTGCTCTCCGACTGGATCTAGCTCACAAATTCTGCCATCTGAGCCAATATTTAGGATTCGGGTTTTTCCACCAGAACTTTCATGTGCCACCCCAACAGCAAAAACGCTTCTGCGGTCAACCGATGAGTGAAGCAAAGTCTGTTCATTTTTTAGTAGTCCAGAAATTGCTAAATGTTGACCGAGACGTGGCTCACCAATTACTTCAATTTCACTTGGTTGTAAGGCTAAATTTTGTGCGATTGATTCGATGGCTTCATTTCTAAGGATTGCAGTTCTAGCTGAGTCATCGCCAATTTTCGCAGGATCTGCCCAGCCCTGACCAAAAGCTTCAATTAAAAGGGCTTTTGCGGCAGGATGAAGAGGCGACTGACTTGTGAAATTTCCTGTGACCCGAACCACGCATCGAAGGCTACTCCTGACTGAACCCGACGTCTAAGCGGGGCACTATCCTTACGCTATGAAATTCAATACCACTCGTCGTGGCCTCGTAGTTCTAATACCGGCCATTTTCGCCCTGACTGGATGCGCAAAAGACGCTGATTCCGGATTTAGTGGTGACGTTTCGAGCATTAACGAAATTTCGCATTCGCTTTGGACAAACGCCTGGTTAATAGCCGCTGTCGTTGGAGTCTTTACGGCGATTTTGATTATATGGCCGGCAATATTTCATCGCGCACCTAAGAATGGGCCAGAATTTCCGAAGCAGACTCAGTACAACGTGCCGGTCGAAATCGCTTACACGATAATTCCATTCATAATTGTTGCTGTTCTCTTTTACTTCACAGCCGTCAAGGAATCACAAATAACTAAGCCTCAAAGAAATGTTCAGCATGAAATAGAAGTAAATGGATTCCAGTGGTCTTGGCAATTCACCTATCTTGATGCTGGTAAAGATGTGAAAATGACGGGCACTCCAGCTAAGCCACCAGTCCTAGTTGTGCCGCAAGGTGAACGAGTGCGTTACACAATAAATTCAAATGATGTTGTACACGGATTCTGGATCCCTGAATTCATGATTCAGATTCAGAACTTACCTGGCGTAACTAATCATCTGGAGTTCACCGCAAATAAATTGGGCGATTTCCCTGGTCGATGCAACATCCTTTGCGGCCGTAATCACTCTCAGATGCTTTTCACGGTGCGGGTAGTTACGACTGCTGAGTACGAAACATATATTTCGAATCTGAAACTAGGAACTGAGAAGGTGAGCTAAGCATGACCACATATGCGCAACGCGAAGCAGTAGACATCGGCGCAACCAAGAATATTCCGCCAACT
>JAPLAW010000021.1 GCA_026393075.1 Actinomycetota bacterium | reverse complement strand
GAAGAAGTTAACTAATTTAATTGGATTTAACAACGTGCCCGTGCTGGTTGCTTTCCGCATGACTGCTGACATAAATTCTTGCTGACGTTTCATGCGGCCAATATCGCCTTGCCCATCGAAGTAGCGAGTGCGCACATACTTTAGCGCTTGAATTCCGTCGAGAGTTTGCAAGCCAGCCGAAAGCACTAAATTTGATTTTGGATCATCGATATTCTTCTTGACGCAAATTGTTTTGACGGGCCGGAACCGTCTTTGTCGAATCTGAACTACTTATATGTTCTGGAATTGTGACTAAGGAATCTCGAGGAAGCGAGATGATCACAGCGCTATCGCGAGCTTTACTAATGTGAACCAATAGCATGGTGTCAGATCGAGCACCGGCTGCAACTTCAGTTCCACCTACCCACAGTTCACGAATTTGTTCTTTAGTTAAACCCGCGCGGTTATCTGAACCCACTAGCAATAGATTCATTGCACTAGTTGGTTTATCGGGACGATTCTTTACATTGGCAAAGGCATCAGTTCGATTTAGAGATCCACTTACTCGGCCAAGACCCAGCCAACCAATGGCAGAAAGAGCCACAATTCCGACTGAAAGTGAGGTAATCGCCCGAATGGCACGGCTGTGTTTGCGAGGCGAAGACATGGCGAAAGCGTACTTGGGCGATACGGTTTAGGGGCTATGGCCACCGCACCTACCCCGAGAAAAATTGAGTTATCTACCTCACCGGATCTCTCCATCATTTTGCCAGTCCTAAATGAGGCAAACCATTTAGCAGCTGCAGTTAAAGCGATCCTTTCCCAAGATTATCAAGGCAAGTTCGAAGTTATTTTGGCAATCGGACCATCCAAAGATGCAACTCTTGAAATTGCTACTGAATTAGCTAGTTCTGATTCACGAGTCGTTGTTGTCTTAAATCCAACTGGACGAACTGCTGCTGGTTTAAATATTGCTTTAGCAAAAT
Organism: Actinomycetota bacterium; assembly: GCA_026393075.1. GTDB lineage: Bacteria > Actinomycetota > Actinomycetes > Nanopelagicales > Nanopelagicaceae > Planktophila. The sequence continues at coordinate 45,641 of JAPLAW010000021.1, read as the reverse complement.
CAAATTCACCAATTATTGTAAGAGTAGATGGCCACGCTGAAATCCCTAGTAATTATCTTTCTATTGCCGTTGAATTACTTCGAAAAACTGGTGCCGTAAATGTTGGCGGATTAATGGGCGCCGTCGGAAAAACAAAATTTGAGAAAAGTGTTGCCAGAGCGATGCGTAGCCCACTTGGCGTAGGCGCCGCAAAGTTTCACACCGGTGGTGGTTCCGGCGAAGTCGACACCGTGTATTTAGGTTGCTTCTTGCGAGAAGCGCTAAATGAAATTGGTGGCTTCGATGAGAGATTTATTCGTGCGCAAGATTGGGAATTAAACTTTCGATTACGTGAGCGGGGCGGGAAAATATTTTTTGATCCCCGCTTAGAAGTTACCTATCGGCCAAGGCCAAATTTGGCAGCCTTGGCAAAACAGTATTTTGAATATGGCCGCTGGCGCCGTGTTGTATCTCGCAAACATACTGGCACGATTAACTACCGATATCTAGCACCACCGTTTGCACTGATTGGCACAGTACTTTCATTGATAGCTGGAGCAACCATTTTGCCTTTGCTCTATCTTCCAGCCGCAATTTATGCCGGTTTCACGCTGATAGCCGGAATTGCGCTCGGTAAAGGTTTACTAGAAAAGATCATGATGCCTGCTGTCCTATTAACTATGCAGATGGCTTGGGGCGCAGGCTTTATTACCTCGCCAAAATCATTAGTACCGCAGGATTAGCCTTGAAACGTCTTAACTTTGGCGCTCTAGCGCCCATTCTGATTTCAACTTTAGTTCTGGTTAATTTTCCTTCAGCTTCGGCTGAAGTGCCTGCCACGATTTCATTTTCCGGTAAAGGCTATGGACATGGCGTTGGAATGAGTCAGATAGGCGCACGTGGCTTAGCTCTTGCAGGGGATACCGCGACAGCAATTATGAATTATTACTATCCTGGCAGTGATGTAATGCCATTAACAGATGATCAAATTTTGCGCGTAAATGTTGGACACCAATTAACTTCGGCCTCCTTAAAAAGTGATACGCCCGGCATGTCATTGCAATTAATATCTGGTGATGGCACAGAGCCACAATTTCTCTCGGTTTTGGCAGCAAAAGATTCAGTTAAGTTAGCTATTTCCGAGAAGCAAGTTCAAATAACCACTACTCAAGTTGGCATCACTACGGTCTTAACTCCAGTTGACTTATTAACTATTCGTTGGAGTGGCACCAGATATTTAGCTGGGCCAGATTCTGTTTTATCTTTAACCCATACTAAAAAAACGAGTAAATATCGTTATGGCCAAATTCAAGTCAAAGTTGTTAAAGATGCCAAACTTGGCAATCGGTTAGAAATTGTGAATCAAATTAGATTGCATGATGAATATCTCTGGGGGATAAGCGAAGTTCCTTCTTCTTGGCCAGCTGCAGCTCTTGAAGCGCAAGCGATTGCATCTCGAAGTTACGCCATGAGTAAGGTTGGCAAAGTTTTAAAGAGTTGCGATTGCGAACTTTATTCTTCAATTAGTGACCAAAATTTTGCCGGCTATGCCAAAGAAGCCGAACCTAAATGGGGGCAAATTTGGAAGGCTGCAGTAACTCGCACGTCTCTAACTGAAAATACTGGCTTAACTGTCACCCGCAATTCATTGCCGATTCGAACATATTTTGGCTCATCATCAGGTGGTGTTACTGAAACTTCAAAGAATGCTTGGGGGACTGATGTTGGCTACACCTTCTCAGTTCCAGACCCTTGGTCCCTTGATCCTAAGTTAAATCCGAATTTCTATAAGTGGAAGCGAGATATTGCGCAATCAGTGCTGGCTGCTGCTTTTGGGTTACCAGATGTGCTTTCGGTCAAGGTTTTGTCGCTGAATGAAACCGGCTCCGTGAAGCTGATTGAAGGAAAATCTAGCAACGGAAAGAAAGTTAAATTAAGCGGAGAGACATTTCGTAGCCGAAGCAAACTGCCATCTACCTGGTTTGCGCCAACGAGTGAAGAATTAGTTAGCGTGCAAAACTGAGTTAAGTCCGCCCCAAGTGCCGGTGCGCATAACTGCTTCAAGTGCGCCGCTCTGTGAATTACGACGGAATAGCAAATTGTTAGCACCGGAGAGTGTGGCTGCTTTAACTACTTCACCATCAGGCAGCAATACTTTGGCAGCAGCAGTTACGTAAGTACCAGATTCAATTACGCAGTTATCGCCAAGTGAAATACCGCAACCAGAATTAGCACCTAGTAAACAGTTCTCGCCAATTGAAATAACTTCTTTGCCACCACCACTTAGCGTGCCCATAATCGAAGCACTACCGCCGATATCGCTCCCATTACCAACAACTACGCCTGCGGAGATTCGACCTTCAACCATAGAAGTTCCGAGAGTGCCAGCGTTGAAATTTACAAAACCTTCGTGCATAACTGTGGTACCGCTAGCTAGGTGAGCGCCGAGTCTTACTCGATCGGCATCTGCAATTCGTACTCCACTTGGAACTACATAATCAACCATTCGTGGGAACTTATCGACACCATAAACAGCTACGTGTTGCCCTGTAGCTGCTCGAATGTTGGCGCGAGTGATTTCAAAATTATCAACCGGACAAGGACCGACTGAAGTCCAAACCACGTTATTTAGAATTCCGAAAATTCCATCAAGCGATTGCCCATGTGGCTTAACTAAACGATGCGAAAGTAAATGCAAACGCAAATAGGCATCGCTAACTGAAGCAGGTGGTGTTGCTAAATCAATCTCAATGCCAACTACTTCGCTGCGCACGCCGCGTGCATTGTCAGGTGTTGCAAGTGAAGCTAATTCAGCAGGCGCACTTGCGGGCAGATTGCCTAAAACAGGTGCTGGGAACCAAGTATCAAGAACGGTGCCATCTTTTTCGCCACCATTGATTAAAGTGGCAATTCCATATCCAGCTGCTCGTTGCGACATAAGACAAGCCTAGCCCCTATCCTTACCGACATGCGTATTGCCGTCTTTTGCTCATCATCACCGACCATTGATGCGAAGTATCAAGCGGTTGCAACCGAACTTGGAAATGCGATTGGAAATCTAGGCTGGGGCTTAGTTTCTGGCGGCGGGCACATCTCTACGATGGGTGCGATTGGTCGCGCGGTACGCGAAGTTGGCGGACACACAATTGGTGTTATCCCACAATCCTTAGTTGATATTGAATTCGCTGACCACGATAGTGATGAATTGCATGTAGTCGAATCAATGCGCGAACGTAAAGCGAAGATCGAAGATTTAGCAGATGCTTTTATTACTTTACCTGGCGGCCCTGGCACTTTAGAAGAATTTTTCGAAATCTGGGTCGGTCGTTTTCTTAAATTTCACGATAAGCCAGTCTTAATTCTTGACCCTCATGGTGCATTCGCGCCACTTGTCACTTTGCTTGATCACCTCGAAGCTGAGGGTTTTGTAAAACCAGGTCAACGTGAATTGGTAACTTGGTGCACAAGTGTTGAACAAGTTATCAATACACTTAATAAATCCGGTAAGTAAATTGGCTAGTAACGAAATCAAGATCAGTCTTAAAATAGCGGCACCAATCAATCAAGTTTGGGCAGCAATTGCTGATTGGGAGAGCCAAGGCGACTGGATGTTGCAAACTCGAGTTTGGGTTACCTCCGATATCCGAAGTGGTGTTGGTACTTCAATTAGTGCGTTAACTGGCCCACTAGTTAAATCCGGATTCAAATTTGGTTTGCTAGATAAAATGGTGGTGACTAATTGGCAGCCGCCGCGATTGTGCGAAGTTGACCATGTTGGCAAAATAATTAAAGGCACTGGCAAGTTTGAGCTAACCGATATCTCAACTAAAGACGCAGCTGCGACTAACTTTGATTGGTCAGAAACCATCAGAGCACCAAAGTTGGTCTTTCTGTTGATCTATCTGCCGACCTATTTAGGCGTGCGAATCTCACTTTTACGCTTTCGGAGATCTCTAACCAATCGCTAGTAGCCTGTACTCCTATGAGCGCCTCAAAACCAGCCAAAACCTTGGCCGAAGTGCTCAAGGAGTTACCCGAAGAAGAACGTATCATTTTGACGATGCATCTTCTGCGCGGGCTAGCCGCCCCAGAAATTGCCAACTTAATTGGGGTGCCTGAACGGGCAGTTCAATCGCTGATTTCGAGCGGAAAGTCCAGATTGAGCGCATTGCTAGGCCTGTGATCTGCAATCTTGATTTCAGTTTCACCCCCTAAGTACGAGATACTTCTCCCTCACACCCGCGTAAGATCTTTAAAGGAGTTCCAATGGCTGCCATGAAACCTCGTACTGGTGATGGCCCAATGGAAGTTACCAAGGAAGCCCGCTCCCTTGTAATGCGAATTCCACTAGAAGGCGGCGGACGTTTAGTCGTTGAAATGAATCCTGAAGAAGCTACAAATTTAAGTGCCGCGTTACACGCAGCGGTTGGGCTGATTAAGAAGTAGTAATCGGATAGCCTCTCGCTTATGTCTTCACCTGCACACTTTCCAGAGCTAAAGTCGATCTCGGCAGATCTCAAGTCCGCCCTCTCGAGTGAAATTATCGCCCTTGGTTTTATCGCGGTCGAAAACTCAGACCCGCTAGAAAAATCTGATGTGAAGGCTGAAAAAGAGTTCAAGTTAGTTGGCTCAACCCTTTTACTAAAGAGCATTGCCGAAACATTTGAAATTGATTTGCTAGATGAACTTAAATTTTTTGCACCATCTGGAAAAGCTGGCGAATCTTTCGAACTTCCAATTAGTGCACCAGATGCTAAATCTGAACGACTTTTGCTGGTTGGTTTAGGCGATCAATCAATAGCCGCATTGCGTGCTGCAGGCGCCACAGTTGGCCGCAAAGTAAAAGGTAAAGCACAAAGCATTTCAACTTTCTGTGCAACAACTGATTCACATGTAACAGCACATGCCATCTCGGCAACTATGGGTGCATATATTTGGAATTTAAAAAGTGGTCCTAAGCCACTTAAGCCAACAATTTATCTTTCTATCTCGACCTTGGCGTTAAAGCGCGCTCTCGCTATTGCCGCTGCAGTATGGCGTACTCGCGATCTAGTTCACACACCAGCAAATATAAAGACACCCGCCTGGATGGCCACAAATGCAAAGGCAGTGGCTAAAGAGCGCAATATTTCGGTAAAAGTATTAGCCGGAAAAGAACTCGTGCCATTTGGTGGATTAAGTGCAGTTGGAAATTCTTCGCGCAAATCACCACCTAGATTTATTGAAATCACTTATGCCCCAAAAGGTTCTAGTAATTGGCCACACGTTGTATTAGTCGGAAAAGGAATTACTTTCGATACTGGCGGATACTCCTTGAAGCGCCCTTATGACACGATGATGGCAATGAAGAGTGACATGGCCGGCGCCGCCGCCGTCTTATCTGTTGTCGGCGCACTTCCAGAATTAGCGCCACGCGTTCGAGTTACCGCGCTATTGATGTGTGCTGAAAATGCAGTATCTGGCACTGCTCAACGTCCGAGTGATGTCATTACTCACTTTGGCGGCACCACAACTGAAGTACTAAATACCGATGCCGAAGGTCGTTTAGTTCTGGCCGATGGCTTGGCTTATGCAAATTTAAAATTAAAACCAGATTATTTAATTGATATTGCAACACTCACCGGCTCAGCAACCTTAGGTCTCGGCCGGCAGTATGCAGCGATGTATTCGCGCGATGATAAATTGGCAGCCACATTGCATGAACTGGGAGATAAATCTGGCGATCGAGTTTGGCGCATGCCGCTTGTAAATGACTACATTGATGCGCTTGAAAGTGATATCGCCGATATTAATAATACGGCCGATAAAGGTGACTACAACGCTGGTTCAGTAACTGCAGCGCTGTTCCTAGAAAAGTTTGTAGGCGATCGCAAATGGGTTCACTTTGATATTGCCGGAACCGCACGTAGCGAAGTTGATGCTGGCGAAAATCCTAAAGGTGGAACGGGTTTTGGAGTTCGCTTACTAACAACCTGGATTTCATCTTTATGATTCAAGATCTTTTCACTTATTCCGAAAACTTTAATCCAGAAGATCTAGTACTTGAACACGCACGTGCTCGTGGTGTTGAAGTTGGCGCCAATGACATCAGCGTTGGAACCGGTGTCTTTCTACAACAATTGGCCCATCTTCTTTCTGCGCAATCAGTAGTCGAAGTTGGTACCGGTTCAGGCGTTGGTAGTCTCTATTTATTGCGCGGCATGATCGATAGCGGCACGCTTACTTCTATTGATGACGAAATTGAACATGCTCGTATTGCCAAGATGGCTTTTTATGAGGCCGAGATTGAGGCAGCTCGCTTTCGCCTTATAACGAATCCAGCCATGGATGTTCTAAGTAAGTTAACGGATCGCGCATATGACTTGGTAATCCTGCGACATGACCCAATTGATTTAACTTACACAATCGATGAAGCTCATAGAATTTTGCGTAGCGGGGGAGTCTTGATTATCGACTCGTTCTTTGGCGGCGGCAAGGTCCCAGATCCGGCACAGCGCGACCCAAAGACAATTGCGCTTCGTGAGGCTGGGAAAAGAATCAAAACTAACCGTGACCACTGGCAGAGTTCGTTATTGCCAGTCGGAGATGGTTTGTTGATCGCTACAAAGTTATAGGAAGATAGACCCATGTCCAAACCAGCGCGCGTCTTTCGCCGCAAGCCAAATCAGTTAATCTTCCTTGAAGACCTTGAACAAAATGCTGGCAAGAAACGAACGCTGCCAACTGCATCAATTGTTGTGCTTGCTTTAGTTGCGGGCTTATTAGGCGGAATACTTGGCGGAGATGCAACAAAAGGTCTAATTTTAAGTGGCGTTAATTTAGTTTCGTCCACTTCAACTATTGAACGCTCACCAGATTCAGTAGCGGGAATTGCTGCGCGGGTTTTACCATCGGTGGTTTCAATTGAAACCATGTCAACAGATGGCGGTGGCTCCGGTTCTGGTTTTGTGATTGATCCAAATGGATATTTGTTAACTAATAATCACGTAGTAGCCGATGCATTGACCATCAAAGTAATTCTAAATAATGGTCGCGAATATGTAGCAAAAATTCTTGGCCGTGATGAATCGTATGACCTAGCAGTTCTAAAGATCCAAGCAACTGGATTAAAGGCACTGCAATTTGGCGATAGCGATAAAGTCCAAGTTGGAGATTCGGTAATTGCTTTTGGTTCACCTCTTGGTCTATCTGGCACGGTAACCCAAGGAATCATTAGTGCAAAAGATCGCCCAGTAACAGCTGGTGATGAAAACAGTTCAACTTCATTTATTAGTGCGCTACAAACCGATGCCGCAATAAATCCTGGCAACTCAGGTGGGCCACTAGTTGATGCGACAGGTGCAGTAATTGGGGTTAATTCGGCGATTGCCTCACTTGGTAGCAGTTTAGGATCGCAGTCAGGTTCCATCGGCCTTGGTTTTGCAATTCCAATTAATCAAGCTCGCAAAACTGCCGATCAATTAATAAAAGATGGCAAAGCAACATATCCAGTTATTGGCGTAGCAGTTGATATGAATTACAGCGGCGGGGGAGCACTAATTGCAAAAACCTCGTCGGCCATCATGGCTGGCGGGCCTGCGGCTAAAGCAGGCTTACGCGCAGGCGACTTAATTACCGCGATTGATGGCATGAAGATAAATACTCCAGAAGAATTAATCGTGGAAATTCGAACCCACAATGTGGGTGACGAGGTAACAATTACCTATCTTCGCGGCAAGACGAGCTATCAGACCAATTTAGTTCTGATCGCCGGCAAATAATGCAACCGATAGGCTAGCCAAATGTTCTTCGATCTCGGTGCTGGTGAATTACTTGGCTTAGCTGTTCTAGGCATGATTTTAGTCGGGCCAGAACGTTTGCCACGATTAGCCAGCGATGCGGCAAAGTTAGTTAAGAAGTTGCGCAATATTTCAAATTCAGCAACTGCCGAACTGCGCGAGAATCTCGGGCCAGGTTTCGAAGATCTACAACCGGCTGATCTAAACCCTAAGACTTTTATTAAAAAACAGATTAATGATGTGCTGGCACAAGATGATGCACCGCAGAAAAGTAAGCCAACCTACGAGAGCAAAATAGATCCGGACTTAATATGAGTGTTATTGATCAAGTCACCGAAGCTTTAGCCAAAGTTCAGGACCCAGAACTACATCGCTCAATTACCGAGTTAGGTATGGTTGATCGGGTTGATTTTAAAGATGGCCGGCTCGAACTCCATGTCTTGTTAACAATTTCAGGTTGTCCGATGAAAGATCGGCTGCGCACTGATGTAACTTCTGCGGTTAGCTCGATTCCAGGGATCACTGATATTGATTTAACTTTTGGAGTCATGTCAGATACGCAGCGCAATAATGTGAAATCAATATTACGCAATGGTCGCGAAAAATTTATTCCGTTTGCGCAACCTGATTCGCTGACCCGAGTAATCGGTGTCGCATCAGGAAAAGGTGGGGTTGGAAAATCTTCAGTAACTGCCAATCTAGCAATTGCAGCCGCGAACCAAGGCTTGAAAGTTGGAATTCTGGATGCTGATGTCTATGGCCATTCAATTCCGCGGCTAATGGGCTTAATCGGGCAACGGCCAACTGCCATTGATCAAATGTTTATTCCGCTCGAGTCATACGGCGTAAAGACGGTATCAATGGAGATGTTCAAGCCTGAACGCTCTGATGCGGTTGCTTATCGTGGCCCGCTGTTACACAAAGTTCTCGAGCAACTCTTATCTGATGCCTATTGGGGCGATCTTGATCTACTCCTATTGGATTTACCGCCCGGAACTGGCGATTTAGCGATCTCACTCGGTCAATTAATTCCGTCATCAGAAATCTTGGTTGTTACAACTCCACAAATTGCAGCTGCCGAAGTAGCAGAACGTGCTGGTCGCATAGCTCACCAAATGAAGCAACAAGTAATTGGCGTTATCGAAAATATGTCAGCATTCCCGTGTCCAACATGTAGTGAAACCATTTCACTATTTGGTGAAGGCGGCGGGGCTGAAACTGCTAAACGGTTATCGCTATTAGTTGGTAGTGATGTGCCAATTTTGGGTCAGATTCCATTTAGCCCAGCGCTACGAGAAGGTGGCGATACTGGAATTCCAGTTGTTGTCTCTAACCCCGAAAGCTCGGCTGCAAAAGTATTTGATGAAATAATCGCACGAATTATCGTGCGCCCGAAATCTCTAGTCGGTGTTCGGCTTGGGTTGAGCACTTAATTTCTTTTCAAGTTCCTCAACCAGATCAGACAATTCACTGCGCATAAAGTCGCGGGTAGCGACATCGCCAAGTGCACTTCGCAAACTTGCAAGTTCGCGAGTTAAATATTCGGTATCTGCAATATTGCGCTCATTCTGCCCACGATCTTCATTACTTTGAATTCGATCGCGATCTGCCTGGCGATTTTGTGCCAACAAAATTAGAGGTGCTGCGTAAGAAGCTTGCAGCGAGAGAATCAAAGTCAGGAAGATAAATGGGTAATCATCCCAACGCATATTTGTGGGCGCGACGGTATTCCAGATAACCCAAGTTGCTACAAATACCGTCATGTAAACCAAGAAGCGCGCTGTTCCGAGGAAGCGAGCAAAGCTTTCAGATAAGCGACCAAAAGTTTCTGGATCATAATTTGGGCGAAGAGTGCGGCCCTTGCTACGCGGGGTATCTAAACCATTGTGACGTGCCATGGTTAGCCCTCCAATTCAGTATTTACTTTGATAGAACTACGAGAAAGATCGCGGTGATCATGACGCCAGTTCTCTGGCAATAAGTGATCGAGCACGTCATCAACTGTGACGGCGCCAAGCAAACGGTCGTTGGCATCGATAACTGGCAATGAGAGCAAGTTATAACTGGCTAAGTATGACGAAACTTCGTTCAAGCTCGCATCTGGATTAAGCCCTTGCGTATTGGTATCTACGATCGAGCCTAAAAGGGTGGCTGGCGGTTCGCGCAATAAACGTTGGTAATGAACGATGCCCATGAAGCGACCAGTAGGAGTCTCGAGTGGTTGGCGACAGACAAAAATTTGTGAAGCTAGCGCTGGAGAAATTTCACTTTTACGAACTGCGGCAAGTGCTTCAGCAACTGTGGCATCGGCTGACATCACCAAAGGCTCTATTGTCATCATGCCGCCGGCTGAATAATCTTCATAGTTCATTAACCGCAGAACATCTTCAGCATCTTCTGGTTCCATCAATTCAATTAGCGCATCGGCACGCTCTTGGCCCATTTCGCGCAATAAGTCAGCTGCATCGTCAGGATCCATCTCACCGAGCACATCAGCTGCTCGCTCACCTTCGAGTTCAGTTAGCAGCGCAACACGGTGTACTTCATCCATTTCTTCAAGTACATCTGCAAGTCGCTCATCATCTAACCCGCGGGCAACTTCGACGCGACGCTTTGGTGCTAAATCTTGCAGAACTGTTGCTAAGTCCGCAGGACGCAGTGTGCTCAATGTGTAAAGTAAATTAGTAACACCTTGGTTTGGTTCAACGCTGGCAAAGCCAGTTACTTCTTCCCAGGCCACAGTCGATGTTGGACCTTTGCGACGCAATCCACGCGACTTGCGCATGATGTGCACTTTATTAATTAACCAGTCACCGTTGCGATTTTGTTCCATCGCCATGTCTTCAACGATTACGTTCTCATCAGATTCAACTAAAGTGATTGAACGATCGAGCATGTCACCTAAAACTAATACTTCGCCGGTGCGAACTTCGAAGCGACGCATGTTTACTAAACCGGTAATGATTACCGTGCCACTTTCAATTGAGGTAACTCGAGTAATTGGGACAAAAACTCGGCGACGCATTGGAACTTCAACGACTAAACCAAGGATTCGGGGTTGCGCATTATTTGTGCGAAGGGTCGCCACAGCATCTCGCACCTTGCCGACTGGATCTCCGTTAGGGTCAAATACTGCAGTTCCGGCTAATCGGGCGAGGAAGATTCGATTTAATGTGTTCCCGCTCATGGGCTAAGGGTAACTGCTTTATCACGGGCCATGCGCGCTACCTTTAGCCAATGAGCCGAGATAGCGTCACAACAATGCCCGCCCGTGGCGATCAGATTCGCATGGGGATTGGCATATTTGGCATCGGTACATCAGGGCCATTAATCGCAATGAGTGCAATGCCAATTTGGGTGCTGATTTTCTGGCGAAATCTAGGTGGTTCAATTCTTACCGCCCCATTTGCAATCAGACATCATCGTGATCGCAATGGCATCAAGTGGGCAGCTTTTGCCGGTTTCATACTGGCTTTGCACTTTGGTGGCTTCTTTCTTGCAATGCGATACACCAGCGTTGCATCAGGTACTGCAATCGTTGCACTTCAACCGATATTCGCAGCTATCTTTGTGAAAATCTCTGGCCAACACATTCCTTCAAAAGTGTGGCTCGGCATGGGGGTTGCATTTCTGGGCGTTCTGCTTATATCTGGCGTTGATCTACAAATTTCATTTCGCGCATTTGTGGGAGATCTAGCAGCACTTATTTCAGCTGCGCTAGCTGCTGGCTACATGATGGCTGGCTCGCGTGCGCAACGAACTCTTGAAACAACCACATATACAACGGTTTGCTATTTTGTTTGCGCAATTACAGCGCTGCCAATTGCACTTCTTAGTGGAAATCAAATCTTTAATTACTCGGCGCGCGAATGGTGGATATTAATTGGGCTAATCGCGGGAGCTCAGATTTTAGGACACACCATGTTTAACTCAGCCTTAAAGCGAGTTTCACCAGCAATTGTTTCACTTATCGTCTTCTTTGAAGTTCCAGTAAGTTCGCTGCTCGCTGTTTGGTGGATGGGACAGAAACCACCTGTTGGAATCATTCCGGGGATTCTCTTAATTCTCGTTGGATGTGCTTTAGTAGTAATTAGAGGTCGCGAATCAAGTGATTGATTTACATACTCACACCACGGTCAGCGATGGCACCGATACGCCAGCCCAACTTGTAAATAAGGCACTAGCGCAAGGTTTAGACACTTTAGCAATTACCGATCATGATGCAATTGCTGGTTGGGCGAGTGCGATTCAAACTCTTCGGGGTGATCTGAAATTAGTTCTAGGTGCTGAGATTTCATGTTTAACAAAAGCGGGCGTCAGTGTGCACATGCTTGGTCTACTTTTTGATGGCACTAATTCAGTACTGCTAGAAGCCCTAGAAAATACTCGAGATGAACGATTGCCACGAATGCGCAAAATGATTGAATTAATGCAAGTCGATGGCATCGATATTTCAATCGCAGATGTTGAGGCTGCCATGCCAGCGGGTGCCACAATGGGAAGACCACATTTAGCAGATGCGCTAGTTGCTAAGAAAATAATTAAAACTCGTGATGAAGCATTTCTAGAGTTGCTCAACAATGACTCCAAATATTATGTTGCCCACTTGGCACCAACCCCAGTCGAAGCGATTAAGTTGATTAGAGCTGCAGGGGGAGTAGCGGTAATTGCTCATCCGTTTGCTTCAATGCGAGGGCAAATATTACAAAGTTCAGATTTTATAGACCTTAAAGCTGCTGGCTTAAATGGCATTGAGGTAAACCATCGCGACCAGAGCAATGAGGAACGTAGGAGTTTGTTGAGCATTGCGAGTGATTTAGATCTAGTTATGACCGGATCGAGTGATTATCACGGCACGGGCAAATTAAACTCGTTAGGCGAAAACGTGACTGATCCAGCAGAATGGGAACGTCTAGAAGCACTGGCTGATGCTCGAAGGGTGGTAACTGCATGAATGTTGTACAAGTAAGTGCCGTTACCTTTGCGATCCAAAGTTTTGTAACTCTCTTTGTAATTTTTGATCCACCAGGGGCTGCACCAATTTTCCTAGGTTTAGTTGCAGATCGAACACCCAAGGAGCGACGCAAGTTGGCTGTACAAGCAGCTGGTGTCTCGCTGTTGGTAATTTCCATATTTGCCATCTTTGGCCAACTAATTCTGGATTACTTACATATTTCAATCGCCTCCCTTCAAGCTGCTGGTGGACTTTTGCTATTACTGGTCTCGCTTGAATTACTAACTGGCAAAGATTCCGGCTCAACTGAAGCGCGTGATAAGAACGTAGCTCTAGTACCGCTAGGAACCCCACTATTAGCTGGGCCGGGTGCAATCGTGGCCACCATGATTTTCGTGCAGCAAGTTCAAAATAGTGCTCAAGCAATTGGTTTAGTTGCAGCTGTTCTAGCAGTTCACATTGTTATTGCGCTTGTGCTTATTTCTTCAACCACAATATTGAAAGTCATCAAAGAATCTGGCGTAAATTTGCTAGCCCGCATTGCTGGTCTATTGCTAGCTGCGATTTCGGTTCAGATGTTGGTTGACGCGATTAGAGCCTTCATAGCGCAATGAGTAATCCCGAGTTAGGTTTATTCGCACCTTCATCAATTACCTGGAAGATTCATTCTGATCCAGCGATGTTAATTGGTGGTATCCGTGCACTATTTCAACAAGCACTTCACCCACAAGCCATGGCTGGCGTTGCTGAGCATTCAAATTTTCGTGAAGATGCATGGGGTCGATTACAGCGCACAGGAGATTATGTAACGGTAGTAACTTTCGGAACTCCGACTGAAGCGAATGAATTAACTGCTCGAGTTCGCAAGATACATGCACACCTTGGCCTAGATGATCCAAAACTTTTGCTTTGGGTTCATATGGCTATGGTCGATTCGTTTCTAGATGTAGCGGTTAGATCTGGGCTCACGTTATCTAAAGCAGAACAAGATCAGTACGTTGCCGAAATGGTGCTATTTGCGCAGGCAGTTGGCATCGATGAATCCGTAGTTCCTAAAACTGTTGCCGAAATGAAGAAGTATTTCCTTGATATCGCACCAGAATTAATTGCCAGCGATGATGCCAAGCGGGCCGCTTTATTTTTAACGATTCCACCGCTACCAACTGCAGTGCGCTTTGCGACACCCGCAGCTCCGGCGTGGGCGGCCGTTGCAGCGCTAGCGGGCGCTGCTTTGCCGAATTGGGCTCGTTCGCTTTATGGCTGGCCGACGCTGCCCGGCCAAGGAATAGCAACTGACATTGCAATGGTTGCACTTCGTAAAAGTTTGCTCGTTCTGCCCTTTGATGGATTATTACCGCCGGTTTTAATTGAAGCCAAAATCCGTTGGGGAGTCAACGCCGCATGAGCACTCCAATAGTTGTAGTAGCCAGTTTCGCTGGTGGCGTTGGTAAAACAACTTTGGTCCACGCATTGGCGGTGGCTTGTGCTGAATTTGGTAAGAAAGCGTTATTGATCGATTTAGATTCATCGGGTGCGCTAACTTTCAAACTTGGCCACGAACGTACCCGAGAGAATGTAATTACCTGCAGTGAACGCTTTGATTTACGCCCACATACTGCAACTGATTCGTTAGCTACCTTAATCGCAGAGATTCCAGAAAAATATGACCTAGTCTTAATCGATTCAGCTCCGGTATTTACGGCTGAGTTGGAACAAGTTTTAAAAGCTGCAAATTTAGTTATCTCACCAGTACGAGAGAGCATCCATTCCCTCAGAGGTGCTTTGGCAGTTATGAAAATTACTTCTGCGCCAGTTAAGGCTCTACCGTATTTCGCAGCAGATAATTCTGAACTAGCAAAATTGATTGCCGCCGAATTGAATCTACTTGATGGTGAAATTTCAATAGCAACCGAAGTATTGACGGCTGAAGCTAAATCAATTAGCGTGTTAACTGATGATAAAAATTGTAATGTGGCCCAGCAATACCGTGATGCTACTTATTCGATATTAGAAGAACTTAAGATTTTTTAGTCAGCGATTCGCTTAGTACGAACTCGATCACGCTTTACTCGCTCCGTCTTTGGCTTCTCAACTACTGGTGCGATCTTAGTTTTTGGCCTTTCAGCAGCTGGGGCACTCTTAACTGGGGCTATTTTCTTAGCCACATTCATTCGGCCAGTTGACCCCGCCGGGATCTTAAATTTAGTAAATAGTGAATCAGAGGATGAATAAGTTTCTTCAGGTTCACCCAGATTTAAATTAAGCGCAGTATCAATCATCTTCCAGCGAGCTAATTCATCCCAGTCAACAAAGGTGACTGAAATGCCATGTGCACCAGCGCGAGCGGTACGACCAATGCGGTGCACATAAGTTTTCTCATCTTCTGGGCATTGGTAATTAACTACGTGGGTAATTCCATCGATATCAATTCCGCGAGCAGCTACATCGGTTGCAACTAATACATCAGATTTGCCGGCCTTGAAGTCATTGAGTGCTTTTTCACGAGCACCTTGACCAAGATCGCCATGAATAGTGTCTGATCTAAATCCACGCTCTAACAAATCATCGGCAGTTTTCTGACAAGTGCGCTTGGTGCGACAGAAGACAATCGTTGGTCCGCGTCCTTCAGATTGCAAAATACGAGCCAACATTTCAATTTTATCTAGCGCATGTGCGCGCACTACGTGCTGTTCAATCTTGGAAACTACGGCGCCTTCATCTTCATTATCTTGGGTACGGATATGAACTGGTTGATTCATAAAGCGACGAGCAAGAGCAATGATGTCGCCAGGCATAGTTGCTGAGAACAACATTGTTTGTTGACGATTAGGAGTGCTCGTAAAGATCTTTTCGACATCGGGCAAGAAACCGAGATCTAACATTTCATCAGCTTCATCTAGCACTAAACGAGAAACGTTCTTTAGTTTTAGTTGACCTTGGCGGTAAAGATCAAGGAGTCGACCGGGAGTACCAACCACAATTTCAACACCTTGTTCAAGAGCTTCGATCTGTGGCTCAAATGCGCGACCACCGTAGACAGCGAGAACACGAATTCCGCGATTGCCGACTAATTCAGCAATATCTTTAGTTACCTGAACACAAAGTTCGCGCGTTGGCACAACTACGAGTGCTTGTGGTTGACCTTTAAATTCAAGGGCATCCCATTCGGTATCAAGGGGCGCGATGATGCGCTCAATAATTGGAATACCGAAACCTAAAGTCTTGCCGGTACCAGTTTTAGCTTGGCCGATTACATCGCCATCAGAGAGCGCGATTGGAAGCACCGCTTCTTGAATTGGAAATGGTGAAGTAAAACCATGCGCATTAAGCGCATCAATTGTTGACTTACGTAATGGTAGATCAGCGAAAGTTATAGTCACGTTAGAGGGAGCCGAAACCGACGCGTCGCTCGGTTTGTTCGCCAATTTCTACAAAACCAATTCGTTCAGCTGGCACCATAATGGTGCGTCCGCGGACATCTTTTAAGACCAGGGGAGTTCCGGCGCTAATTGCCGCACTAACGGCAGCTGAGATTTCAGCCGGGGTAGATGGGCTCTCGAAAGCAAGGTCGCTGCTTACATTTGCGACAGCGATACGGACCTCTGATTTTTGAGCAGTTTCTGTTTTCTTTGTAGCCATGGGGCAATCCTATGGGATTACGTCAGTTGTTGCCTAACGGGAAACCAGAGACCCCGCGCCACATCAAACTTTCAATTAAACGAGCCGCTTGTTCACGCGATAATTTGCTATCTCGATCAAGCCAATGACGAGCACCCACTTGAATTGATCCAATCAGTGAAACGCCGAGCAGCATTGAAGCCTCTTGTGGCAAGCCAGTTTCGATTGAGATCACGGCACTAATTGCAGCTGCGCAGTCATAAGTCATGCGATTTAATCGCTCGTGTACAGCAGGTTCGACATTCATATCGCTTTCAAAAAGTAGGCGGAATGCTTCGCCTTCACTTTCAATAAAATCAAAGTAGGCATCAACAGTGGCGCGAACGCGATCAGCATTTTCGGTATTCGCTGCAATTGCTCGTTGAATTTGAAAAACGAGTGAGTCAATATGCAAATCAAGTACCGCTAAATAAAGTTCTAGTTTTGATGGAAAATGCTGATATAGAACCGGCTTGCTTACGCCAGCTCGGTCGGCAATTTCATCCATCGCAGCGCTGTGGTAACCCGCGGCAGTAAAGACTTCAAGGGCGGCAGAGAGCAAAAGTGCTCTCCGCTCGTCGCGAGGTAAACGCGACTTGTTATCACGTGCATCTGTTGTGCTCATTTAGCCAATGCTAGAGGCAAATCTAGGAAATTACACCTCTCATGTTTTTCGCGAACGTATTGCAATTAGCAACCAAGAGTCGATCTACGGCAGAATAACCCCGTAGTCGAGTTACCAATTGAGCACTAAAAAGGCGATAGAGATGAAGATTCCACCATTAGTAGAACCTGGCCGTGCGCTAACTGTCGATGAAGTTCGTCGCTATAGCCGCCACTTAATCATTCCGGACCTTGCAATGGCAGGGCAATCGCGATTGATGAACGCCAAAGTTCTTTGTGTTGGTGCGGGCGGTTTAGGTTCCCCAGCTCTGATGTATTTAGCTGCAGCTGGTGTCGGCACAATTGGAATAGCAGAGTTCGACACAGTTGATGAATCGAATTTACAGCGCCAAATTATTCATGGCCAATCAGATATTGGTAAGAGCAAAGCGAAGAGTGCGCAAGAAAAAATCGCCGAGATCAACCCGTATGTCAATGTAATTCTGCATGAGACGCGACTAGATAATTCAAATGTCATGGAGATCTTTGCGCAGTATGACATCATCGTTGATGGCACTGATAATTTCGCTACCCGCTATTTAGTAAATGATGCTTGTGTACTTCTAAAGAAACCTTATGTATGGGGTTCTATTTATCGTTTTGATGGACAAGCCAGTGTGTTCTGGGCCGAATATGGTCCGTGCTACCGCTGCTTGTATCCAGAGCCACCACCACCCGGAATGGTTCCTAGTTGCGCTGAAGGCGGCGTACTTGGTGTTCTTTGTGCATCAATTGGTTCAATTCAAACAACTGAGGCAATCAAAGTTATAACTGGAATCGGAGAACCGCTAATTGGTTCACTAATGATTTACGACGGACTCGAAATGAGTTATCGCAAAATCAAAGTACGTAAAGATCCGAACTGCCCAATTTGTTCAGACCACCCAACTCAGACTGCACTTTTGCCAGATTACGAAGCATTCTGTGGCGTTCTATCTGATGCTGCTGAAGTTGCAGTAAAAGACGCGACCATCTCGGTTTCTGAGTTAAAGAGCAAGATCGACAAGAGTGAGAACTTCTTCTTAATCGATGTGCGCGAGCCAAGTGAATTCGAGATCGTGCGAATTCCAGGATCGACTTTAATTCCGAAGCAAGGTTTCCTAGATGGCACAGCGCTAGCTAATCTGCCGCAAGATAAGCCAATTATTTTGCACTGTAAGTCTGGCGTGCGATCAGCTGAGTGCTTAGCAATTTTGAAAGGTGCCGGCTTTGCTGATGCCACACATGTGAGCGGCGGCGTAATCGCTTGGGCGAAGCAAATCGATACTTCGCTTCCGGTGTATTAATGAGGCCGACATATAAGGGTTACCGGGCACTTTTGGTTCATGCACATCCAGATGATGAAACCATTAATAATGGTGCGACCATGGCGATGTACGCAGATCTTGGTGCCCAAGTAACTTTAGTTACCTGTACTCGCGGCGAAGAAGGCGAAGTTTTAGTTCCAGAATTAGCTCATTTCGCAGCACACGATACCGACCAATTGGGCGATCACCGCGTTCTTGAATTAGCTGATGCCATGAAAGCGTTAGGTATTACTGATCACCGTTTCTTAGGCGAAGGAAAAATTAAGTTTCGGGACAGCGGCATGATGGGTACCGAGCCAAATAATCGCCTGGAGTGTTTTTGGCAGGCCGATCTTGAAGAAGCGGCAAACTTATTGGTCAAAATCATTCATGAGATAAAGCCACATATCTTGATTACTTACGATGAAATTGGCGGATACGGTCATCCAGACCATATCCAAGCTCACAAAGTTGCCATGCGAGCCGCTGAACTAGCAACTGAGTGGCAAATTTCTAAAATTTATTGGAATGCCACACCTAAGTCGGTATTGGCTAATGGAATCGCAGCCATGAAAGAAGTTGGTTCATCATTCTTCGGCGCCGAGAGCGTTGACGATTTGCCGTTTGCCAAAGCAGATGAATTAGTAACAGCAGCAGTTGATGCCAATGAATATGTTGATGCCAAAATGGCTGCGATGAAAGCACATGCAACTCAAATTGAATTAGATGGCCCGTTCTTTGCTCTCTCAAATCAGTTAGGACTACAGGTTTGGGGCCACGAGTACTACTCACTTGTGAAAGGCGATGCTCATGAACCATTTAATAGCGATGGCCGAGAAACAGATTTATTCGCTGGAATAGTTTTGTAACTAATGAAATTCATTTATGCCGCATTAGTTGGCGCTCTACTTGGAGCCAGTGCCACCTTGCTGCATTTATTACTATTTCCGTTGGGCTTAATTCTCGGGTTAGTTGCCACCGTTGTAGGAATCTGGGCGATCGGGCGAGCATGGCGATTACGAAAATTCAAAGTCGTTGCAGCGGTCGCTTGGTTAGCTGTAGTAGTGCAAGGCGCAACTCTGGGAGTTGGTGGCGAGTTATTAATTCAAGGTGATTTAGCTGGTTCACTTCTTATTTTGCTCGGAACTTTTTCCTTAGTGCTTGCGGTGTTCTTGCCGATTTAACGAAAGTCCCATTCCTGACCATCAGCAGTATCGTTAATAATCAGGCCCGCATTTTCTAACTCAATTCGCAAGCGATCACTCTCGCTCCAATTCTTAGCACTACGTGCTACATCGCGGTCTGCCAGTAATTGCGCTAATTCCGCAGGCAGTTCGGGCACGATTAGATCCCGCCCTAAATCAAGCGCTAAAACTTGGTCGGCAAAAGTAAATATCGCCGCTTTTTCTGCATCAGACAAGTTGGCATCTTTTTCAACGCTACGCAAACGCTGCATTACTCGCGGGGTATCTAAATCACTATTTAAAGCCTCAATCGTAGGTAGATCTGACCCGTAATTGGTGGCTTTTCCAAAACCGCTACGACGCCAACGTTTTAGCGTTGCATTTGCCGCTGCTATTGAATCCCAAGTTAAATCCATCTGAGAGCGGTATCTATTTTCTAGTAAACAAAATCTTAGCGAGAGCGGGTCATAACCTCTTTCGACAAGATCTTTCAGTAAAACCACATTACCGCTGCTCTTAGCCATTTTGCGGCCCTCAAAAAGTAAATGCTCGCCATGCACCCAGAGTTTTACCGACTCTAATCCGGTTACGCTATTAGTTTGTGCACGTTCATTTTCATGGTGCGGAAAACGAAGATCTATTCCGCCTACGTGGATATCAATTTCAGTCCCCAGCAAATCTAGCGACATAGCCGAACATTCGATATGCCAACCAGGAAAACCGCTACCCCAAAGAGAATCCCAAACCATCTCGGTGCGCTCGCCGGCTGCTTTCCAAAGCGCCCAGTCGGCATGAAAACGTTTTCCGCCTTCATCTGTGTATTCGTAACGGTGGCCAGGCTTTAAATCTTTTAGGCGATTACCACTAATTGCGCCGTAGCTGGCAAAACTCTCAGCTGCAAAGTAAACCGATCCATCAGTACCAACATAGGCGTGGTTTAGTTCAATCAACTTGGTAATTAACTTGTGCATTAATTCAATAGATTCACTTGCGCGAGGGTAGCTACGAGCTGGTTTGATATTTAGGAGCGCTAAATCAGCATGAAAATTTGCTTCGTATTTGCGAGCAATTTCAAACGGGTCAATCGCTTCTAACTTCGCTTGAGCAAGCATCTTGTCCTGCGGATTAACGTCTTCGGCCATGTGCCCAACATCAGTTATGTTCTGCACCAAATTAACGGTCTTGCCCTGTATTTCTAGGGTTCTGCGAATCAAGTCAGACAAGAGAAATGTTCGTAAATTGCCAACGTGCGCATCACGGTAGACAGTAGGGCCACAGCAATAAATTGTGACTTCGTCACCAGTGCTGACTGCTTCTTTTGTGGCGCGACTTTGAGTGTCATAAATTTTAAGCATGGCTACTTCAATTCCAGGTATGCGTATTCATGATGAAAATTAAATCCTAACGACTCATAAACTCCAATAGCGATGGCATTACTTGCTTCAACTTGCAGCACTGCCTTAGTTGCACCCTGTTCGAAGCTAGCTTCAAGAGCCGCGGCCGTAATAGCCTTTCCTAATCCTTGCCCACGAAAATCCTGGTGAACATACACTCGAGTTAACGATGACCAACCTTTTGCTAATGCAATACGACAAGTGGCAATCGCTTGGCCATTCTTAATTATCGTTAAATATGTGGCTGCACAGCCAGATAAGATTTTTTCAATTCCTGGTGTCGGCTGCACTCCCAGCCACTCATCACTAAATTGATCCGATTGCACAATTTCAAAACCGGCAGGAGCTTTTCGTTTAGACGAAGTTAAGTCAGTGACCATGGTATTTCCATGAATTGTTTCAACCGCACCGATTGATCGTAATTTGTCTGATAAAACTTGCCAGGTAGGGAGAGCTACTTGAAAAATCGTAGGTAGGTTTCGTTTTTGATAAAACTCTTGGGCGACGATGAGTTTTTCTGCAAAATTAGTTAGCGCTCCGGCTTCGAGATTAGCGACCAGCGGAAGAATTGAATTAGCTCGGTTAGTAACGCCACCAGCTGCGCGAATGAGCCAACCAGTATTTTCTAATTCTTCAGTGGCTGGCCAAGTTAGATTACAAATTTGATCTAGCTCAAAGACTCGAAGAGTTAAAGGAGCACCTTTGCCGGCCAAATTCGTGCGTTCGACTATTTCGCGCCAAACAAAGATCTGTTCTGGATCAAAGGATATTTCCTGGCCGTTACGATTAATTAAGCTGGTCGCAGTTTTTAAGTGACCTACAACATCTCGGTAGCCACCAGCCGGATCATGCAATCTAATTGAAAATCGATGGCCAATGCGCTCAAGCGGCAGCGGCTGGGTTTCCATGGCTTAACGATAATCGCCTAGGCAAAAAACGCCTCTCCAAAAGGAGCAAGTGGAACCACGGTTGTTAAAAGGCGACTCAAACCTCGGTAGGTATTACAATTCACCGCAGTAGCTACCCAGATGGAGGATTCTTCGTGACGTACATTATTGCCGAACCTTGTGTTGATGTTAAAGATAAGTCTTGCATCGAAGAATGCCCGGTTGATTGCATCTACGAAGGTTCTCGCATGCTTTATATCCAACCTGATGAGTGCGTTGACTGCGGTGCTTGCGAACCAGTTTGCCCAGTTGAAGCTATTTATTATGAAGATGATGTTCCTGCGAAGTGGCAAGAGTTCGGCAAAGTCAACACTGAGTTCTTCATTGAGATTGGTTCTCCTGGCGGTGCCAGCAAAGTTGGCCAGACCAATACTGATCACGCCACAGTGATAGCTATGCCAGCAAAGCCCGAATAGAAAAGTTTTCCACTGAAGCTGCCAGATTTCCCATGGGATGCACTCGCTCCTTACGGTGAAATCGCACGTGCGCATCCCGATGGCATCATCGATTTGTCACAGGGTACGCCAGTAGATGCGACTCCTGAATTCATTCAAACTGTTCTGCGCGAAAGTTCAAATTCGCCAAGCTATCCAGTAACTGCTGGTACGTCAGAACTTCGTGCCGCGATTACTAATTGGGCAAAAAATAAATTAAAAGCAACTGGTGATTTCGATGTCCTGCCACTCATTGGTTCTAAAGAGTTAGTCGCTTGGCTGCCTACGCTTTTGCAATCAAAGTCAGTTAACTTTCCAGAGATTGCTTATCCAACCTATCGAGTGGGTGCGATCCTGGCCGGAGCTAGCGAGGCGGCAGTTGCGATCAGCCCAGAACACTGGCCGCAAGCCGATTTAACCTGGGTCAATTCACCTGCTAATCCGACTGGTCGGGTTCATAGTGATCAAGAATATTTAAACGCAATTAAATGGGCGCGGGCTAATAATTCGATCTTGGTCTCCGATGAGTGTTACCTAGAATTTGGCGACACTGCAACGCCTACTTCGATTCTACAATTCACCAACGGTGACAACCACAATATTCTGGCGGTCCATTCACTCTCAAAGAGATCTTCGATGGCTGGTTATCGCGGTGCCTTCTTGATTGGCGATAAAGATTTAATTGCCAGCATCCGCGAAGTTCGCAAGCACGCAGGCATGATGGTGCCGTTACCAATCCAAAAAGCAATGACAGTTGCCCTAAGCGATGAAAGCCATGTTGCTGAACAGCGGGCTCGCTACAACGCCCGCCGCGCAAAATTAGCACCAGCCCTTAAAGCAGCTGGTTTTGAAATCGAATTTTCAAATGCTGGCCTCTACATCTGGTGCACGCGAAAGGAAAGCGACTGGGATTCAGTTTCTTGGCTGGCTAACTTGGGAATTCTGGCTACGCCCGGAAATTTCTATGGTCCGCTTGGACAATCACACATTCGCATTGCCATGACGGCCACAGATTTACAGATAGCTGATGCCGCAGCGCGCATTACTGCGGCTATAAAGGTTTAACGATGACGGTCGGAATTCTTCTAGTTGGCGGTTTTGGTACTCGGCTATTGCCACTCACAAATAAAACCCCTAAACCAATGTTACCGATTGCGAATTTGCCAGTAACTGAACACCAGTTGCTGGCTGCAAAAGCTGCTGGCATCACCAAAGTAGTACTGGCAACTGCTTATCTAGCCGAAACATTTACGCCCTATTTTGGCGATGGGTCTAAGTGGGGGATAGAACTAAAGTACGCATTAGAAACTGAACCACTTGGAACTGGCGGCGCAATTAGAAATGCCGCTGAACTAATTCTTTCCGAAATTTCGCAGGATGAACCAATTGTGGTTTTTAATGGCGATGTACTTAGCCGACATGATTTGGGTGCTCAGATAAAATTACATCAGAGTTCATCGGCGGCAGTTACCTTGCACTTAGTTAATGTCGAAGATGCTCGTCCATATGGTTGTGTGCCATTTGACGAAAATGGTCGAGTCACTGACTTCCTGGAAAAAATGGAAAACCCAATCACAGACTCAATTAATGCTGGCTGCTATGTTTTTAGTCCACAAGTAATCAAAGAAATTGCATTGGGTAAAGTTGTTAGCGTTGAACGAGAAGTATTTCCGCAGTTGCTAAAGAGTGGAAAAGTTGTGCAAGCATTCGTAGATAATTCCTATTGGTTAGATATGGGCACTCCAAAAGCTTTACTCACAGGTTCGCAAGATTATGTTGGTAGTCGCGAGTTTATTGTTGGTGAGAATTCAAAAATATCTGCAAGTGCAAAAATTGGCGGAGCAAGTGCTATCGGAAACAATGTAACTATCGAAGAAAACGTAGAGATTAGATCTTCAATCATTAGAGATGGCGTAACAATTGCGCAGGGCTGCAAATTAGAAAATGTTTTTGTAGAAGCCGATACGAGGGTTCCAGAAAAAACCCAAGCGAGCGGTGCCTACTTAGCCGATGGCGAAATAATCCCGTTGAAGTTTTAAAAACCCTCAACTTCTACTTTAGTTTTTCCGCTTAATTCATGTCCAATTTGCCGTTTTTATGCTTCGTTGGGCTTGACTTAACTGACTTACACGCGTGTAATTCACCTAAGAGAAGGCCACATGCCGTCAGGGCAGGGCCACTATTTATGTGGAGAGTTATTAATGGCGATTCGTCCAGCATCAAACCCTTCCTCCTCAGGTCCCGTAATTCAACTAGCTAGCGGTGAGAGCGTTGAGCTTTCCTGGCAAGAGCGTGCACTTTGCGCACAAACTGATCCCGAAGCATTTTTCCCAGAAAAGGGTGGCTCTACTCGCGAAGCAAAGCGAGTTTGTCTTTCCTGCGATGTTCGCTCTGAATGTCTTGAATACGCTCTCGCACACGATGAGCGATTCGGAATTTGGGGCGGGCTCTCCGAGCGAGAGCGACGTCGACTTAAGCGTCGACCTGCTTAATCGATTCATTTCGATTAATTAGGAAGCCAATAAAGAAACGCCACCACAAAATATGGCGACTACAAAAATAACTGATCCGTTTCATGTCACAGCTGTAATTGTTTCTCACGACGGTGCAATCTGGTTACCTGAAGTAGTTGCTTCGTTATCTTCGCAAACTCGCAGGTTAAATCAAATCGTTGCAGTTGATACCGGTTCCAAAGATAAATCTGCTGCGCTTCTAAAAGCAGCAAAAATTCCAGTTCTCTCATTGCCTCGTGATGCCGGTTTTGGTGATGCGGTTTATCGCGCCGTAGAAAAATTTCCGAAATCCAATAATGAACGCAACGAATGGATTTGGGTTATTCATGATGACTGCGCACCAAAGTCTGATGCCTTAGAGAAATTGTTAGCAGAGCTTATTGAACGCCCCAATGTTGCTATGGCCGGACCAAAACTATTAGGTTGGCATGATCGCTCGCATTTACTTGAAGTGGGCGTCAGTATTACCAATAACGGTGCACGCTGGACTGGCATGGAGCCACAAGAATATGACCAAGGTCAGCATGATGGCGTTCGTGATGTTCTTTCGGTCAGCACCGCTGGCGCTCTTATTCGCAGAGATGTTTTTGAAGAGCTGGGTGGCTATGACCCGCAATTAGCGCTATTTCGCGACGACGTTGATTTCGGTTGGCGAATTCGCATGGCCGGCCATTCAATTATTGTGGTTACGGATTCTGTGGCATTTCACGCGCAAGCTGCTGCATCAGAACGTAGATCTGTAGATGTCGAAGGCGCGTTTCTTCATCGCCCCTTGCTGTTAGATCGCCGCAACTCAGCCTATGTTTTAATGGCGAATTCTTCAGCTTGGCTTTTGCCTTGGTTAATTCTGCAGCTAATAACTGGTGCAGCCATTAGATCTATTGGTTATCTAATTGCGAAATTACCGGGCTACGCCAGCGATGAAGTCTTGGCTATCGCCTCACTAGTTTTCCGACCAGCAATTCTTCGAGCAGCACGCAAAGAGCGTCGAATTCATCGCTTGTTACCGCCTCGGGTAATTGCTGATTTCATTCCACCGCGGTTAACTCAGTATCGAAATGGCCTGAACAATTTTCTGGAGTCAATTCGAAATCGAATATTTGCAAAGCTGCCTACCGATAACGATATTGATGAAGAGTTCAACGATGATGCCGATCTACTAACGCCGGTCAAGGTAGTTAATTGGGGGAGTGTTTTTAAACGCCCGCAAGTTGTCTTAGGTATCTCGCTTTTTATCTTCATCTTGCTATCTTCGAGATCTCGCTTTGGTTCATTAATTGGTGGCGCTTTAGCAACTACGCCTCATGGCACTAGCTCACTTTGGCGAAGCTATATTGAATCTTGGCATCAAGTCGGAATGGGTAGCTCAGCACCGACACCTCCTTGGGTTGCGATCCTTTCGGCTTTATCGATTTTCTTTTTTGGAAAGCCGGCAGTATTAATTACCTTCTTAATCTTTCTTGCACCAGCACTCATGGCGATCTCGGCATATAAGTTTTTAAGATTAGTCACTGCAAACTCCTGGTTGCGCGTCTCAGCAAGCATGCTCTATGCAATCAGTCCAGTTGCGATTGCTAGTGGTAATACGGGGCGGCTAGGAACCCTAATCCTGCTAATACTGCTGCCGTGGATTGTTGCCAGTATTTCCTCACTTGATAATTTTGAAAGAATCTCATGGCGTCGCATTTTCGGTGTCGCAATTTTGATCTCAATTGCAACTTCATTTACCTTGATGGTTTGGCTAGCTGTATTGGTAGTAACTGCAGTTGGAATTGGGCTCGATGTTCGAAGTTTTAACGTTGATCTAAATAAGGAGCTTTTTGATCAGAAGTTAAAGCGCCGCATAGCGCTATTAGCCACGCCCCTGATCGTTACTGCGCCATGGTCTCTAGTCGCAGTTATTGATCCCAGTCGTTTTCTTTATGAGCCAGGAATTTTGTTAAGTGGTGGCGGACCAAACCTTGCTTTTCTTGGAAACCCAGGAGGCCCAGGCGCGCTACCTTGGTGGGCAATTAGTCCACTCACCTTAGTTCTACTCGTGGCTTATTTTGCGAGTACGCAATTACGTAGAGTCGCACAAATGGGAATCTTGTTCTTGCTCGCCTCAGTTGCGTTTAGCGCCCTTTCTATAACTGGAAACGGCACGATTGCACCTACTCAACTTTGGGTCGGCGTGTTCTTAGCGATTGCGACTTTGGCAGCAGTAACAGTAGGCACCATAATTCTTAATGACTTACGAGATTATTTGATTGCAACAAATATTAATTACCGGCACATTTTATCCGCTTGCTTGCTACTTATTACTTTGGGATATTCGGCAACTGCGCTTTCTTGGAATATCACGCAAGCATCTTCTTCACCGGTCTATTCGAAAAGCGTAAATATTTTGCCGGAATATCTAGGTGTTGAAGTAGATGCAAAAACTCTGGTTCTGCGAGAAATTACTAATCGAGATCTAACCTCACTGGCTTTCTACATCTCGCGTGGCTCAGATATCACTCTGGGCGAACCAGATGTTGCCCCGATCCAAGATCCAGCGATTGCAAAAGCTGTGATTGAACTTGCCGATGGAAGTGGATTAACTACCAGCAAAACTTTTGCAGATTTCGGAATTAAGTATTTATTTGCCAAGAATCCAATTGATAAGGATGTAGTCCGTACAATCGATGCTCTAGGTGGGTTTGCGCGTACCTCAGCAACAGCAGATGGCATAGTTTGGAAAGTTAGTGAACCAACTGGTCGCTTAGTCTTTACAAATATTAAGGGCGAAGTAACTCTGCTTGCCAGTGGCGGCATTGGCGTTACGACCAGCGTTCCAGGCCCGGGTGTAATCACGTTGACCGAGAATTACGATCTAGGCTGGCAAATTTTGCAAAATGGTTTAAAGCTTGAGCGAAGTGAGAACGAATCAGGATTACCGCAGTTCAAAGTGCTTGCAGCTGGCGAATTTACTTTGATTCATGATGGAACTTTGCGTCGCGGCGCACTAAGTCTGCAATTTATTGCGTGGGTAGTTTTGATTATTTTGGCGCTACCCGCCGGTCGACGAAAGCGTGAGATCTCAGAGATGGAGCTCTCATGAAGTTTCAGAAAGGTGCGATATTGGCTGGGGTCATTGCGGCAATTTTGCTAGCTACTAATTTGTTTGATGCCAACACAAGTGCGCGACAATTTTCTAAGTCTTACCCAGCAGTTGTTTGTCCGCCAAATCCAGCGGGCGTCACGACTGCAACTTCAGTGGCATCAAAGAAGACGCCGTTTTATCGAATTGGAAATAAGAGTACAAAATTAGTAAATATTAAAACACTTAGGTATTCCAGTGTTAGCGATCCGATCTTGCTACAAACTGAAGGTCTTACCCCAGTAAGTTTCCAGAGTCGTACCGGTGTTTGGGCTGGTTCAGTTCTCTGCACAGCCCCTGCTACATCGCAGTGGTTTGTCGGTGGAACTTCGGATGTGAGCAGTAAAGGCGTTGTTTATTTAGTGAATAGTGGCTTGAGTGTTTCAATCGCAGATATTTTTACCTGGAGCGAGAATGGTGAACAAGCAGTCAAAACCATCTCGCTAAAAGCGAATTCGAGTGCGGCAGTAAAACTAGATTCTTTAGCGCCGGGGGATTCGAACATTGTGGTTAAAGTTGTTGCCAGATCTGGCCGAGTCAATAGCTTTTTGGTCGATGAGCGCGTTAAAGGTTTGCAAAAATTAGGTGGCGATTTAGTTAATGCGATTTCGGCCCCAGCGCGAAAATTTGTGATCACGGGCATTCCGCAGCAATTAGTTAAGAAGAAAGCACCAACTCATTATCTGCGTTTATTTGTGCCAGGGGTGGCAGATGCTAATTTCACACTTGAACTTCTATCTAGCAACGGTCGATTTATTCCAACTGGCTTTAATGAACGTAAATTGGCCAGCGGGAAAGTCGTGGAATTGAAACTGACGCCAGAGGTAGCCAAAGGAGCTTTTGCGATCAAGCTAACGTCAGATCAACCGTTAGTCGCAGCTATCCGATCGCGCGCGACTTCGAACGGAAACAGTGACTTTGTCTGGAGCACTCCTTCACCAGCGCTAGCTCCTATGCAAATAGCTATAGGTGGCATTTTGCCGAAAATTATCTTTGCTGGTGATGTCATTGCAATCGATCTAAAAGTTGAGTTTTCAAACGGCAAAGTTAAGGAACAAAGTATTACCGGCTCTGATCTAGTTAGCTGGCAAGTACCAAATAATGCGATCGCAATCACTTTTCTGCGTGCCGGCGTTGATAACTACGCAGGTGCTCTCATTGCAGCAAGGAGTGGGTATGCCTTCTTCCCAATTGCTTCGGGTGCCGAACTTACTAAAGTGGCAATTCCATCCTCAAACATTCGGGTACTAAATCCATAAAAATCCCAAGTTTTACGCGGCTGCCCACTAATCTGAGTCATATGAGTTCGCTAAAAGTAGGTCGCGCGTGTTCTCGCGCTAGTTGCCGTCGTATGGCAACTATGACTCTGACCTATATCTATGCCGAATCGACAGCTGTGGTTGGACCATTGGCAACTTATTCCGAACCACATGCATATGATCTGTGCGAGATTCATGCAGAACGTTTAACTGTTCCGAATGGTTGGGAAGTTATTCGCTCCCAAATTACAGATAGCCAGAGCGGTCCATCCAACGATGATCTAATGGCGATTGCAGATGCAGTTCGCGAAGTAGCTGCAACTCCGATCGCGGAAAATACTTCAACAGCTGCAACTCTTGCCGCAAGTACCGAACACATCGGTCGACGAGGTCATCTTCGAGCCGTACCAAATAAGTAATTGAATCTGCAGTCATGACTGAAAACATCCCCGATATTTTTAAAGCGTATGACATTCGCGGATTAGTAGATGGTGAACTTTCACCAGATTTTGCGTTTGCAGTCGGATTAGCATTTGCCAGATTTCTTGAATTAGAACGCGAACCGAGCACCATAATAATCGGTGAAGATATGCGTCCTTCATCACCAGAATTAGCGGAAGCTTTTTCGGCCGGCGTAACTAGTAACGGTACAAATGTAATTCGTATCGGTTTAGCATCTACGGACCTACTTTATTTCGCAGCCGGTTCCAAGAATTTGCCCGGTGCCATGTTTACCGCCAGCCATAATCCGGCCGCTTATAACGGCATAAAGTTATGTTTAAGTGGCGCTCGTCCGATTGGTAAAGAAACTGGCCTGCAAACGATTGAGAATTTTGTGCGTAATGGAATGCCACTTGCAATGCGCCCAGTTGGCATCGAAACCAACGAAGATTTACTTCAGGCGTATGCCGATCATCTACATAAATTGGTTTCGTTTAAAGGCAACCGGCCGCTTAAGATAGTTATTGATGCTGGTAATGGCATGGCTGGTTTTACGGCCCCGGCAATCTTCGATCGACTTGGCGCTGAGATAATTCCACTCTACTTTGAGCTTGATGGAAATTTTCCTAATCACGAAGCTAATCCAATTGATCCAGCAAATTTGCGCGACTTACAGAAAGCAGTTCTGGAACATAAAGCTGATATCGGATTGGCTTTTGATGGCGATGCTGATCGTTGTTTCTTAGTAGATGAAAAAGGCAAAACGGTTGATCCCTCTTTACTCACTGCACTCATTGCCAGTCGCGAACTTGCAAAGCATCCGGGGGCGACCATTATTCATAGTCTAATTTCGTCGCGAACGGTAGTCGAAGTAATTAATGAATTAGGTGGTGTCCCAGTTAGATCACGAGTCGGCCACTCATACATAAAAGCACTAATGGCAGAGACCGGTGCAATATTTGGTGGCGAGCATTCTGGCCATTTCTACTTTAAAGATTTCTGGCGTGCAGATTCTGGTGCGCTAGCTGCGCTGCATGCATTGGCTGCACTCGGTGAATCTGAGCAAACTATTTCTCAACTACTTGCGCCATTTAAAAGATATGTGGCTAGCGGCGAAGTAAATTCTCGAGTCGCAGATTCTGCACTGGTTATTAAAACGATCAAAGAGAAATATGCAGCGCTTTCTGAATTCAAGATTGATGAACTAGATGGCTTAACCGTTTCTACATCGACCTGGTGGTTCAACGTGCGCGCCTCAAATACCGAACCTCTGTTGCGTCTGAATGTAGAAGCTGATACGGCAGCGAATATGGCAGCCCATCGTGACGAGCTATTGGCGCTAATTAACGCTTAACTGCTGCGTCTAAGTAGAACTCAACTAGGCATTGCCGATACTCTTGCCTTCTGGCGGGGTCCTGCCTAATTGACCACATTCTTTCTATCTATTTAGGAGTTTTACTGTGAACGCACCTGTAACAAAGACCGTACCTCGCAATGACATTGCCGATGCTTCGCTAGCCGAGCAAGGCCGCAAGCGAATCGAATGGGCCGAACGCAATATGCCGGTTCTAGCTCAAATCCGTGAACGATTTGAAAAGTCACAACCATTTGCTGGCATTCGTATTGCTGCCTGCATGCACGTGACTACTGAAACTGCCAACTTGATGCGTGTTCTAAAAGCAGGAGGCGCAGACATTGCCCTTTGTGCTTCAAATCCACTTTCAACTCAAGATGACACAGCTGCAGCTCTAGTGCATGAATATGGCATTAGTGTTTTCGCAAAAAATGCCGTTGATCGCGATGGTTACTACGCACACTTAAATGCAGCACTTGATATCGAACCACACCAAGTTTTCGATGATGGTTGTGATCTGGTGAATGTTCTACACACAACTCGCCAAGAATTAATTCCAAATGTTGCTGGTGGTTGTGAAGAAACTACCACTGGCGTTATTCGCTTAACTCAGATGGCTAAAGATGGCGCATTAAAGTTCCCAATGATCGCCGTTAATGACACTGATACCAAGCACATGTTTGATAATCGTTATGGCACTGGACAATCAACACTCGATGCAGTTTTCCGTGCAACTAACTATCTACTAGCCGGTCGCATAGTTGTTGTAGCTGGATTCGGTTACTGCGGAAAAGGCGTAGCAGAGCGTGCCAAGGGTATGGGCGCAGATGTAATCGTTACTGAGATTGATCCAACTAAAGCACTTGATGCAATGATGCAAGGTTTTCGCGTTATGCCAATGACTGATGCTGCAAAAGTTGGCGATGTATTCATTACGGTTACTGGTAACCGCGATGTTCTGCGCGATGAGCACTTCGCAGTCATGAAGGATGGCGCAATCATGGCCAACTCAGGTCACTTCGATATTGAAATCGATGTTGCTTGGTTAGAAAGCAATGCAAAGAGCAAGAACGCCAAAATGCGTCATCAAACAGATGAATATGTAATGGCTGATGGGCGTCGTTTACTCCTCATTGCTGAAGGCCGTTTGGTAAACCTAGGCGCTGCCGAAGGTCACCCAGCATCTGTTATGGATATGTCATTCTCAGATCAAGCGCTAACTGCTGAATATCTTGTAAAAGAAGCTAAGAATCTTGCAGCTGGAATTCATGAAGTTCCCACCTATATAGACAAAGAAGTTGCCAGCCTTAAACTAAGCAGCATGGGTGGCAAGATCGATGTTCTTACACCAGCACAAGACCTGTACTTGAATTCTTGGGAACACGGAAGCTAAATGACTTTAGTCATGGTCGTCGATGACGACCAGGATCTTGCGGAGATGCTCGGCATCGTATTAACCGGTGCCGGCATCGACGTGGATCTAGTAAGTCGTGGCGATGAAGTGCTTGATGTTTTCCGTAATAATCCACCAGATTTAGTTTTATTAGATGTGATGTTGCCAGGTTTAGATGGCATTGAAGTTTGTAAATTAATCAGAGCTGAATCAATGGTTCCGATCGTGATGTTATCTGCCAAAGGCGATACGCACGATGTAGTTCGCGGCCTCGAAGCGGGCGCCGATGATTACATGGTTAAACCATTTAGACATCCCTCTGAATTAA
Organism: Actinomycetota bacterium; assembly: GCA_026393075.1. Lineage (GTDB taxonomy): Bacteria > Actinomycetota > Actinomycetes > Nanopelagicales > Nanopelagicaceae > Planktophila. The sequence goes on along the minus strand of JAPLAW010000021.1, from coordinate 12,956 downwards.
TTGCTCGAATCCGTACTCGCTTGCGTCGTACTAATACTGATATCTCAGGACTATTAACGATTGCTGACTTAGTAATCGATGTAGTTGCGCATCAAGTATCACGTGCCGGAAAACAAATTGCGCTGACCCGTTTAGAATTTGATCTGCTAGTTGCGCTCGCTCGTGAACCAGGTCGAGTCTTCTCAAGAGATGCGTTGCTAAGTGAAGTTTGGGGCTATCGCCATTCAACAGATACCCGCCTTGTTAACGTTCACGTGCAACGTCTTCGTGCCAAAGTTGAACACGACCCAGAACATCCTGAAATTGTCGTAACCGTGCGAGGTGTTGGTTACAAAGCCGGCGGTCAGTAAATGCGATCCGGTGGCGCCCCTAAAGCGCATTCTTTAGCCCTACGGGTTGTTCTTTCGACTATCTTTCTTTCGCTTGTAGTCATTTCCATCACTGGTTCAACGCTTTATTCCAGGCTTTCAACCGGTATCAAGCAAGTAAATGTAGATACTGCGATTATTGAGGCTCGTTCAACGATTTTTAGCGCTCAGTATCGCTTAGCTATTGCATCCGGTAATCCGACTGAATCAGTTCGAGATATTTTTAGTTCGGTAATTACATCTGCCACGACGGTCGGATCAAATGAGAGTGGTCGTGAAGTTGTAATTCTGCAGGTACCCGGAACTGCCATCGGTAAAACTAACTATGAAATTAGTTCTAATTTGGTTTCAAATAGTTCAATTCCAGAATTTCTGCGTAAGAAGGTTCGAAACTCAGACAACTTAAAGTCTTCTTACGTACGAATTGATTACGCCGGCTCAACTTCGGTTGATGGTTATGCGGTAGGGCAGCGAATAAGCATTCCCAATGATGGTGACTACGAAATGTATGTTCTGTTCAGCCTTACAGATCAAGCGGCAACTTTAGCGCTAATTAGTAATTCACTGTATTTAACAGGTTTAGCACTAATCATTTTAATCGCTTTGATTATTTGGATTGTGGTTCGACAAGTTGTAACGCCAGTTCGTGATGCAGTGCGAATCTCGCAACAGTTTACTGAGGGCGATTTCAGCCAGCGCATGCAAGTAAAGAGTAATGACGAATTTGCCAGCCTTGGAAATGCTTTCAATGAGATGGCTGAATCTTTGCAGAAACAGATCGCCCGACTAGAGAACCTGTCTCGTGTGCAGCAGCGATTTGTTTCTGATGTTTCACACGAGTTGCGTACGCCTCTAACAACTTTACGTATGGCATCTGAAGTAATCCATAATGCTCGCGATGGCTTTGATCCGGTAATCGCGCGTAGCTCTGAGTTACTGATTGGGCAGATTGATCGGTTTGAGCAATTGCTAGAAGACTTACTTGAGATCAGCCGTTTTGATGCTGAGGTAGCGGTTCTTGAAGCAGTTGAATTCGATATCTGTGGCTCGCTAGAGCGTTGCATTGCTGATCTTTCGCTGGTCGTTAAAGAAAACGGAATTGAAATTAATCTAAATCGCCCTCGCAACTCGGTATTTATCAATGGTGATATTCGTCGAGTCGAACGCGTAATCCGAAATCTGCTAAGTAATGCAATAGATCACGCTGAAGGCAAGCCTGTCGAAGTGCGCGTGATGGCTTCGCCTGAAGATGTCGCTATCGGGGTTCGTGATTATGGTGTTGGCATCGAACCAAGGTTGCTTAATCGCGTCTTCGATCGTTTCTGGCGGGCAGACCCATCTCGTGCTCGAACTCGTGGCGGAACCGGTTTAGGTTTATCAATCGCGCTTGAAGATGCTCGTTTGCACAATGGCGAACTCGAGGCATGGGGAGAACTTGGCAAAGGCGCTCACTTTGTTCTTTATCTACCAAGGCGTGCTGGCGATCAATTGCACTCAAGGTTAATTTCGCTAAAAGGTTAACCACATCTAATTTTTGCTGCGAGCTTTATTAAGTGATCGAGTTTAATCTTCGTGCATGCGGTTATTCACAGACTTTAAGTATCTACTATTTCCAACTAGATGTTTCGGTTGTCGCGATCTTGGTTACTCAATCTGTTCGCAATGTCGCAAAATGTGGAATCCACATCTCTATCAAAGCCAGATTTCTAACTTACCTGTCTATTCTGCGATTCCGTATTCGCCAGTGGCGAAGAATATTTTGTTAGCTGCAAAAGAACAAAACATTAAATCAGCCGACCAGCTATTGGTTATTGCGCTGAGAGCATCGCTATCAGAACTATTTCAGAAACATTCCAGTTGCGCCTTGGTTCCAATTCCATCAGGACGCTCTTCAAACCGGCGACGCGGACGTGATTTCATAAATGAAATAGCGACCACGGTAGCTAAAGATTTTGGGGTAGCAGTTTTACCTCTGCTAGAACATCACAGAAATATTCGTGATCAAAGTAAGTTGAATATCTCGGGCCGACGTGAGAATTTGGCAATGGCGCTGTCGATAAAGCCGCAATTTCATGGGAATTATTCAGGTGAGAATGTGGTTCTTTTGGATGATCTAGTTACGACTGGAGCCACGATCAATGAGGCAAACCGTGCCTTAACCCGGGGCGGATTTAAGGTGCAGGCGGCAGCTACGGCTTGCGTGGCACTGCGTAGGCGTGAATAACCCCTAAGATTGGGGAGTTATCTCGCAAGTTGGCACCGGTTTAAGAAGCCGAATAGGTCAGCAAAAGTAACTTTGAAAGGTCAGGGTGGCTAAATGCCTGCAATTCTCGATCGGATTATGCGCGCTGGCGAAGGCCGCATCCTAAAAGAGTTGAGTAAAACTGTTGTCAAAGTTAACTCGTTTGAGGCTGCCACGGTTGCCTTATCTGATGAAGAGCTTCGCGCCAAGACCGATGAATTTAAAGCTCGTTATGCCAAGGGCGAATCCTTAGATGATTTATTGCCTGAAGCTTTTGCCACAGTTCGCGAAGCCTCAAAGCGCACCTTAGGCCAGCGTCATTACGACGTGCAGTTGATGGGTGGCGCAGCAATGCACCTAGGAAATATTGCGGAAATGCGCACAGGTGAAGGTAAGACTCTAGTTGCGACACTTCCTTCATATTTGAATGCCATCGCGGGCAAAGGTGTTCACGTTGTAACTACTAACGACTATCTCGCAGAGCGAGATAGTGAATGGATGGGTCGAATCCACCGTTTTCTAGGTTTAACAGTTGGGGTAATCCTTAACAACATGACTCCGGCTGAACGTCGCGAGGCTTATAACTGCGACATAACGTACGGCACAAATAATGAATTCGGTTTTGATTATCTACGCGACAACATGGCCTGGTCACTTGATGATTGTGTGCAACGCGAATATTTCTTTGCCGTAGTTGACGAAGTTGACTCAATTTTGATTGACGAAGCGCGTACTCCGCTTATTATTTCTGGGCCAGCTGATAAAGCGACCAAGTGGTACGTCGAATTCGCAAATCTGGTCTTGAAACTAGAGCGCGATGTTCACTACGAAATCGATGAGAAGAAGAAAACCGTAGGCATCCTTGAAGAGGGCGTAACACGGGTAGAACAGATGCTGCAGATCGAAAACCTTTATGAGGCAGTTAATACCCCGATGATTGGTTATTTAAATAATGCAGTTCGCGCTAAAGAGCTTTTCAAGCGCGATAAAGATTATGTAGTCATGAATGGCGAGCTATTAATTGTCGATGAGCACACCGGTCGCATGTTGGCTGGTCGTCGCTATAGCGAAGGCTTGCACCAAGCCCTTGAAGCAAAAGAACGCATTGAAATCAAGGACGAAAACCAGACCTTGGCCACTATTACGCTGCAGAACTATTTCCGCCTGTATCAAACAATTTCCGGCATGACTGGTACTGCGATGACTGAAGCATCTGAATTTCACCAGATTTACAAGCTCGGCGTTGTGCCAATTCCGACAAACCGCAGCATGGTCCGTATTGACCAAGCAGATTTGGTTTATAAGTCCGAACTAGGCAAATTTAACGCAGTCGCAAAAGACATTGTTGAACGCCACCGCAAAGGGCAACCAGTATTAATTGGTACCGTCAGTGTTGAAAAATCCGAAGAACTTTCAGCAATCTTGCGTAAATCAGGCGTTGCTCACGAAGTTCTAAATGCTAAGCACCATGAACGCGAAGCAGCAATTATTGCTCGCGCTGGAGTCAAAGGCGCAGTCACTGTTGCAACAAACATGGCAGGCCGCGGTACCGACATTATGCTCGGTGGCAATCCAGAGTTCATGGCAGATTTTGAATTACAGCGCCGCGGAATTTCACCAGTAGATAACGCTGCTGAATACGAAGCAGCTTGGCCGGCCGAAATTGCTCGCCAAAAAGCAGCTGTAGCAAAAGAGCATGAAGAAGTAATCGCACTCGGTGGTCTATATGTGCTTGGTACTGAACGCCATGAGTCACGCCGCATTGATAATCAGCTGCGTGGTCGTTCTGGCCGCCAAGGCGACCCAGGTGAATCTCGTTTCTATCTTTCACTTCAAGATGACTTAATGCGCCGCTTTAATTCGGGCATCGTAGAACGTGTTCTATCTGCAGCTGGTATCCCAGAAGATGAACCAATTGAATCAAAGATGGTCAGCAATGCGATTCGATCGGCTCAGACCCAAGTTGAAGCTCAAAACTTTGAAATTCGTAAGAATGTTTTGAAGTATGACGATGTAATGAACCGTCAACGCGAAGTAATTTACGGTGAGCGTCGTTTAGTTCTTGAAGGTAAAGATCTAAAAGAGCAAGTTATCGAATTTATGCAAGATACTTTGGCAGCTTATGTCGATGCAGCAACTGCTTCAGGCTTCGCTGAGGATTGGGATCTTGAGACTCTTTGGAATTACCTCAAAGTTATCTATCCAATCTCGTTCCTACCTGCCGATCTTGACGCCGAACTAGGCGGACGTGCCGGGCTAGATGCTGATCTGCTGAAGCACCGCGTTCTAGAGGACCTGGCAAAGGCTTATTCAGATCGTGAAAGTGCGTTGAGCTCTGAAGTCACTCGCGAACTTGAACGTAAAGTTTTGCTTTCGGTTCTTGATCGCAAATGGCGCGAACATCTCTACGAGATGGACTACCTACAAGAAGGTATTGGTCTTCGTGCGATGGCTCAGCGTGATCCGTTGGTTGAATACCAGCGCGAAGGTTATGAATTATTCGCAGCCATGATGGATGCAATTAAAGAAGAAATTGCTGGCTTCTTATTCAATGTCGAAGTAACTGTTGAATCATCTGAGGTTCAAGCAAAGGGCATAGAAGCTAAGCCAGTTTCACCAATCGGATTGCAATACAGCGCAGCCGATGAAAACGGCAATGCCACGAAAAATGATGTTTCGCGAAATGCGCCATGCCCTTGTGGTTCTAGAAAGAAGTACAAGCGTTGCCACGGCGGCGCTTAATTCGCCAGAGCTAAATCAGAAATAGTTCAGTACATAACCATTTCTGATCGATGCCTTCAAAGCGCATAACCAAGGAACGTAAACGATCGCCGTATCTAACTGTTAATACTGATTCTGCAATCCCATCTAACGGCTGATTCACGTGAAGTTTTCTAATTCGACCGATCTCTTTAACTGAGCCAGTGTCTGCAACCAACTTGCTATAAATATTCCGATGGGTCCATCTAGCTAATTGCGCAGCTGGACGTTTGCCAGCCCAGATTTCAAGTGCACTAACGCCATACTTCAAAGCCCATCCACTTATCTCGGGTAGTTCACTCGCCGAAGTTGGCATGGGCGCAAAGTCCGGATCGTATTCAGCTCCATATGAAGTCGGAATCAAATACAACTTAGCTTTTTGCGGCGCTTCTGCAGGCACGGGGGAGCGAAACAGGTCTAGTACTGGGTGGCCCGGGATCTCATCTTGGCTACTTGAGATTGGTGAAAAAGTGATGGTCTTGAAAATGGGTTCAATGGATAAATCGATAGTTGTCATGGCTAAAGAATTTCTACTGCTCAAAGCAGGTAAATCATTCCTAAGGATTACTTGGTCTCATCCAAAAGGATGACTGTGGATAAGTAAATTAGAAATGTCCGTTGGCATCGTTAAATGCCTTTCATGTCTACTAAGAAATCAAAAATTCAAACTCGAGTGCTAATAGCCGCAACACTGCTAGTGGCATCCATCCTCTCTAGCGTCCTAATTTCGATGCTCTCAAATCAGAGGCAAAGTTTCTGGATTGCAAATCGCGAACTAACTCCAGGTCAACAAATTGCCGCCACAGATATCTCAAAAGTCCAAGTAAACATCTCGGCTATTTCCAATAACTATGTGCCTGCGGAAGTAAATCCAATTGGCAGCATTGTAATTAATCGAATTCAGCGCACTTCGCTAATCGCGACCCAATCAATTAGCTCTCAAAACGAAGCCATAAATAGCGCCGAAGTTTCGCTCACGATCCGAGCAATTGATCTACCAGCTTCTGTTTCAGCTGGAGACCGTATAAGCATCTATCTTCTAGAAGATGCTGAGGCAGGTGCCTTCCCGTCAGAACCAGAATTAGTTCTGAGTGATATCTACCTAGGTTCTATTGAGCGTAAGAATTCTAACTTTGGATCAGAAGCGGCAATCACTATTGCTATTGGTCGAGAAGAGATTTCGGATGTGCTCAGATCTACCACTTATGGTCGATTAGTGGTGGTGAAACTAAATGGTTGAAAGTAGTACTCATACAATTATTACAGCGATATCAGATAGCAATTTTGAGAGTTTCGTATCGAGCAACTTACATTCCCAAGGCTGGGACATCGTTGCTAGAGCTGTAGATATTGCTGCGTTACAAGTTTTCCTTAGCCAGAATCCAGAAACAGCCAAGAACTCAATCTTGATTTATGCCCCAGATTTACCGGGCTTTAGTGATGACTCTGTTGTAAATTTGCGAACTGTAGTTCGCCACATTATTGGCTACGGCACAGAATCCGAGATAACTCGTTATGGTTCGCTTTCGCCAAGACCGACAGACCCAGCCGAATTAGTTTCGCAAATTCGCTCTGTTCTACGGCGAGAATTTCGCGAACCGCTTATCTCCAGCCATAAAGTCAGCAATTTAGCTGGTGCCAAAGTTATTGCGATCGCATCTGCTGGCTCGGCAACAGGCGCCACAACTTTGGCACTAAATCTGGCGATGGAATCTAGTTTGCTGGATAAACGAACCCTGCTAATCGATGGCAATTCGATCGAGCCCACAATTTCAGTAGCTCTGGAGCTGCGTAATTTGCGAGGCGACCAAAATCCAAGGCTGATCTCACAGCTTCTTTGGGCATATGAATTAACTGAAGCAAAGAGTGCCAGCTTCGATAAATTCATGGCTACTGCTTATGCAAATTTCGATTTAATAATTATTGATCTTGGCTCAGTTTCTAACTTAGCCGTGAAATTAACTGATCGTCGCTGGAATTCCCAATGTCTGATTTGGAGTAGCGATAACTGCGATGAAATTTGGATCAATTCAAGGCCAGATGAAATTGGCCGTTTTAGATTGACCCGGCTAATACAAGAATTAACTAAGAATAAAATCAAAGCAAAGTTGCAATTCGTAGCTAACCTTGAAGTACCTCGTCGTCGCAGTGATCAAGGTGCCCATGAGTTAGCGGCGCAGATAGATGAACTAAATCCACTAAATCGATTGACTCTGCCCAGAGATAATCGGGCAGTAGCAACTGCGGCAATCAGTAGTTCCTCGCTTAGCGAAGCAAGCCCAAAATCGATGTTGCGTAAGGCGATTCTCAAGATTGCCAGCGAGGTCTAGTTTTAGGCTGCGGCAACTCTTCCAATAGAGTTAGCCCATGCGCGGATACTTGGCTTTAACTCCAGATGAGTTAGCTCAGCTATTAGGCGATGGCGAAATTTCAATAGATACCGCCTTTGTTCCAACTGGCCAGTTTAAAAGCAGCAATCCAGAACTCGGCGAAGAAGAGTCCGAATATATTCTTTCTCTTTTAGCAGCGGAAGATTCAGTTTCATATCAAGGCGATTCTGCTAAATTCTCATTTGTACTTGCTGTTGACCTAGAGGCATCACAGATTGGGCAAGAATCAGAAGTCGAAGTGAATCTAACTTCACCCATAAAATTTAGTCAGGCCGATTGCTTATTCGTCGGAGCTGCAGATGATAATGATGGCGAACTCACCTGGTATGCGGCGCAAGAGATTGCGATTCAGCTTCCTAATTGGCAGGTTTCTTAAATGAGTCGGATCGAAAATCTTCTTAATCGGCGTAGCACGCTAACTCCTTCGCAAATATATCGACTTCAAGAACTTATCGCTGACTGGCAATTGCTGACAGATCTTTCTTTTGCAGATCTAGTTCTTTGGGTTCCGCTGCGTTTTGATGCAACTTCTTGGCCTACTGGATATGTGGCCATCGCACATATTCGCCCAACTACCGCAGCAACAGTTTTCGCAAATGACTTAATTGGTTCCGAAGTAACTTGGGGAGAACGCCCACGTCTAGACGAAGCGCTTTCGAGCGCCGATATTGTTCGAGATTCCGAACCTGAGTTAGTCGGTGACTTACTCATTAAAGAAGAGACGATTCCAGTAATTTATGAAGGTCAAGTAATCGCGGTTATCTCACGCCACCGTAATGCTGAGTTAATGCGCTCGCCCAGCCGGTTAGAACTGAACTATCGCGAGATCGCTAACAATCTTTACCGCATGGTTGTCGAAGGTACGTATCCATATCAAGATGCTTCCTCAATATTCGATCCTTCTGCTCGTGTGGGTGATGGCCTGATTCGCCTTGATTTAAACGGTGTCATTACTTATGCCAGCCCTAATGCCAGATCTGCCTTTAACCGAATGGGTTGGGGCAATGACTTAGAGAACTTTAATTTGGGCGAAGTTGCCTCGCAAGTCTCTATGCAACGAAATGAATCACACCACGAAGGAATTAGTAGTTCGCTAAGCGGAAAATCTTTGCGTCGTGCTGAAATTGAGAACGAAGGTGCCACGATTGATTTAATGGTGATGCCTTTGTTGCAAGGCGGTGATCGTATTGGTGCCATTGTTTTACTACACAATGTGACCGAGTTGCGTCGTCGCGAACGCGAATTAGTAACCAAAGATGCCACCATTCGCGAAGTTCATCACCGGGTTAAGAATAATTTGCAGACTGTTTCAGCGCTTTTGCGATTACAAGCACGACGTATTGCAGAGCCACAGGCAAGTGCTGCTCTCGAAGAAGCGGTTCGCCGAATAGCATCGATCGCACTTGTTCACGAAACGCTTTCAAATAGCGCCGATGCCAAAGTAGCTTTCGATCAAGTACTAGATAATTTGGTACTTCACGCAGCAGACTTAAGCCCTCGCATGAGTGAAATTAACATTCGGCGAAGTGGGTCATTGGCCGAAATTGACCCACGCATCGCTACACCGCTTGCTCTAATTGTCACTGAGTTAATTCACAATGCCCTTGAACACGGGCTAGCTGAGCGAGGAAGCAATTTAGTTATCCATTGTGAACGCTTTGAAATTAAAGCAAAAGTCACAGTTAGCGATGATGGCGCCGGATTACCAAGTGATTTTGATTTAGTTAACTCATCTAATTTAGGGTTACAAATTGTAAGAACTCTGACTGAAAATGAATTGCGTGGTCAGATTAAATTAACTTCGGGGGAGTCTGGTACCCAAGCAACCTTGGAGTTCCCGCTTTAGAACTGGTTTTGTTGTTCTTGCAGACGCGCACGATTACGTGCTGCGCGACGCTTAAGTGCGCGACGTTCATCTTCTGATAAACCGCCCCAAACTCCAGCATCCTGTCCGCTCTCAAGCGCCCAAGCCAAGCAGGCATCTTTAACAATGCAGCGGTTACAAACCTTTTTTGCTTCTTCAATCTGGGTAATGGCAGGGCCAGTGTTTCCGACTGGGAAGAACAGCTCTGGATCTTCATCGCGGCAAGCGGATTGATGACGCCAATCCATATGAACACCACCTATCCCTGAAATCTCGCGTACAGAAGCCAGTTCCGTACCAATTAATTAATTTGATCTTGCTACGATCTTGATGTCGTAAGGTGCTTATTCTCCCGTGCTCTCACCCTTAATACAAGGACATAATGCAGGGGATTTCCCGATTACAGGTGATTTATCTCGCTTGCATTTAAATCTTTACCAACTAAATGTGCCCCCGACAGGATTCGAACCTGTGCACCCGCCTCCGGAGGGCGGTGCTCTATCCCCTGAGCTACGGGGGCGCAATGGCAAGGTTATCAGTAGCGCAGATGTTAATAATTACTCAGGAAATATTCATCGCAATTGAACTCGCATGACAATTTTGTGGGCTTACTGCCAGAATATCGCCATGAATCAGAGCGCATACTTTGCAACCGGCTGCTTTTGGGGCGCAGAGCGTCGTTTTTGGCAGTTAACCGGAGTTATTGAAACCAGCGTTGGCTATATGGGAGGCACTCGCCCAAATCCAAGTTACGAACAAGTCTGCACTGGCGTAACTGGCCATGCCGAAATGGTGCATGTTTTATTTGATGATGAGCAGATTTCATATCAGCGTTTACTTGAAGAGTTTTGGACGATGCATGATCCGACTTCACTTAATCAACAAGGTGGCGATATCGGAACTCAATATCGCAGTTCTATATATGCAACCACATCAGAACAATTGACTCAGGCAATTAAGTCTCGTGATCTCTACCAAGAAGTTTTAACCAAAGCGGGACTCGACCCAATTGTTTCTGAAATTCTTATCGCCGATGGCGTTGAGTATTTTATGGCTGAGGAATACCACCAGAAGTACTTGCAGAAGAATCCAAATGGCTATGACTGTCATTCCAGTACTGGCGTTGCATTTCCAGTTGGGGTAGTTCTCTAATGAGCGAAAATAATTATCCAGTAAAAGTTAATGAAGCAGAGCTAAAAGCAAAGCTCGATTCACTTTCTTACGATGTTTTGCGTAATGCTGCAACTGAGCGACCATTTACTGGTGAATACACTGACACTGACAAAGTTGGTGTCTATAAATGTAAAGCTTGCGCCGCAGAACTATTCCGTAGCGAAACTAAATTTCATTCCGGCTGTGGCTGGCCATCTTTTTATGCACCCTCTGCCGATGATGCTGTTGAACTCATTGAAGATCGCTCGCTAGCACCACGAGTTCGCACCGAAGTGCGCTGCGCTGCTTGCGGCTCACATTTAGGCCATGTTTTCGAAGGCGAAGGCTATGACGTGCCAACTGATCAGCGTTGGTGCATCAATTCGGTCTCGCTGATTTTGGAAGACATTTAACTTACTTCTTCGCCTGCTTTAACTTGTCCTGCTTTAAATTGTCTAAGTGACGCCAGCAATACCAAGCTACAACGCTGCGGTATGGGCGGAATTTCTCGCCCTTTAGATCTAAGGCTTTAGGTTCAATCTGATCAGCTAGCTTATGAATACTTTCCCAGCCTCGGCGAACTCCTAAGTCACCAGTTGGCCAGATATCTAAGCGGTGCAACTGAAACATCATGAACATATCAACTGTCCATGGACCGATTCCCCAGAGCGAAGTTAACCCCGTAAACACTTCTTCATCGCTTAGTTCATGCAGATTTTCAATCGGCACGCTATTTGTTAGGGATGCTTGAGCTAAGCCCTGAATAGTTCTGGCTTTAGCACCAGATACGCCAATTTCACGTAGAGCAGCATCACTTAATTTAGCAATGCGCACCGGAGTGATCTGACCTTTGGCTAATTGATTTAATCTGCCATGAATTGTATCTGCTGCTTTTACGGCTAACTGTTGTGAGATAACGGATGAGACCAAAGATTGGAAATTACTCTCTGGTGAAACCGAATTGCCAATTGTGCAGAGCGGACTCTCACTGATTACTTTGGCAAAGCGTTTATCGGTTGTAGAAATTTCGGTGATAATCCGTTGCATTTTCGCGCGTGCGATTGGAGCTTTCGACATTTACCTAGTTTTTTTACTACAACGAGAAGGAGGGATATTCATCGGTTACCAAAATAAAGGCGTAACCGTAAACGCGATTGTAGAAAGCTAAAATTCCGACCATCGCATCAGCGCACCAAACTGGATATTTGCCACTGAACAAGATCGAGAACCAAGCAAAGAGAGTTAAGAAAAGTCCATAAATCAAGTAGATAATTCCCATTACATAAAGCGGAATGGCAAGGAACCATTTAACTAGTGGCAAATAACGATTGAGCTGAGACCCATTACCGACCTCAGGCAAGGTGATTTTAACAATGTCATTTTCTTCGATCGATGGATAGTCATCGGTCAGCAGTAGCGCATATGCGTTAACGCGAGTTTCCAGTGAAATCAAGGCATGATTAAATGCCAGCGCATAACTTGGGTAAATGCCACGAAAGACCAGGGCCAAGAAGGTTGGCAGAATAATCAGACCGCCCAAGCTGTAACTCCAGTTATCAGTTGTATAGGAGTTGATAGCAAAGGCGCTGAAGAAGATGGCAACCGGCAAAACGATTATTAATCGAAAGAAAGCTGTTAGGCGGTTGCGATCTTCGAGTTCTACCTGGATTAAAGTCTGAATTTGATTGCTCATAACTCTAAGGTAGACCTTATTCTGAGAAATCTATTGCCTTTTTGGGATTTACCGCCTAGTTTTTACAATTGTTGCAGGAATTTACAGTTTCTTGCAGAAAGATCGAGGCAAAGATGGCTGGCATTAAGGAAGTCGCAGCAGAAGCGGGAGTTTCAACTGCAACAGTTTCGCGCGCACTTCGTGGCCTCGAACATGTAAATCCACAGACTCGAGCCAAAATTGAGGCAGCGGCTGCAAAGTTGAATTATTCATTATCTGGTGACGGCGATCGGATTCGACCTGGCCGCACCAACAGTGTCGGCGTAGTTGCGCCATATATTTCACGTTGGTATTTCGCTCAAGTAATCAATGGCGCTGAGCAAGCGCTACGCGAAGCTGGCCTAGATCTCTTGCTATATAACTTCAGCCAGATGAAAGGGCGCGAGCGGTTATTCCAGCATCAATTACTCAAGGGACGTGTTGATGCGCTAATCGTTATTAGCTTGCC
>JAPLAW010000066.1 GCA_026393075.1 Actinomycetota bacterium | reverse complement strand
CCCACCCAGTAAGTCTGAGAACCAATGCGTATTGCGATAGAGAGAGACAACCATAATCGCCGTTGTTACGGATGAAACAATCGTAATCAGATACTTGGCACTGATTGGCTGACTCCACAAGTATCGGTAAACCAAATAAGCAAAGAGTCCCCAAATTAAAACTGCATTTGAAATATGGCCACTTGGAAATGACATTCCGCCTGAATTCAAGAGATCCATATTCAAGCGAGGCTTGGTGCGGCCAATAGCTAATTTAAAAACTCCAACCACACCATTTAGCGCTAGTAGCGCTATGGCAGATAGAAAAAGTGGCCGGTAAGTATTAAATCTGCGCCATAAATATGCCGATAACAACAAAATGGCTACTGCGCTTAGCCCACGTAGCCCTAAGTCATCTATGCGGCGCAAAATGAAGTAGACCCACTTTGGAAAAAGATATCTATCAAAAGTTGCAATCTTGTCATCGATGGTAATCAACCATCCTGCAGTCACTACTTGATAAGTAACAAATAAGAACCCTGAAGTAGCAAAAGCTGCCCAAGAGAATGAGCGACTTAACTCTTCGCGATGGTGGGCTTTCAATTTGAGCATTATTCGACCGTAACCGACTTAGCTAGATTGCGAGGTTGATCTACATCGTTGCCCCGAGCAATCGCCATTTCGTAAGCAAATACCTGCAGCGGCACAGTTGCTAAAACTGGCTGGAACAGTGCCGGTGCAACTGGAATTCGAATCACATGGGTAGCACCAGTTACTTCGGCACCTTCTTCGGCGATCACAATTACTTGTGCGCCACGTGCTTTAACTTCTTGAATATTGCTCAACATCTTTTCATCAAGTGAATGTTCGTGACCGGCAGGAACGATTGCTATTACTGGAGTTCCGTCTTCAATTAAGGCGATTGGGCCATGCTTTAGTTCGCCGCCCGCGAATCCTTCAGCATGCATGTAAGCAAGTTCTTTAAGTTTTAACGCACCTTCAAGAGCGGCTGGGAAACCAACGTTTCGACCTAAGAATAAAACAGAAGAACTCTTAGCAAAAGTGCGAGTAAGCGCTCTTAGCGGTTCTACTGTTTCGAGAATTGCTTCAATTTTAGCCGGTAGCGCGAGTAATTCGTTATAAAGATCAGCTACTTCGATATCAGTTAGTTCTTTACGCACTTGCGCTAAATGCAGACCAATTAAATAGACCGCAACAACTTGAGTTAAAAATGCTTTGGTCGAGGCCACCGCAATTTCTGGCCCGGCGTGGGTATAAAGAACCGCATCTGACTCGCGCGGAATCGTTGAACTATTGGTATTACAAATTGCTAAAACTCGAGCACCCGCAGCTTTGGCATGACGCAGCGCCATCAAAGTGTCCATCGTTTCACCTGATTGCGAGATGGCAATTACTAAAGTTTGGGCATCAATGATCGGATCGCGATAGCGGTATTCACTGGCGATTTCAACTTCAACCGAAATCTGGGCCCATTTTTCAATGGCATATTTTGCGATCATGCCAGCGTGATAAGCAGTACCGCAGGCAATCACTACGATTTTCTTGAGTGCGCGAATTTCTTCATCACTCATCTTTAACTCATCAAGTTCGATCTGATTATTATCAGTTAAACGGCCAATTAAAGTATCGGCGACTGCTTTTGGTTGTTCAAAGATTTCCTTCAACATGAAGTGGCTAAAGCCGCCTTTTTGAGCAGCTTCGGCGTCCCAAGTAACTTGATACTCACGTGGAGCTTGTGCGTTGCCATCAAGGTCGGTGATCTCAAAACCAGTTGGTGTAATAACCACAATTTCATCTTGGCCAAGTTCAACTGCACGCTTGGTGTATTCAATAAATGCTGCCACATCGGAAGCTAAGAAATACTCGTTATCGCCCACACCCAATACCAGCGGTGAGTTACGACGAACGCCAACAATTACGCCGGGGTTATCTGCATG
>JAPLAW010000059.1 GCA_026393075.1 Actinomycetota bacterium | reverse complement strand
TGCATAGACGCTCACGCGGTCAAACCGCGCTAAGTCCAGCCTATTTCTGCGGGAATCCGATGCTGTTCGGCCTAAATCGTCCGTTTCACAGCAAGGAGCGTAACTATAGGCAGTAGAACTGGGCAGGTCAAATCGGCTAAGTGCCATTTGCTGAGGTGTAGGACACATGATGAGACAACAACTGCAAGAATAGAAAAAGCCCTAAAACCATTGATTTATAAGGGTTTCAGGGCTTTCTTTCACAATATATAGCTTTTGATATTGGTCAAAGCCGGGGTGAGATTGGTCCGGCTGGGGTTATCCGAAGAGTTAATCGACCAGCTCGACCGCTGCCAGATCGCGCTTTCCTTTGCGTAAAACTGCATATTTTCCGCATAAAAAGTCAGATTCTGAAGGGGCGAAATCTTCGGCAGTCACCTTGGCGTTATTTAAGTAAGCGCCATTTTCTTTAACGATTCGGCGCGCTGCAGATTTGGAATCTACGACTCCGGTTGCTGCAATTAGATCAACCCAAGTTGGCATTGGTTCGCTGCGCTTAACTGTTGTGCGCGGTAATTCGGAAAGTGCCGCAGTTAAAGTTGCTTCATCTAATTCTGCGAGTTCGCCTTGTCCGAAAAGTGCTTTTGCAGCAGCTTCTACACGAACACATGTTTCAGGTGAATGCACAAGCGAAGTTAATTCACGCGCTAATTCGCGGTGCGCAGTACGCGCACCTGGATTTTCATTGTGAGCTTTTTCTAATTCAATTATTTCTTCGTGCGATTTAAAGGAAAACACTTTTAAGAAGTTAACTACATCTTTATCATCAGTGTTTAACCAGTATTGGAAGAATGCATATGGCGAAGTCATCTCTGGATCAAGCCAAACACTTCCGCCAGCAGTCTTGCCAAATTTAGTTCCGTCGGCTTTTGTTAATAGCGGAACTGTTAATGCGTGCGCACTACCTTGTTCAACTTTACGAATTAGATCTAGACCAGCAACGATATTTCCCCATTGATCTGAACCACCCATTTGCAAAGTGCAGTTATGGAGTCGATATAACTCAAGGTAATCAAGTGCTTGCAAAACTTGGTATGAAAACTCGGTATAAGAAATTCCACTTGCTTCTAACCGTGCAGAAACCGAATCTTTAGAAAGCATTTGATTAACACTGAAATGCTTTCCGATATCACGCAAGAATTCAATGGCAGATAACGGTGAAGTCCAATCAAGATTGTTCGCCATAATCGCTGCATTCTTTGGCGCGTTGAAATCTAAGTACTGTGAAAGTTGAGTCTTAATGCGCTCTACCCAGTTTGCAACAGTCTCTTCGGTGTTCAAAGTTCGTTCTTCATTCTTGCCACTTGGGTCGCCCACTAAGCCAGTAGCACCACCCACGAGGGCTATAGGAGTGTGGCCAGCTAGCTGGAAGCGACGCATAACCAATAAAACAACTAGGTTTCCGACGTGCATGCTGGGAGCAGTTGGATCAAAGCCGATATAAAGAGTTGTTGGTTTTGCTAGAGACTCGGCCAATGCAGCCTCATCGGTGCTCTGGGCAATTAGCCCACGCCAACGTAAATCTTCTAATAGCTCTGATTTCATGCGCTCATCATGCCTGAAAAGGCAGCGTGCTGGCTGCTAATTAACTTTATGAACTCACCATTTTTGGAAGTTAGATTCTTGAGTTGGCTAGCAACTTCAGCAGGTGCGGTGCCACCGGCAGTAGTGCGCGATGAAAGTGCGCCAGCAACTGTAAGTACTTCGCGCACTCCCCCAGTCAGTGATGGGTGAATAGCTAGAAACTCAGCATCAGTTAATTCGTGAAGTTCGCGATTGCTCTTTTCGCAAAGCGCAACACATGCTCCAGCCGCTTCGTGTGCCTGTGAGAAAGGTATATGTGCACGCACTAAGAAGTCCGCGATTTCAGTAGCGAGTGAAAAGCCAGTCGGTGCTGCTGCTGCCATTTTTGCGCGATCAAATTCAGTAGTTGCAATCATTCCTGATACCGCTGGCAGTAGAACCAATAGTGTTTCAATACTGTCAAATAGCGGTTCTTTATCTTCTTGCAAGTCGCGGTTGTACGCAAAAGGTAAACCTTTCAACATGGTCATCACGCCAGTTAAGTTACCGACTAAGCGGCCAGCCTTGCCGCGTGCAAGTTCGGCAATATCAGGATTCTTTTTCTGCGGCATGATCGATGAACCAGTTGAATAAGCATCGGCTACGTTAGCCCAACCGAATTCAGTAGTTGCCAAGATGCACCATTCTTCACCAATGCGAGATAAATGAATTCCAATAGTCGCCAAAATAAATAGTGCTTCGGAAACGAAGTCACGATCACTGACGCCATCAATACTGTTGGCAGCAGATTGCGCAAAACCAAGCTCGGCAGCTGTTGCCTTTGGATTTAATGGCAGCGATGATCCAGCAAGAGCGCCAGAGCCAAGTGGGCTAACTGATGTGCGAGTTAACCAATCACTGATACGACTTAAATCACGTTGAAATGCATGCGCATGCTTAGCAATCTCATGGCCGAAAATAACTGGTTGCGCGTGCTGCAAATGTGTAAATCCAGGTGCAGGTGCGTCGCTGTATTCGGCAGCTTTAGCAATGATGACTTCGCAAAGTTGCGTCAGTTCGGCAGCAATGGCCAACAGATGATCGATGGCATACAACCGTAAGTCGGTGGCAACTTGATCATTGCGAGAACGACCGGCCCTGATCGCTCCCCCGATGGCACCGATCTTCTCGGTTAAGCCACGTTCTAAAGCACTATGAACATCTTCATCAGATTCAACTGGTGCAAATTTTCCACTCACTACTTCAACCTGCAGCTCTTTCAAGGCGCTACGAAGTTTTGTAACAGTTTCAGCCGGTAGCAACTTTGAGCTTTCCAGCACTGCTAAGTGGGCTAGCGATGAACGCAGATCGTATGGAGCTAGCCGCCAATCAAACTGCACGCTGCGAGACAGGGCAAAAAGGACATCGCTAGGGCCATCGGCAAATCTGCCGCCCCACAAAGCTCCGCCGTTTTGGTTATCTCCGGTGCTCATCACTTACCTCCGCTTTTTGAGTTGGCTAATCCTAAGATCTTCTTAGCTAATGAGCTGCCACCGTTAGCAGTGTCGGCAACCACGATGACAGTGTCATCTCCAGCTACGGTTCCAACCGCACTTGCTAATTTTCCAGATTGTGAAAGCCCATCAATCGCACTCGCCAGCATTTGCGCAGCAGCAATAGGCGTTCTAATTACGACCAGATTTCCACTTGCGGTCGCCGATAAAACTAACTCGCTGGGGAAAGAATTCTTCGTCGAAATAGGTTGTGAATCAGTCAGAGCATAAACCATTTCGCCATCGCTGTTTCTAACCCGAATGGCACCAATATCTTCCAGGTCGCGACTTGCAGTTCCTTGCGTAACGATGATTCCTTGTTTCTTGAGTGCCTTAACTAAGTCACTCTGCGAGGCAATCTTTCCAGTGCTAATCAACTTCGCAACAGCAGTCTTTCTAGCGTTAGCATTATTCGCGTTCATGCATGCACCAGGGTTCCACCACTGCCTGCAAGTGCCAGTAATAAGTTCTCGGCACTATTTCCATCAATAATTCGAACCGTGGTAGCACCAGCGGCAATTGCAGCTAGACATGCTGCGACCTTAGGAGCCATGCCGCCTTGGAAATCATTTTTCATGAGAGCTAGATCAGACGCTGATATCTCCGTGATGATTGAAGTTGGATCTGGGAAATTACGATAAATGCCAGCTACGTCAGTTAAGACGATCAGAGATTCGGCTTTTAGTCCACCAGCAATCGCAGCGGCAGCTAAGTCAGCATTTACATTTAAGCCATTGTCAGCACCAATCTCATTTGCAAGTGGTGAAATAACTGGAGTGAATTTCTCCCCGAGTAACGATTCAATCAACTCAGTGTCGACACTGGTAACTTCGCCAACCAGACCGAGTTCAGCCGGAGTTCCATCAACAATCTTGGTCATTCGAATTCCTTGCAATGTATTTCCATCACGACCCGAAATGCCAGCGGCATTAACCCCAGATTTACGAAGGCTAGAAACAACGCTTGCGCAGACTTCTCCGGCAAGAACACTTTGTACGATTTCAAATATTTCTGGCGTAGTCACCCGAAACCCACCAATACTTTGACTTTGGATACCAGCTGAAACAAGAGCAGCATCAATCTGTGGGCCGCCGCCATGGACAATTACCAACTCAATACCTTGGGAAATTGCAGCCGCTGCCGCCTGGGCGAATGCCCCACTCTCGTCCTTCATGGCGTGACCGCCATATTTAATGACGATCAAACGCCTAGCCCTAACATCTCTAGACCAGCGTTTTCCGGCAATCCGCAAATCAAGTTTGCATTTTGTATGGCTTGTCCGGCTGCACCTTTACCTAAATTATCGATGGCGGCTGAAATGATTAGCCGATTGGTATGCGCATCAGATGCCACTTGTAGGTGAACATGATTACTACCAATTACCGAATTCGTCTTAGGCATTTGTCCGATAGGCAAAACGGTAACAAATTCATCGGCCGCATAGGCTTTGGTATATAGCGCGTGCATGGTTTCGGTAGTTGCGCTAGACGTCAATTTTGCGGTAACTGTACTTAGAATTCCACGTGGCATCGGAGCTAAAATTGGTGTGAACGAAATCTTCACATCGCTGCAAGCGATATGGGTAAGCGCTTCTTCAACTTCAGGGATGTGCTGATGCACTCCCCCAAATTTATATGATGAGAGAGAACCCATAACTTCGCTACCTAGCAAGTTAACTTTTGCGCTTCGGCCCGCACCTGTTGTGCCCGAGGCTGCAACTACGACGATGTCACGGGTATCAACCAGACCAAGTGCCGGTGCAATAGCCAGTGATATTGAAGTTGCATAACAACCTGGGTTTGCCACCCGAGAAGATTTCGCAATGACCTCACGTTTTCCTGGTAACTCTGGTAGCCCATAAGTCCAAGTGCCAGCATGTGTGCCGCCGTAGTACTGCGCCCATTTTTCAGCACTAGTAAGTCTGAAGTCTGCGCCCAGATCAACGACTTTAAGGTTTGGATCAAGTTGCGCGATCAGCGCTGCAGATTCACCATGTGGCAGAGCAAGGAAAACTAGGTCGCAAGCATTAACTTTCGCTAGATCAAAGGTCTCAAACCGACGATCCCCAAGCTTGGCTAACTGTGGCGCCACTGAGGTAATTAGTTCACCAGCATTTGAATGCGCCGTAATCACAGTTGGTTCAAAATTTGGATGGTCTAACAGGAGTCTGAGCAGCTCAGTTCCGGCATAGCCACTAGCGCCAACGATTGCTATTTTCATAGGAATAATTATGCAGGTTTATGCATAATTATGCAAATTTAAGAACGAACCGTTGCCCCGTAAAGTTTGGCCGCATTTGCCACCGCTGCCTCGCGAGCGGCAGTGATTTCTTCGCCAGTAAGCGTGCGATCTGTGGCTCGGAAGGAAAGCGTGAAGGCCAATGAAATCTTGCCATCGCCAATCTTGTCGTAGCGGTCAAAGAGCACGATTGATTCAAGCAGATCCCCTGCCCCTTCAACTAAAGCCTGCTCAAGTGCGGCTGCAGAAACATCGGCAGCCACGACAAGAGCTACATCTTGAACTGCAATTGGCATCGAACCAATTACCGCGGCTCTAACCGTGTTGCTAGCAGGAAGTGCATCAAGGTTTATTACCAACGCGCATGATCTTGCTGGCAAACCGAATTCAGAACAAACGCGCGGATGAAGTTCGCCGGCATGTGCCACAGCTTTGCCATCTACTAGTAACTCAGCACAGCGCCCTGGATGCCAAGGGGCGAAATCAGATCGCTCAACCGTGTATTGCAATCCGCACAGATCCAAAACCGTTTGTGCTTCGGCAATCGCATCGGCCCACTCGTAGGCACGAGCTTTGGTGCGCCAGTTATCACCAGTTGTTTTACCAACGAAGATGGCACCTAAGTGAATTGGTTGTGGTGGAACGCTGTCGAAAATTGCTTTGATCGTTGCCGCATCTGGCTTTTTCCCTAGCGGCGGGAACAAGCCATCAACCATTTTTGTGGTGTTCCGGAAAATTGCGCCAATTTCAAAGAGTGCGAAATCGCGAGCACCGCGTGACAGGTTACGTTGTGCTGCAGCAATTAATCCTGGAATCAAATGCGTACGCATCAAAGGCGTTTCTTCAGACATCGGATTAGCGATTCGGAAGGTAGCTGCGCGTTCGCCGGTGTAGTTAAGAGCTTTCATGGTTGACTCAGCAACAAATGGGAAATTCTGAACTTCAGTTAATCCGCGAGCAGCAAGTGCTGACGCAACAGTCCGACGACGTAGTTGTGCTGGTGTAAGCGTTGCGGCATACGGACTACGTGGCAGCACTGATGGGATTTGGTCATACCCAACAATGCGAGCCACTTCTTCGACTAAATCTGCTGGAATTTGTAAGTCTGATCGCCAAGAAGGTGGATCGACTTTCCAACTCTTAACATCAACATCGCAACCTACAGTTGTGAGCGCTTTAGCGATCGCATCAGCAGAAAGCTCTGTACCTAAACGATCATTAACATATTTAGGATCAAGGGCGATGATCGCCGGATATTTAGCTTCGCCTGCTTTAGCGGTGCCCAAATAGGTAGCACCACCGAGTGAAATCATTAATTCGGCAGCACGCGCTGAGGCAAGTTCGGCTAACGATGGATCAACGCCACGCTCTAAGCGACGAGATGCTTCAGTTGAAAGCTTATGGCGACGCGAGTTCTTGGCAATTGCGATTGGATCAAAACGTACCGCTTCTATCGCGATCGTTGTCGTGCTATCGGTAATTTCAGAATCTAGGCCGCCCATCGTGCCGGCGAGTGCTAGAACTTGTTTGTTATCGCGCACAACCAAATCAGAGCTTGCTAAAACACGTTCCTGGCTATCCAGGGTCTTGAACTTAGCTTTATCGGCAGCATAAGTAATTTCTAAGCCATCGATGATCTTGGCACGATCAAACGCGTGAAGCGGCTGACCAAGTTCGATCATTACATAGTTAGTAACGTCAACGGCCAGTGAAATAGAACGCATGCCAACTTTTTCGACCCGGCGACTCAGCCAAATTGGAGATGAAGCTTTCGGATTAAAATTATCAAGGGAACGAAGATAAGCAACCATCGCACCATCTGAAATCTTGATTGGTGTCGCTCCGCTGCCCTCTTTGAATTCAAGGGATTTAATATGTGTGATTGGGTCAGTGAAGTTCAGATCGAGGGCACCTGCAATTTCACGTGCTGCACCTCGAATACTTAAGGCATAACCGCGATCAGGGTTAACTGCAATGTCAAAGATGGTGTCATTAATTTGAAGTAAATCGATCGCATCTTGCCCAAGAACAGCTGATCCTTCAGCTAGAACAATGATTCCGGAATGGTCTTCGCCTAAGCCCAGCTCTTTGGAAGAACAGATCATGCCGTTACTGGTTTTACCATACGTCTCACGCGCACTTATTGCAAAGTTACCTGGCAAGACGGCTCCTGGCAAAGCTGCGATAACTAAATCATTTACCGCGAAGTTACGAGCACCGCAGATTACAAAACGGCTTTGGCCTTCATTGCAATCTAATTCAACGTAGCGAATAGGTTTTTTATGCTCAGCTAACTCTTCTATGGCAAGTACTCGAGCAACTACAAGTGGACCAGTTAGATCAGCGCCTTGTTTGATAACTTCTTCAATCTCAAAGCCAACTCGCACAAAAGCATCGGCAATGGTTTCATCGGAAATGCCAGATAGATCAACGAAATCATTAACCCAAGAACGAGGAATCAGCATTAGAGGCCAACTCCAAACTGACGGGTGAAGCGCAAGTCACCTTCAACAATTTCATGTAGATCAGTGATGCCATGGCGGACCATCAGGGTTCGCTCAAGACCCATACCGAATGCAAAGCCGCTAAATTCGTTGGTATCGACGCCACAGGTTTCGAGCACCTTTGGATTAACCATTCCGCAGCCACCCCACTCAATCCAGCGACCATTAAAGAAAACATCAACTTCAGCACTGGGTTCGGTAAATGGGAAGAAAGATGGGCGCAGTCTGGTTGTTACGTCAGGACCAAACATGTGACGCGCAAAATTATCGAGGGTGCCCTTGAGATGAGCCATTGAAATTCCGCGGTCAACTACTAAACCGTCAACTTGGTGGAAAACTGGACTATGCGTTGAATCTAATTCATCAGCGCGGAATGTGCGGCCAGGAGAGATGATGTAAATCGGTGGCTCTTCGGTAAGCATCGTACGAATCTGAAGCGGTGAAGTTTGTGTGCGCAGAACTAAACCAGCGCTAAGTGGCTCAACGAAGAAAGTATCTTGCATGGTTCGAGCTGGATGATCAGCTGGAATATTTAGCGCATCGAAATTCAACCAACTTGATTCAAGTTCTGGGCCTTCAACAACTGAATAACCTTGAGCTAAAAAGAAATCACTAATGTCATTTTTGATAATCGTAATTGGGTGTAATCCCCCAGCATGTGTGAGCTTTGCCGGCAGAGTTATATCTACAACTTCTTCGAGCAAAATTTTCTGATCGCGAGCAATCTCTAACCGGGCAGTCTCATCAGCTAAAGCTGAGGCAATCGCTGCTTTAGCTTCGCCAATAACTTTTCCGAAGGAAGCCTTTTCTTCCGGTGAAAGTGAGCCAAGGCCACGACTAGCCAGTGAGATCGGAGCCTTATCACCGGTGTGAGCTAAGCGAGCCGCTTTAAGTTCATCGAGGTCACCAGCGGCTGCAAATGCCGACTTGGCAGCGCTGACCCATTCGTTGATTTCTTGCGGATTCATGTGCGTAAGTCTACTTGGTCGACTTTACTTATCGTCGGCAATTTTTGCTGTTAACTCGTATAAAACTATCGAGACGGCCGCTGAAAGATTAAGGCTTTCGGCATTGCCAGCCATGGGTATAGCTAGCGCCTGAGTCGCTGCAGGAACTTGGAGATCAGCTAAACCACGGGCTTCATTTCCGAAAATCAAAACTGTATTTTCAGTAACCAAAAATTGTCGAATAGATTTTTTTCCATCTGCTGACAAGGTGGCAAAGTTTAGATTTGGAATCGTCGTTTGTAGCAAATCAAGTGATACCCGCTCGAAAATAGGCAAGTGCCAAAGTGAGCCGGCCGTTGAACGAACCACCTTGGGTGAATACATATCAACACTACCTGGTGAGGTAATTACAGCCGTTGCACCTAACGCATCGGCGGAACGCAGAATTGTGCCGGCATTTCCGGGATCTTGAATTTCATGCAAATAAAGTAAAATTGATTTGCCCGATAATTTCAATGATTCCAACTGTGGATTCGGAATTTTGCAAATGGCCAGAATGCCTTGCGGCGAGATGGTTTCACTCATTGCCTTCATTACGGCATCTGTGACATCTTCAGATTTAAATTTTGCTAAGTCGATCTGATCATTCTCTAAACGAGAACGCCCCTTAGCTGTTAGATATAGGACATCTACTTGATCAGTAGCTTTAGCCTTAATGGCTTCGCGTACAAACTGCGCACCTTCGGCGACATAACGTGCACTTTCGCGACGTTCTTTAGCGCCCTTAGAACTGATAAGAGCCTTCACCCGCGCGATATGCGGCGAGTGAAGGCTCTCGATCATTACTTCTAGTTTCGATTAACGAATTAAAGTGCAGCTAAAGTCTTGCGAGCAACTTCAACTAGCGCCTTGAAAGTCGCTGGGTCATTAGTTGCTAGCTCTGAAAGTAAACGGCGATCAACTTCAACGCCAGATTCCTTTAAACCTTGGATCAAACGGTTATAAGTAAGACCGTTTTCACGAGCTGCTGCATTGATACGTTGGATCCAGAGACGACGGAAGTCGCCTTTCTTATCCTTGCGATCGTTGAATGCATAAACCATTGAGTGGGTAACTTGCTCTTTCGCCTTTGTGAAAAGACGTGAACGTTGACCGCGGTAACCACTGGCACGTTCTAGAGTTGTACGACGCTTCTTGGCTGCGTGGACTCCACGTTTTACTCTCATTTAAGCGCTCCTTACTTCAAACCAAGCATGCGATTGGCTGTTGTTGCAACGGTTGGCTTAGCTGCGGACTCAGTGCTCAAACGTCGTGTGACACGTGAGGACTTGCGCTCGAGTAAGTGGCGCTTTCCGGCGCGCTCGTGCATAACTTTTCCGGAACCAGTAATGCGGAATGTCTTCTTCGCACCACTGTGGGTTTTCATCTTTGGCATCTTGGGTCTCCCGTTGCTAGTTCTTATTCGGTCTCTGCTGCAGCTGCTGCGGCATCGGCTTTCGCTTTACGCGCTGCCTTTGCTTCTGCTACTGCTTCAGTCTTGCGCTTAGTTGGACCAAGCACCATTGTCATATTTCGTCCCTCTTGTTTAGGGGCGAATTCAACGAAAGCAATTTCTGCGACATCTTCTGCAAGACGTTGCAAGATCTTGTAACCGAGTTCAGGACG
This sequence comes from Actinomycetota bacterium, assembly GCA_026393075.1. Taxonomy (GTDB): domain Bacteria; phylum Actinomycetota; class Actinomycetes; order Nanopelagicales; family Nanopelagicaceae; genus Planktophila. Next base: position 23,775 of record JAPLAW010000059.1, on the reverse strand, counting down.
CGTTTGTTCGCGACCACGGAATTGCATTGTCACTTTGACCTTGTCGCCACCTTTTAAGAACTTCTCGATGTGATTCCGTTTGGTCTCATAATCGTGAGTCTCAATCTTTGGTCGCATACGTACTTCCTTCACCACGATGTGGGTCTGGTTTTGGCGTGCTTCCCGAGCTTTCTGAGCGATCTCGTATTTGTACTTTCCGAAATCCATGATCTTGCAGACTGGTGGATTAGCTTCTGGTGCGATCTCAACTAGGTCGAGACCAACTTCATCAGCCATCTGTAGCGCAACTTCGATATCTACTACGCCAACTTGTTCACCGGTGTAACCGATTAAACGAATTTGGGGTGTACGAATTCGATCGTTGATACGTGGGTCAGTTGTGATATTTGCTCCTCTTATTCGGTTTGCTGGTACTTCGCGCTCAGTAACCGCGCCATGCAAAATAAGCAACCGCCAAGGAGTCCGACTGCAGCTGAAATGACTTCAACTAAGTTGAACTTCGACATACCAGGAATCTAGAAGATTCTTAGGTGGGAGCGGTAACTCCTCTTGCAGTAGCGAACTACTGGTCTGAGGCAAAGGGTACTAGAGGGTTGGGCAAAGGCGAAATTGAGCCTAGTTCAGAGCAAGTAAGCGGGCTTAGCCCATGGCGTGAACGCCACCATCGACGTGAATGATCTCGCCGGTGGTCTTTGGGAACCAATCAGATAACAGGGCTACAACTGCTTGAGCAGCTGGCACTGGGTCAGTTACATCCCAAGTTAATGGTGAACGAGAGTTCCAAACTTCTTCGAAATCTGAAAATCCTGGAATCGATTTAGCGGCCATAGTTTTAATGGGACCTGCTGCAACTAAATTAACGCGAATGTTTTCAGCACCTAGATCGCGAGCTAGGTAACGAGAAGTTGATTCGAGTGCTGCTTTGGCAACACCCATCCAGTCATATTTTGGCCAAGCAACAGTTGCATCGAAATCAAGGCCCACGATCGATGCGCCACCAGTGAATAACGGACGAGTTGCCATAGCAAGTGACTTAAAAGAATAAGCCGATACCTGCATTGCAGTTGCGACATCAGCCCATTCGGTATTTAAGAAATTCCCACCTAAGGCAGCTTCTGGTGCAAAACCAATTGAGTGCACTACCCCGTCGAGACCATCGACATGTTCGCGCACCCGAGATTCAAGTGCAGCTAAATCAGCATCATTTGTCACATCAAGTTCAATCACTGGGGCTGGTTGCGGCAATCGACCGGCAATGCGTGTAGTTAGCGACATTACTCGACCATACGAAGACAAGATCACAGTAGCGCCTTCTTCTTGGGCTAAACGCGCAATATGAAATGCGATCGAAGCATCAGTTAAAACACCCGTTACCAATATCTTTTTGCCGGCCAGAATTCCCATTGTTAGTGACCCATTCCTAATCCGCCATCAACTGGAATTACTGCACCAGTTATATAGCTTGCTTGTGGCGATGCTAAGAAAGTTACGACATCGGCAATTTCTTCGGCTGAACAAAAACGTTGCAGTGGTACTGACTTAGCAATCTCATCGCGGCGCTTTTCATCAAGAGTGGCGGTCATATCCGTCTCGACGAAACCAGGAGCCACCACGTTTGAAGTAATGCCACGACTTCCTAGTTCGCGGGCAAACGAGCGGGCCATTCCAACTAACCCAGCTTTGCTCGCTGAATAATTAACTTGTCCGGCTGAACCAGAAAGACCAACTACTGAACCAATAAAAATCAGACGTCCTCGCTTTAATTTCAATAAACCTTTAGTCGCGCGCCGGGCAGTTCGAAATGCGCCAGTTAAATTGGCATCAATCACATCGGCAAAGTCTTCATCACTCATGCGCATCGATAGCGTGTCTTTAGTGATGCCCGCATTACACACCACAATCTCAGGTGAGCCCCAAGTTTGCTCAATTAAGTCAAAGCCAGCATCTACGCTTTCGGTTGAAGTGACATCCATCTGTACCGATTTATATTCAGTCGGCGCTGACCCAGATCGATAGGTGACGATTACCGTATAGCCGGCCGTAGTTAGAGATTTAGCGATTGCCGAACCTATGCCGCGATTGCCACCAGTTACCAATGCGATTGCGCTCATAGTTGGCAAGGTTACTCGTTACTTCTGCGTAAACCTAAGAACACATCTACTCTAGGCACATGGCTGAAGAATTTTATGACGTAACCACCGCCCAACCTGGTTTGAGCGGTGATCAAGGGGCTCGCCAGAAAAGATATTTCATCTCAATGATGGTCCGTACTCTTTGTTTCATCCTCACCGTAGTTACACCTAGTCCATTTCGTTGGTTCTTCCTAGCCGGTGCAATTGGGTTGCCATATATTGCGGTAGTAATCGCAAATGCTGGGCGCGAAACTATGGCCCCCGGAACAGCTGTGATCAAAGAGAAGCGCCGCTCGATTTCTTAAGCTCGATCTACGATTAGAATCTGGTCATGCGCGCACGCGAAAAATACGTTTTTCTCAAGTCAATCGTGGCGCTCGCACTTATCTGTCTTTGCTTAATTGCGGCGCAATGGCAATATCACCGTGGTGTCGACCGACATCATCGCAATTTCCTGATCGAGAAAAATATTGCTGCCCCTAATATTCCCTTAACTTTTGCAGCAAGTAATCTTGCTAAAAATGAATGGCGCTCAGTTAATACTGAGGGCATATTTGATGCTAATCAAACTATCTTGCTACGAAATAGATACTTTGAAGGCAAATATGGTTTTGAGTTTCTAACTCTCTTTACTAGCTCTAACGGCGAGAAATTCTGGGTAGACCGAGGTTGGATTGTTGCCGGCAAAGATGCACTAACTGCACCTGTTATTCCTAACACGCCATCTGGCACAGTTGAGATTACCGGTCGATTGCGTCTGGATACATCGCTACCTCGTGGCTCATTCTTTGCGCTACCGGAAAGCGGCTCAGGCTTGATCAGTAAATGGAATGCTCAAAACGAAGTTGTAACGGAAGGTTTTTATCTAGATCTCTTATCTGGATCAACTACTGATCTAACTCCAAAGGTTTCAGCGCAATTACCAGAACTTAGTGATGGCCCACATATGGCTTACGCCTTGCAATGGGTGTTCTTTGCTGGCTTAGTTGGTTACGGAAGAATCTTGATCCGTAGATCCAGATAAGTCTTGGCGATTGTAGAGTTCGGCATATAAACCGTTCTTAGCTACAAGTTCATCGTGGGTTCCGCGTTCAACAATTACGCCTTTTTCAAGTACCAAAATCTGGTCTGCATCACGCACTGTGCTTAGCCGGTGAGCAATCACCAAACTAGTTCGCCCCTTTAGAGCAGCACTTAGGGCTGCATGTACAAGTGCTTCGTTCTCTGAATCCAAGTGAGCAGTTGCTTCATCCAGGATTACTACCTGTGGAGATTTCAAGAGTAGTCGAGCGATTGCCAGACGCTGCTTTTCACCACCAGATAAGCGATGTCCGCGCTCTCCTACCATTGTGTCAAAGCCATTTGGCAAAGAAGAAACTAGCGACCAAATTTGGGCTGCCTCACAAGCTGCCTGCATCTCAGCTTCTGTTGCACCTGGTTTGGCGTACCGTAAATTCTCACCGATCGTGTCATGGAACAGATGTGCATCTTGCATGACAACACCAATATTTTCGCGCAAAGACTTCAGAGTCAGTTCGCGAATATCAGAACCACCAACTTCAATTGATCCGCCAGTTACATCATAGAGACGCGGAACTAGCGCGCTAATTGTGGTTTTACCCGCACCAGATGGACCAACAAGCGCTGTCATGGTTCCGGGCTTAGCTGTGAAAGTTAGCCCGTTTAGAACTACGCCACTTTCCACGATCTCAGGTTTTGCCACTGACTCAAGGGATGACAGCGAAATTTCTTCAGCTTTTGGATAAGCAAAAGAAACGTTCTTAAATTCAACGGCGAAATCTTTGCCCACTAATTCTTTGGCGTTTGGACGATCTTGCACCATTGGCGTTAGATCCAGAACTTCAAAAATTCTTTCAAACGAAACTAACGCTGTCATGACATCTATGCGCACGTTAGAGAGAGCAGTAAGTGGTCCGTAAAGGCGCGCTAACAAAGCCGTAATCGCTAACAGTGTTCCGACAGTTACAGTGCCATTAATCGCAAGGTGTCCACCAATGCCGTAAGCAATTGCAGTAGCAACTGCAGCAATGCTAGTTAGGGCGATGAAGAAGATTCGGTTTAGTAACGCGATCTCGATACCAATGTCGGCAACTTTGCGGGCTCGAGTTCGGAAATAGCTTTTTTCGTCACTCTGTCGGCCATAAAGAGATACCAACATGGCACCAGAAACATTAAAACGCTCAGTCATCGTGGAAGACATCTCGGCATTTAGATTAAATGATTGCCGAGTGAGAGATTGCAGCTTCTTTCCAACCCATTTAGTTGGAATTAGAAATAGCGGTAGAAGTAAGAGTGAAACTATTGTGATCTGCCAAGAGAGAATCAGCATTGTTCCAACTACGAGTATCAGGCTTACTGAATTACTGACAACGCCGGATAAGGTCGCCGTGAAGGCCTGTTGTGCGCCAATTACATCCGAGTTGATACGAGAGATCAGCGCACCAGTTTGAGTGCGGGTAAAGAAAGCAACCGATTGTGTCTGTACGTGTTCGAACACTTGCGAACGTAAATCGTAGATAAGACCTTCACCAATACGAGCTGAGAACCAACGTCCGACAATGCTGATTAATGGATCCAAAATTGCTATAGACGCAACCGCCAAAGCTAACTTAGTAACCAATGCGCCATCTTTGGGAATTACGCCTTTATCAATTAATTCACGAAGTAAAAGTGGAGAGGTAATAATTAGAAACGCCTCGATAACAACGGTTATCAAGAAAACAGTTATATGCGTCTTATACGGCTTCGCGAAAGATGCAATTCGCTTTACGGTACCTGGCTTTAATTTCTGATTCTTTACTGAAGGATCTGCGGTCATGGACCGAAAGGTCATCCAGAGGGCCTGGTTAGACATTTATCAAACCGTGAAGCCGAGAGCGCGCAGCTGATCTCTTCCGTCATCAGAAATCTTATCCGGGCCCCAAGGTGGCATCCAGACCCAATTGATTTTTACATCACTAGTAAGTGGAGCCAATGCCTGACGAGTCTGATCTTCAATTACATCTTGAAGTGGGCAGGCCGCTGAAGTTAAAGTCATATTCAAAATCGCGATGTTGTTTTCATCAACCATCACATCGTAAATTAAACCTAGATCGACCACATTGATGCCGAGCTCTGGATCAACTACATCCTTCATCGCCTCGGTTACATCATCAATCGCTGCTGTCATCACACGCCCCTATTTATCTCTACTGAACTAGTCGGAAGTCTATCTATAACTTAGCTTGAGCTTGGACAACTGCATCTTTGTAGGCCATCCAGCCCAATAATGCGCACTTGATGCGAGCCGGAAACTTGGAGACGCCAGCCATGGCAACAGCATCCTCGAGGATCTCATCGTCGCCCACCATGGTGCCCTTGCTCTGCATTAACTCAGTGAAGTTATTCAAAACAAGATCTGCTTCAGTAATGCTTTGGCCTAGCAATAAATCACTCAAGATAGAAACACTTGCTTGCGAAATTGAACAACCAACTCCATCCCAGGTAATTGCGGCAACTTTATCTCCCTCGAGAGAAACATTCAGAGTTATCTCATCGCCACAGCTGGGATTTACATGGTGCACTTGGGCATCGTAGGTAACGGCCAAACCTTTGTGCTGCGGACGCTTGTAATGATCAAGAATTACTTCTTGATAGAGGCTATCTAATTGCATTGCTTGCCACCGAAATATTTTTGAGCTCCGAGAATTCCTTCGATCAGCGCATCTACATCTTGCTCATGGTTGTAAAGATATAGAGAGGCCCGAGTTGTAGCTTGCACGCCTAACTTGCGAGTTAGTGGCCAAGCACAGTGATGACCAGTACGAACTGCAATTCCTTGCGAATCTAGGTACTGGCCTAAATCATGTGGATGAATGTCGCCAAAGGTAAATGAGGCCACTGCCCCGCGTTCAACCATTTCAAGTGGGCCAACAAGTTTCAGATCAGGAATCTCCTGTAAACGCTTAAGTAAGTAGCTGCCTAAAACTTGCTCGTGCTGGTAAATGTTATCCATGCCAATTTGCATTAAGTAATCTAGCGCCGCCGCTAAACCAACTGCTTGCGCCATATTCGGAACACCTGCTTCATGTCGTCGTGGTGATGGCGCCCAAACCGCATCTGTCATCGTTACAGATTCGATCATTGATCCACCGAACAGGAATGGTGGCAAATCTCTCAGTAAATCCGCGCGACCCCACAAGACACCGATGCCGGTTGGGCCTACCGCCTTATGCCCAGAAAAAGTCAGAAAATCAACATCTAACTCTTTTACGTTAACTGGCATATGTGGCGCAGATTGGCAGGCATCGAGAACTACGACCGCACCTACTTCGTGAGCACGAGCAACTATTGCAGCAAGTGGATTAACTGTGCCCAGAACGTTTGACTGGTGAGTTAGTGCAACAACTTTAGTATTTGGGGTAATAATTTCAGTTAATTTAGAAAGATCTAAGCGGCCATCAGGTGTTACCTCAAACCAGGTGAGTTCAGCACCACTGCGCTTGGCCAGCTGCTGCCAAGGAATTAAATTTGCGTGATGTTCCATTTCAGTGACCACGATGCGATCTGTTGATGTCAAATTAAAACGATTACCGCTTCCGCCATTGCTAAAAGCATAAGCAAGTAGGTTCAGACTCTCGGTGGCACCTTTAGTGAAAATGATTTCATCAACACTGCCACCTAAGAATTTAGCCACGGTTTCGCGAGCACCTTCATAAGCGTCAGTTGCCTCTTCAGCTAATTGATGCGCACCTCGGTGTACAGCTGCATTGTGCATGCGATAGAAATTACTTTCAGCCTCGATAACTGAATTCGGTTTCTGGCTTGTGGCGCCAGAATCCAAATAAACCAACCTTTTGCCCTCGCGAATAGTGCGCTTGAAGATTGGAAAATCTTGGCGCACTACACGAGGATCAAAGGTCATCTTTTTACTTGCTTACATACTCGGCATAGCCATTTGCTTCAAGCTTTTCAGCTAGCTCTGGTCCGCCTTCTTCAACGATGCGGCCATCAGCAAATACATGTACGAAGTCTGGTTTGATGTAACGCAAGATGCGGGTGTAGTGAGTAATTAGCAATACCCCTAGATCGTTGTCAGCTTTAGCGCGAACTACACCTTCGGAAACAATGCGCAGTGCATCAACATCTAGCCCTGAGTCAGTCTCATCAAGGATTGCGATTTTTGGCTTCAGCAGTTCTAACTGCATTATTTCGTGACGCTTCTTTTCGCCGCCAGAGAAACCTTCATTTACATTGCGTTCGGCAAACGATGGATCCATGCTGAGCGCAGCCATTGCTGACTTAACTTCGCCAACCCAAGTACGTAACTTAGGAGCTTCGCCTCGAAGTGCAGTTGCCGCTGTGCGAAGGAAGTTAGAAACTGAAACGCCTGGAACTTCTACGGGATATTGCATAGCTAGGAATAAGCCAGCGCGAGCACGCTCGTCGACTGTCATATCAAGAAGATCAACGCCATCAAGAGTCACAGTTCCGCCAGTGATCTGATACTTAGGGTGACCTGCAATTGAGTAAGCCAAAGTAGATTTACCAGAACCGTTTGGTCCCATGATTGCATGGGTTTCACCGCTCTTGATAGTTAGGTCTACACCCTTCAAGATTTCAACTGGGCCATTTTCAGTATCAACTGAAACTTTAAGGCCGCGAATTTCTAGTGTGCTCATAACAATCCCTACTTAACTTCAACGGTTACGGAATCTCCGTCAACCACTACTGCATAAACATCAACTGGTACTACCGCCGGAAGAGTTAAAGCAACTCCGGTACGTAAATCAAACTCTGCGCCATGTAACCAACATTCAATCTTGAATCCCGTTACGTCACCTTCGGATAGCGAAGCATCCGAATGACTACATGTGTCACCGATCGCAAATACTTCAGACCCCACACGAGTAACACAGATTGATTTGCCATTTTTCTCAATGAGAACCGGCTTGCCCTCAAGTAAATTAGAAAGGATTAAATCACTCATTGTGCGCCTGCTTTTTCCAGCTCTTGATCAATGCGAGTCATTAAGCGATCTTGAATCTCTGCGTTACCGATTTCAGAAACAATCTCATTGAAGAAACCGCGAACAACTAAGCGACGAGCATCTTCGACCGCAATACCGCGAGACATCAGATAAAAGAGTTGTTCATCGTCAAAGCGACCTGTAGTACTTGCGTGCCCAGCACCTACGATTTCGCCAGTTTCAATCTCTAGATTTGGAACTGAATCTGCGCGAGCACCATCACTTAGTAATAAGTTGCGGTTTAGCTCATAAGTATCAGTACCTTCGGCAGCTGCGCGAATAAATACATCGCCAATCCAAACTGTGTGGGCATCTTGACCAGCAAGTGCTCCCTTGTAATTAACTCGAGATTTAGCATTCGGCACTAAGTGATCAACGAACATGCGGTGTTCGAAGAATTGCCCAGCAGTTGCAAAATAAACACCTAGTAGTTCAACAGATGCGCCTTGACCCTTGAACTCAACAGTTGGAAGTAACCGAACTACATCTCCGCCAACTGTGACAATGATTGATTTAAAGGTGGCATCTCTATCAACGATGGCGTGTTGACGGCCGGCATGGATTGTCTTTGAATCCCATTCCTGCAGTGAAACCACAGTTAAGTTAGATCCTGGTTCGCAAATGATCTCAATATCTTCGGCAAGTAAATGATCACCAGAATTTTCGATGATCACGATTGCCTTGGCATTTGCGCCAATGCGAAGCTGAACTCGAGAAAGTTCGGCATCCGTTAATCCACCCGCAAGGCGATGAAGTGAGATTGGTTCAGCTAACTCAGTATTAGCTGCGATTTTTAGCACAGTAACTTCGCTGGCTGCTTCATGGATGCGGCCAACGATTACATCGTCAGTTACTGATTCAGCTGAAATCAATTCGCGACCAATTCGCTCAAAAGTTACCCCAGCAGGAGCGGCACCAGTTAGGGCCAAAGTGTTGCGGGTCGCTAATTTGAAGGTGCCATTGTGTAAGCCACCAAGACGTTTGAGCGGAGTAAACCGCCAAGCTTCTTCGCGCCCAGTCGGCGTTAAGTAGTTAGTAGTAAGAGTCGACATATTTAATTAACCAACTGCGCCTTCCATTTGGAGTTCGATCAAGCGGTTTAGCTCGAGGGCGTACTCCATTGGTAGTTCGCGGGCGATTGGTTCAATAAATCCACGCACGATCATTGCCATAGCTTCATCTTCAGTTAAGCCACGTGACATTAGATAGAAGAGTTGATCATCGCTTACTTTAGAAACTGTTGCTTCGTGACCCATTGATACATCGTCTTCACGAATATCAACATATGGGTAGGTATCAGAACGAGAAATGGTGTCAACCAATAAAGCATCACACTTAACTGTGCTCTTTGAATGATGCGCGCCTTCTTGCACCTGTACTAAGCCGCGGTATGAAGTACGGCCGCCACCACGCGCCACTGATTTAGAAATAACTGATGAAGATGTGTATGGAGCCGCGTGAACCATCTTGGCACCAGAATCTTGATGTTGACCTTCGCCAGCAAATGCTAATGAAAGAGTTTCGCCCTTTGCATGTGGACCCATCAAGAAAATCGCTGGGTACTTCATGGTTACCTTTGAACCGATATTTCCATCAACCCATTCCATAGTTGCACCTTCAGCACAAGTAGCGCGCTTTGTTACTAGGTTATAATCGTTGTTAGACCAGTTTTGAATTGTGGTGTAACGAACGCGAGCACCCTTCTTAACAATGATCTCAACTACAGCTGAGTGCAATGAATCTGACTTATAAATTGGTGCTGTGCAGCCTTCTACATAATGGATGTAAGAATCTTCATCGGCAATGATCAAAGTACGTTCGAACTGTCCCATGTTCTCAGTGTTAATACGGAAATACGCCTGTAATGGAATATCTACATGTACGCCCTTAGGAACATAGATGAAAGATCCACCTGACCACACTGAAGTATTTAGAGCGGCAAACTTATTGTCACCAACTGGAATCACGGTACCGAAATACTCTTTGAAGAGCTCTGGGTGCTCTTTTAGAGCTGAATCGGTATCAAGGAAAATAACGCCTTGCGCCGCTAAATCTTCACGAATTGAGTGGTAAACAACTTCTGACTCATATTGCGCTGCAACACCTGAAACTAAACGCTGCTTTTCAGCCTCTGGGATACCTAAGCGATCATAAGTATTCTTAATTTCTTCCGGTAGGTCATCCCATGTAGTTGCTTGCTTTTCAGTTGAGCGCACGAAGTACTTAATGGTGTCGAAGAAAATACCGCTTAAGTCTGAACCCCAATTTGGCATTGGCTTCTTTTCGAAGAGCGTTAAACCTTTTAGGCGCAGGTCAAGCATCCACTGTGGCTCGGATTTCTTCGCAGAGATATCGCGAACTACTTCCTCGTTAATGCCGCGCTTTGAATTAGCGCCCGCATCGTTTTTATCGGACCAGCCGAATTCATAATTGCCGAGTCCGTCGAGTTCTGGATGTGCGATGGTCATTAGTTGCCTCTCCGAGCACTAGTTTTGTTTACTGCATTTGGAATATATGTTGTACAAACACCGTCGCCGTGCGCGATCGTTGCTAAACGTTGAACGTGGGTACCAAGTAGCGCTGAGAATGCCGCAGTTTCGGCTTCGCAAAGTTCTGGAAATTCAGCAGCTACGTGTGCGATCGGACAGTGATGCTGACAAATTTCTTCGCCCATTTTTCGCTCTATTACAGTTGCTGCGTAACCTTGCTCAGTTAGAAAAGTTGCTAGGCCTTCAGTCTTATTAGGAGCTTTCTTAAGCGCTTCAATACCTTTGCGTTCAATATCATCGGCGCGCGTCTTTGCAAAAGCTTGAACTAAATGGGCGCCCGATTGCGCCGACATAAATTTAAGAGCTGCAACCGCTAAGTCATCGTAAGAATGCTCAAATTTTTCCCGACCCTGATCGGTCATCACAAATACTTTGGAAGGTCGACCGCGTCCTCGGGAAAGACCAATGTGAGGCTCACGTGCTTCTAAGATTCCGTCGGCAATTAAATTATCGAGGTGGCGACGGATGCCAGCTGGGGTCAGCGCCAACCGCTCGCCTAGAGCTACGGCAGTTGAAGGGCCATTTTCTAGGATTGAGCGTGCGATCGCGTCACGGGTGCGCAAATCATCGCCGGCTGGCGGAGCACTCATAATCTGGCTTTTCACAACATTAATGTATCGTAATTCGACGGATTCCTCTCTGTCAGCCTTAGTGATGAGCGCCTCAGGCTTGGCCGCTACCCGCTGCCATAAGGTTGCCTCATGCCGATTCTCTATCTATTGCTGATTTTGCAGGCTGGGTTAGTAATCACGGGCGGCGCCGTTCGAATCACCGGATCTGGCTTGGGCTGCCCGACTTGGCCAGAATGCACGCCAGGTTCATACGTTCCGGTTGCCGGCCAAGCTGAAGGTGCTTTCCACGCTTGGATTGAGTTTGGCAATCGCTTATTAACTTTTGTACTTTTCTTTGCGGCTATCGCGGCAATTATTTATGCGTTTCGCAAAGCTCGTAAAGATTTACTTTGGCGGGCCGTACTGCAACTTTTAGGAATTCTTGGACAAGGCGTCCTTGGTGGAATAACCGTTCTTACAGATTTAAATCCACTTGCGGTCGCCAGCCACTTTATTCTTTCCATATTTCTTATTGCAGGTGCGGCATCTATGGTCGAACGTGGTCGCACTCCCCTAGTTTCAATCCGCCCCACTGAAATTAAGTTACGAGTTTTAGTTACCGCACAGGTAGCACTAACTTTTATTGTTATCGTGCTTGGTACTTTGGTAACCGGTAGCGGGCCTCATGCAGGTGATTGGCAAGCACCTAGATTAAATATTGATAGTCGTGCCATTTCATGGCTTCATGCTGATGCCGTAATTGCACTCTTCGGTGTCTCACTTGCACTGTTTGTGCTTTCTGATTTGTCACCCGTTACCAAAAAGCGGATCAAGTATTTTTTCGCAGCTTCATTGGCCCAGGCTTTAATTGGATACGTCCAGTATGTGCAAGGACTTCCTGAACTGCTAGTTATCCTGCATCTACTTGGATCAACTTTGGTTTGGATTGCCACTTGGCGAATTTGGTTATCAATTACAACAGCTGAGCGAACCTAGGAGCAAACAATGAGCCAGATGACCGGTTGGACTGAGTTAGATGATCAGGCCGTCACCTACGCCCGCGCCCTTGCGATGGATGCAGTGCAGAAGGCGGGAAACGGCCACCCTGGTACTGCGATGGCACTTGCTCCAGTTGCCTACAACTTATTTCAGCGCCATTTAGTTCATGATCCAGCAGATCCAAATTGGATTGGTCGCGATCGCTTTATTCTTTCTTGTGGCCACTCTTCAATAACTCTTTACACTCAACTTTTCTATAGCGGTTACGGTTTAGAGATGGCTGATTTACAGTTATTTCGTACTTGGAACTCACTAACACCTGGCCATCCTGAATTCGGTCACACTGCCGGCGTTGAAATGACAACTGGTCCATTAGGACAAGGTGTTGCGACTGCAGTTGGTATGGCAATGGCAGCTCGCTACGAACGTGGTTTATTTGATCCAGCAACTGCTGTTGGACAGTCATTATTCGATCACACTATTTGGGTGATCTGTTCGGATGGCGATTTAGAAGAAGGCGTAAGCGCTGAAGCTTCATCATTGGCTGGTACTCAAGAACTTGGCAACTTGGTGATGATTTACGATGATAATCGCATTTCAATTGAAGGCGATACTCATAACGCATTTACTGAAGATGTTTCTGCGCGCTATCGAGCATACGGATGGCAAGTAATTGATGTCCCTGCTGCAACCGATGGCCGAATTGATTTACCGGCAGTTGATGCCGCGATGATTTCTGCAAAAGCTGAACTAGCCAAGCCATCACTAATTCGCATGCACTCTGTAATTGCTTGGCCGGCACCCAAAGCAAAAGGAACTGCCGGGTCACATGGTTCTGCATTAGGCGCTGAAGAAATTGCTGAAACTAAAAAGATTTTGGGTTTGAATCCGGACGAACATTTTGCACTCCCCGCTGATGTTTTCGCACACGTGCGCAAAGTTAAAGAACGCGGTGCAAAAGCACGTAAGGATTGGAATGCTCGGCTGGCAACTTGGCAAGCTGGCAATCCAAGTGAAGCAGCGTTATTAAAGCGTTTGCAAAGTAAAGAGCTACCAGCTGGCTGGGATTCAGAACTACCCGTATTTGAAGCCGGCGCACAACTAGCTACCCGCGCGGCATCTGGAAAAGCGATCAACGCACTGGCAAAGAAGATGCCCGAACTTTGGGGTGGCTCAGCAGATTTAGCAGGAAGTAATAACACCGATATTGATGGTGGCGGATCATTCTTGCCTGCAACCAGTGCCATCAAAAACGCCAACCCTTACGGCCGCATTGTTCACTTCGGAATTCGCGAACATGCGATGGGCTCGATTCTCAACGGAGCGGCACTTCATGGTTTAACTCGTTCCTTCGGTGGAACTTTCTTAGTCTTTAGCGATTACATGCGCCCTGCAGTTCGGTTAGCCGCGCTAATGAATATTCCAAGTACCTTTGTTTGGACGCACGATTCAATTGGCGTCGGTGAAGACGGCCCAACACATCAGCCAATCGAACATTTCGCTGCCCTTCGCGCTATTCCAAATCTTGCTGTTATTCGCCCAGGGGATGCCAATGAAGTTAGCGTGGCATGGCGCGAAATCATTGCCCGCCGCTGCCCTGCCGCAATTATTTTGTCCCGCCAAAATTTGCCCGTTGTTGATCGCACGACTCATGCTGCTGCCAACGAGGTTGCTAAAGGCGCTTATGTACTAAAAGCCGCTAGCCGCAAAGCGAAGGTAACTTTGGTTGCAACAGGTTCTGAAGTTTCACTAGCGCTAGATGTGGCAGCGGCCCTGGAAGCAAAGTCAATTTCAACTGCAGTTGTTAGCGCGCCTTGCCTAGAGTGGTTTGATGCGCAACCAGCTGCTTATCGTGCTTCCGTGCTTCCTGGTGACTCACTTAAGGTAAGTATAGAAGCTGGTATTTCACAAGGTTGGCATCGCTATGTTGGCAGTGATGGCTTAACCATCTCGCTTGAACACTACGGCGCATCTGCATCAGCGCCCGTACTTTTCAAAGAGTTCGGTTTTAGTGTCGAAGCGATTGTTCCGCAGATTGAGGCAGCGCTGTAATGCAAATATCAGACCTTGCTAAAGCTGGTTGTTCGGTCTGGTTAGACGATCTTTCTAGAGCTAAGTTGACTGGAACTGATGCTCATTCGCTACTGCCTCGCATCAAGAACTCTGGTGTAGTTGGCGTAACAACTAATCCGGCAATTTTCAAAGCGGCTATCTCAGATGCCACCGAGTATTCAAACGATATTGCTGCCCTCAAAGGCAAGTCAGTCGAAGAGGTAATTACCAAGCTAACAACTGATGATGTGCGAATAGCTTGTGACTTGTTTACCGATATCTACCGCTCAAGTAATGGGATTGATGGCCGGGTAAGTATTGAAGTAGATCCACGCTCGGCGCATGACACAGCCGCCACAGTCATAGAAGGTAAATCACTCTGGCAAATAATTGATCGCCCAAATGTACTAATTAAAGTTCCGGCGACTTTGGCTGGACTGCCTGCCATCACTGAGTTAATTGGTGCTGGCATCAGCGTTAATGTCACATTGATATTTTCCATTGAACGCTACCTACAGGTCATCGAGGCTTACATCGCAGGTATCGAAGTTGCTGCCAAGAACGGCCATGATTTAATTCAGATCCATAGCGTTGCTTCATTTTTTATTAGTCGCTTAGACACTGCGATTGATCCGATTTTAAAATCCGATGGTGGTGTTCTGGCACATTCACTTTTAGGTGCGGCAGCTATTGCTAATGCTCATTTGGCATATGAGAAGTTTGCGCAGGAATTTGCAACAACTCGATGGAGCGCACTTGCGCAAAAGGGTGCCAATGTTCAGCGCCCACTCTGGGCTTCAACTGGCGTTAAAGACCCAGCTTACGATGACACTCGCTATGTACTGGAATTAGTTGCGCCGAACACGGTTAACACTATGCCGCAGAGTACGCTCGACGCAGTTATTGATCATGGTGTATTCAAGGGAAACACTATTGCCGGTAAATATGAAGAAGCTCGCATTGTTTTCAATCAGCTTGCCGAACTCGGAATTTCCATCGATAAAGTCACCGCCGACTTAGAATCAGATGGCGTAAAGAAATTTGCTGATGCCTGGAACGAACTCCTGGCCAGTGTTAAAGGAGCAATGAGTTAGTGTTAAAAATATCTGGTCAAAAGCTAGACACCATCGATCGCAGCAGCGCTCTATATACAAAGATCGCAGCCGTAAATCCCAGATTAGCTGCTAAAGACTCAACCATTTGGGGCTCAGCGGCCCAAGCTGAAGCAAGTGTCCGTTTGAATTGGATTGATGCACCTGAGAGTTCTCGCGAACTCTTGCCACAACTAGATGCGATTAGCGCTAAATTCCGCAACCACACCCGTGTTGTTCTCTGTGGCATGGGTGGATCATCTCTGGCACCTGAAGTAATTGCGGCGACTTATCGCAAAGAGTTATTTGTCCTGGATTCAACTGATCCGGTTTATATCCATCATGCGCTAGCTGGTGATCTTCGCGAAACAGTTGTCGTAGTTGGCTCTAAATCGGGTTCGACAATTGAGACTGCATCGCAACGCGCATTATTTGCTGAAGCATTTTGTACCCTTAATCTGAATCCGGTCGATCACATGGTGATCGTGACTGATCCTGATTCCCCGCTAGACAAAAGCGCTCGCGCCGACGGCTACACAGTAGTTAACGCTGATCCAAAAGTAGGTGGCCGCTTTAGCGCACTTACCGCATTTGGTTTAGTGCCAGCTGCATTAATCGGTGTTGATGCTTCGGTTCTGCTAGATGCCGCATCTGATGCAAAAGCACAAATAGTTTCCTCCGATGTAGCAATCGATATTGCATACCTAATCAGCAGCGCCGGCCAGTATTTAACTTACTGCGATTCAGCTTCCGCTCCTGGGCTCTCGGATTGGATCGAACAATTAGTAGCCGAATCAACTGGTAAGAATGAAGTTGGTCGCTTGCCAATTGTGATCGAGAATTCAACTGCGGCAGCTGGTGGCGATGCATTCAGTATTGCTTTTGACGGTAGCGCTGACTTGGTAATTTCAGGTGATCTAGGCGAACAGTTCTTCCTCTGGGAATGGGTTACCGCCTTGGTTGGCGCAGCGCTAGAGATTGATCCGTTTAATCAGCCGAATGTAACTGAAGCTAAAGAAGCTACCGGCGCACTATTAGCTGAATGGAATGGCGTTCTGCCTGAGTTCACACCTGATGCAATAGATAGCGCTGTAGAAATATTTGGTGCAGGTTCTGACTTAACTGCCGCGCTTCGTAACTTCATTTACGAAATCCCAGATGGTGGTTACGTCGCAGTCATGGCTTATTTAGATCGCAGTGGTGATCGCGATTTAGCAAAGTTACGCGAAATTATTGCTCGCAAATCTAATCGACCAGTTACTTTCGGTTGGGGCCCACGTTTCCTGCACTCAACGGGACAGTTCCATAAAGGCGGCCAACAAAACGGTGCCTTCTTACAGATTACTGGTGTTACCAATGGCGATGTAGTAATTCCTGGTCAGAGTTTTGGGTTCAAGACTTTGATCATGGCTCAAGCACTTGGTGACTTGCGAGCACTGGCAAAAAGAAAATACCCGCTGCTGCGATTACATTTAAGTGATCGAAGTGCGGGTATTGCTCAACTGCTTAAAGCCGCCGAAGCGCTTTAATTATTCGTCATCATCTCCGTGTAACTTACGAAGAGCATCGGCCAGAATCTTTTCGCCCTCAGCTTCACTGCGGCGCTCTTTAACGTAAGCCAAGTGAGTCTTATATGGCTCGTTCTTAACGGCTGAAGGTGGATTGTTCTTATCTAAACCTGCTGGTAGACCACACTTTGGGCAATCCCATTCAGATGGAATAACAACGCCTTCTTCTTTAGCAAAAGATGGTTTTACTTCGTGGCCCTTGCCGCACCAATATGAAACATGGAAACGCTCAATTGATTCACCGCGTTCAGCCTCGCCCATTGGGCCGGCACCGACACGACTTCCGCGAATTGCACTACCCATTTGAGCTCCTTAAGAAAGTTGAAACAGTTAAATTAAGCAGATTTCAGAACAAGACTTAGCGCAACCACGCCTGAGAACCAGAGGCCACCAACCACAATTGTGATGCGATCAAGGTTCTTCTCAACTACTGAAGATCCACCAAAGTTTGATGAAACGCCACCACCGAATAGATCGGAAAGTCCGCTGCCTTTACCCTTGTGCAATAAAACCAAGAGGATCATCAAAACGCTGGTGATGATGAGGATGATTGAAAGTGCTAGCTTCACGAATAGTTCTCCAACTTCGAAGTGAGGTAAGGCCGTTATTCTACTTCACTAGTGGTGCCAGTGAGCAATTTAGCGGTAGTTCAGGCTTATTCTCCGCGGTGATAGCGGGCGATCTTTGCCAATTCTTCCGGATCTAGGCTGGCTCCGCCGATTAGCGCGCCATCTACATCGTCCTTCTTCATGATCTCTGCGATATTTGCAGACTTTACGGAACCGCCATAAAGAATGCGCATGTTATCTGCAATCTCTGGTGAGCCAATCTTGGCAACTTCGGCGCGAATCGCAGCGCATACTTCTTGCGCATCCTCAGGAGTTGCAGTCTTACCAGTGCCGATTGCCCAAACTGGTTCGTAGGCAATCACAATCTTTTTTAACTCTGGTTTAGTGAAACCAGCAAGGCCAGCACGAACTTGAGCAAGGACATGCTCAACATGGGTACCAGCTTCGCGAATAGGTAATTCTTCGCCACAACAGAAAATTGGAGTTAACTCATTAGCGAGAGCTGCTTTGATCTTCTTGTTAACGATCGCATCGCTCTCTTTGTGAATAGCACGGCGCTCAGAGTGGCCAATTACTACAAATGTGCAACCCAGTTTTGCCAACATTGATCCACTAATATCGCCAGTAAATGCACCGCTTGTTTCAGGGGAAAGATCTTGTGCACCGTAGAGCAAGCGCAAGCGATCACCATCGATCAAAGTTTGAATTGAACGAATATCGGTAAATGGCGGAATGATCGCCACATCTACTGCGTCATAATCTTTATCGTCAAGGCTATAAACCAACTTCTGCGCAACTGCAATCGCCTCAAGGTGATTGAGGTTCATCTTCCAGTTACCGGCCATTAGTGGCTTACGCATTTTTATCCTCTTTCGAATTAGATTGCTTAAAAGTTAATTACTTAAATACCAAGTGCAACAAGACCAGGAAGTTCCTTGCCTTCTAGGTACTCAAGTGAGGCGCCACCGCCCGTTGAGATATATCCGAAATCGCTATCGGCAAAACCTAGTGCACGCACTGCAGCTGCGGAGTCTCCCCCGCCTACAACACATAGGCCAGCCACCTTGGTGAGCGCGCTGGCAACTTCTTTAGTTCCGCCAGAGAAAGCTGCGAATTCAAATACGCCCATTGGGCCATTCCAGAAAACGGTTTTACAACCAGTGATTGCTTTTGCAAAAGCTGCAGCTGTCTCGGGTCCGATGTCTAGACCCATTTGATCAGCTGGAATTGCATCAGCGCTCACTAACGTTGCTGGTGAATCAGCTGCGAATGCCGGAGCTACCAAAATATCTGTTGGCAGTAACAGTTCAACGCCATTGGCCTTCGCTCGTTCAAGTAACTCTTTAACAGTTGGAATTAAATCGACTTCAACAAGTGAGGTGCCGATCTCTTTTCCTTGTGCTGCCAAGAATGTGAAGAGCATGCCGCCACCAATTGCAATCACGTTTACTTTTTCGAGCAAGTTAGCGATAACGCCAATCTTGTCGGAAACTTTTGCACCCCCTAGAACTACGCCATATGGCCGATCTGGGTTCTGCGTTAACTTCTTAAGAACTTCAACTTCAGCGCTAACTAGGTAGCCGGCGGCATTCGGCAACAACTTAGGTAAGTCATAGACGGATGCATGCTTGCGGTGAACCGCGCCAAAACCATCGCCAACATAAGCATGGGCAAGTTTTGCGAGCTCGCTAGCTAATACTGCGCGCTCGCTCTCTTCTTTGCTGGTCTCTGCTGCGCTAAAACGAATATTTTCTAGCAATAAAATCTCACCTGGAATAAGTGAGTTAGCAGCTGCAGTTACTTCCGGACCAGTTACCGCAGTTGCGAATTTAATCGGCATCCCGAGCAATTCACCTAACCGCACAGCTACAGGAGCTAGCGAAAGTTCAGACTTTGCTTCACCCTTTGGTCGACCTAAGTGCGCCGCTATTACCAGCGACGCACCTTGGTCTAACAAATATTGAATCGTAGGAAGCGATGCCCGGATACGACCATCATCTTTAATGACGCCATCTTTTAATGGGACATTGAGATCACAGCGTAAGAAAACGCGCTTTCCTTTGACTTCTAACTCTTCGAGATGCGCCATAGGTTTTAGAGAGTCTTACCTACATACGAAATTAGATCTACTAGCCGGTTTGAGTAACCCCACTCGTTGTCATACCAACCAACAACCTTTACCTGGTTACCAATTACTTTAGTTAGACCTGAATCGAAAATACATGATGAAGGATCAGTGACGATATCTGAAGAAACAATTGGATCTTCGGTGTAAGTCAGGTAACCCTTAAGCGCGCCATTAGCTGCAGCCTTCATAGCGGCATTGATCTCAGCCGCCGTTGCCTCTTTCGCTAGTTCAACAGTTAAGTCAGTAGCTGAACCAGTTGGAACTGGAACGCGCATTGCATAACCATCGAGCTTGCCCTTTAACTCTGGCAGTACCAAAGAAATTGCCTTTGCCGCACCGGTTGAAGTTGGGATCATGTTTGTTGCTGCGGCGCGTGAACGACGAAGATCCTTGTGTGGGAAGTCCAAAATAACTTGATCATTTGTGTAAGCATGGATTGTGGTCATTAGACCCTTAACAATGCCCCAGTTGTCATTTAGCACCTTAGCCATAGGAGCTAAGCAGTTAGTTGTGCATGATGCGTTAGAAATAATGTGGTGATTTGCAGCATCGTATTTCTCATGGTTAACACCCATCACGATTGTGATGTCTTCATCTGTGGCCGGAGCCGAAATGATTACTTTCTTAGCGCCTGCTGTGATGTGCTTTCCAGCATCGGCAGCTTTTGTGAAAATACCGGTTGATTCAACAACAACGGTTGCGCCAACTGCAGCCCAAGGAAGGTTTGCGGGATCACGCTCTGCGAATACTTTGATGGTCTTGCCACCAACTGTGATGGTGTCTTCAGTATGAGTAACTTCTAGGCCCAAGCGACCCAAGATTGAGTCATACTTTAAAAGGTGAGCCAAAGTTGCATTGTCGGTTAAATCGTTAATACCGACGATATTGATATTTGGATTAGTTAGTGCGGCGCGGAAAAAGTTACGTCCGATTCGGCCAAAGCCATTGATTCCAACATTAATCACGGTAAACCTCGCTTCTAGTGCGTGAATTCTTCAGATCAGAAGAAATTTCTTAACTCACCACAGCGCTGGGGTACGCCCTAACCCTATCAAAGAGATTTACTACTACTTAGTTACATCAGCTGTGATAGCCCTCGCAGGCACGCTCAGATAAATGAATACTGAGTTAATTTAGAAGATCTGGGTTAATTAAGTAGGTCAGGCGAAAGCCCAGCCTCGGTATCTGGGATTCCCAGATCTGATGCGCGCTTATCAGCCATGGCAAGTAAGCGACGGATTCGTCCAGCAATTGCATCTTTAGTCATTGGCGGGACAGCTAATGAACCTAATTCTTCGAGGCTAGCTTGGCCATGTTGAATCCGCAGTTCGCCAGCTTCCTTTAAATGATCTGGAATTTCTGGCCCCAAAATTTCCATGGCTCGAGCAACTCGAGCCGAGGCTGCAACTGCAGCGCGAGCAGAGCGACGCAAGTTTGCATCATCAAAATTCGCTAAGCGATTAGCAGTAGCGCGCACTTCGCGACGCATACGACGTTCTTCCCAAGCCAGTACTGACTCGTGCGCACCTAAGCGAGTTAGTAAAACTCCAATGGCATCGCCATCGCGAATTACTACTCGATCAACTCCGCGCACTTCGCGCGCTTTTGCCACAATACCTAAGCGACGCGCAGCACCAACTAGAGCAAGAGCTGCTTCAGGCCCCGGGCAAGTAATTTCTAATGAAGATGAACGACCTGGTTCAGTTAGTGAACCATGTGCAATAAAAGCACCTCGCCATGCCGCTTCAGCATCACAGATTGCAGCTGAAACAACTTGTGGTGGTAGACCGCGAACTGGGCGACCATTGGCATCGACTAAACCGGTTTGACGAGCAAGTGCATCGCCTTCGGAATTCACGCGAACTACGTAACGAGAACCTTTGCGAATTCCACTGGATGAAAGAACAGCTAGATCTGATTCATGCCCGTAAATATCAGCAATATCTTTGCGTAAGCGACGGGCACTTTGGGCAGTATCTAATTCAACTTCAACCACAATTTTGCCAGCTGCAATATGTAGCCCACCTGCGAAACGTAGGAGCGAAGAAACCTCGGCTTTACGGCAGCAAGGTTTGGTAATTGAGAGTCTGGTGAGTTCGTCTTTCACCGATGCGGTCATTGCCATGGCGTTATCCAACCAGTCTTTGCTCGATGATGTGTGCCAAAACTGGGGTCAATTTTCGGACATCATGGGCAGAACTGCCTGGCCCCATCGATAAATCGGCTGAAATCAGCGCACCACCAAGTGATTTAACGATATTTTCTAAAGCTAAACGATCAGTTACAACATCTGCGTCTGCAATCACATAGTCGACTTTTAGTTCTGGGGCGTATTTATGCAACAGATGTAGATGATCTTCAGCCGAATAACCAGCATATTCATCGCCGCTAGTCAGCACATTGGCATCTAGATTTAACAAGACAACTTTTTTTGCCTTTGAATGCACAATTGCTTCGCGTTGTGCTGGCACCATTAAATGCGGCAGCACACTTGAGATCCAAGAACCAGGCCCCATTGTGATTACATCGGCGTTACTTATTGCAGCAAGCGCTTCGCTACGTGCAGCTGGATTTTCTGGCAGCAATCGCAACGATTCTAACTTTCCTTTGGCAGTAGCAACTTCCGCTTGTCCGCGCACATTTATTCGCCCAATGGATGTAGTGAAAGTTGCTTCGATATCAAGTGGTACTGCAGCCATTGGTAATACTCGGCCAACTACTTTCAATAAAGCCCCTACGCGATCTAACCCTTCAACTGGATCTTCATCGCGATCCCAAAGGGCTGCAAGTAAAAGATTTCCAACTGCGTGGCCGTCGAGCGGGCCATCGCTGGTAAAGCGGTACTGCATTATCTCGGCCCAACTGCGACCCCATTCATCATCAGCGCAAAGTGCAGCAAGTGCCATACGCAAATCACCGGGCGGAAAAATTGGAAATTCTTGGCGCAATCGACCACTTGAACCACCATTATCGGCGACGGTAACAATTGCAGTAATTTGATCGGTAATTGCACGCAGCGAAGTAAGGGTTGCAGCCAGGCCATGTCCCCCGCCTAGTGCAACAACGCGAGCTGAACTCATTCGCGTCCGAGATCTCGATGTACTGCGTGTGCCGAGATTGCTAGATCTGTTCCTGTTTGACCTAATTGCTTAGCAATTTCAGTAGAGATGGCAACACTGCGATGCTTGCCGCCAGTGCAACCGATTGCGATAGTTAAATACTTTTTACCTTCACGAATATAGCCAGGCAACATATCTTTAATTAATTTGACGTAATCCCCCACAAATTCCGTTACACCTTCATTAGAAAAGACTCGATCACTGACTGCTTGATCTAGTCCAGTCAATGGTCGCAGCTCGGGCACCCAATGTGGATTTGGAATGAATCGGCAATCTAGAACTAGATCAGCATCGACTGGAATTCCATACTTATAACCGAAACTAAGAATGTTAAGGCGAACGCCTTCGATCATTCCCTCGGCGAAAATTTCGCTAGTACGTTTTGCTAGCTGATGCACATTTAAATTTGAAGTATCAATCACTACATCGGCGCTTTCGCGAAGTTCGTGCAATTTGGCTCGTTCGCGATCAATTCCATCGGAGATGCGATCGCTACCCTGCAACGGATGCGGGCGACGAGTACTTTCAAAGCGAGCAACTAGTGATTGATCTGAGGCATCTAGAAAAAGCAACCGGAATTCGATTCCGTCCTTTTTCAAATTGGCTAGAGCGGCATTTAGATCACCAAAAAATTTTCCACCACGTACATCGACCACAACCGCCAAAGCCGGTAGCTCGCCATCACTAGATTGCTTGGCTAACGCTGGCAAAAGGGAGGGTGGCAAGTTATCAACGACATACCAACCCAAGTCTTCGAGGGAATGAGCAACGGTAGATCGACCAGCACCTGACATGCCGGTCAAAATCAATAGTTCGTTGCGTTTCATGCTTCTATCCTGCCGTGTTTGTCAAGCACCAGTAATTTCGCCAGTAGTCATATTTACTACCTCGCTCTTGCCTATTTGAGCCAGCGACTGGGCAATAGTTTCAGCCAATTTTTCACCTATCCCAGGCGTTGTAGCTAACTCACTAACTGGTGCTTTTCGGAT
>JAPLAW010000029.1 GCA_026393075.1 Actinomycetota bacterium | reverse complement strand
CTTTTGCATCATGGAAATGAAAACGTGCTCGTTCCTTAGAGCCAGGGCCAGCAATTAGTGCAGCTTTAAACCACTCATGTTCGGAAGAAAAATGATTAGGCACAATATCGACTAAAACTTTTAACCCAAGATCATGAGCTTTATTAATCATTAACTTTGCATCAGCCAAATTTCCAAATCGTGGGTCAACATCACGTGGATCTGCGACGTCATAACCACCATCTTTATTTGGCGAGGTATAAAACGGGCTTAACCAAATTGCATCCACTCCAAGGTCGGCCACATATTGAAGTTTCTGTGTGATGCCAGGTAGATCGCCTTCGCCATCGCCATTACTATCAAAAAAAGAGCGAGGGTAGATCTGATAAATAACGGCCTCTTGCCACCACTTGCTATCGGTAGAAGTGGGTGAAGTCATGTCTTAAACCTAACTTTCAGGCAGTTCGCCATCAAAGCAAGGGGGAAATGTAACGCGGGTACTAAATCTCGGATTCATAACGATTATTGCTGACGAGCCGATCATTTCTCGTAAGTTAGGATATGCCCATGTCTAAGGTCTTAGCCTCACTTCCAGTTGGCCAACGAGTCGGAATCGCCTTTTCTGGCGGTCTTGATACATCAGTAGCTGTTGCCTGGATGCGCGCAAAAGGCGCAGTGCCTTGCACCTACACCGCAGACCTTGGTCAGTATGACGAACCAGATATTGATTCAGTTCCAGATCGTGCAAAAGAGTATGGCGCCGAAATTTCACGTTTAGTTGATTGCAAGACTGCACTAGTTGAAGAAGGTCTCGCAGCTATAGCTTGCGGCGCTTTTCACATTCGCTCTGGTGGAAAACAATATTTCAACACTACGCCACTTGGCCGCGCAGTTACCGGCACACTTTTAGTGCGCGCTATGTTGCAAGACTCAGTTTCAATTTGGGGCGATGGTTCGACTTACAAAGGCAACGACATTGAGCGGTTCTATCGTTACGGTCTGCTAGCTAATCCGAATCTAAAAATCTATAAGCCTTGGCTGGATACCGATTTCGTAACTGAACTTGGTGGGCGTAAAGAAATGTCGGAATGGTTAGTTGCTAATAACTTGCCTTACCGCGATAGCACTGAAAAGGCTTATTCAACTGATGCCAATATCTTGGGCGCAACGCATGAAGCCAAGAGCCTAGAACTTCTAGATTCCTCAATTGAATTAGTACAACCAATCATGGGTGTTAAGTTCTGGGATCCTGCGGTAAAAATTGATTCCGAAGATGTCACCATTGAATATGCGCAAGGTCGCCCAGTTGCGATAAACGGCAAGCGTATCGACGATGTTGTTGCGCTAATGAATGAAGCAAATGCAATTGGTGGTCGCCATGGACTCGGAATGGCCGATCAGATTGAAAACCGAATTATCGAAGCCAAGAGTCGTGGCATTTACGAAGCACCAGGTATGGCGCTGCTATTTATCGCTTACGAGCGCTTAATTAGTGCGATTCATAATGAAGACACCATTGCTAACTATCATGCCGAAGGCCGTCGTTTAGGTCGCTTGCTTTATGAAGGTCGTTGGTTTGACCCACAAGCACTTATGTTGCGCGAATCGCTAACACGCTGGGTGGCCTCGGCTGTTACCGGCACCGTAACTATTCGCTTGCGTCGCGGCGATGATTTCTCAATTATTAATACAACTGGGCCAGCACTTAGTTATCACCCAGATAAGTTATCGATGGAACGTACTGAAGATGCGGCCTTTGGCCCAACTGATCGTATTGGTCAATTGACCATGCGCAATTTAGATATTGCCGATACTCGTGCAAAGCTTGAGCTTTACCGTGCCCAAGGCCAACTTGGTGGCGGCGACTTCGACTTGATTAAAGAGATTGGAAACGAATGATGACTCGTACTAAGAAGGCAATTTTAATTTCGCTTTCAATTTTGTTAACCCTTTCAACCCTTACCGGATGTGGAGCTAAATCAGTGTCAAACGATGCAACAGCAACTAACCCAACAGTTTCAGGAGCCGCTGGTAGTAAGCCAGTAATCGGTGCGCCAGAAGGTGCTGCGCCAACAACGCTAGTAACTAACGACATCATCGTCGGTACTGGCAAAGAAGCAGTTGCAACATCAACCCTGACAGTTCATTACACACTTATGGCTTGGTCAACTGGCCAAGTTGTTGAATCTTCTTGGGATGGCGGATCTCCTGCAACGTTCCCACTTTCAGGCGTAATCGCCGGCTGGCAGCAAGGTATTCCAGGAATGAAAGAGGGCGGTCGTCGCTTACTAGTAATTCCAGCAGAGCTTGGTTATGGCGCTGCAGGTGGCGGTCCGATCGGACCAAATGAAACTTTGATTTTCGTCGTAGACGTTATTTCAGTTTCTTAACCCTTAAAAGTACGGCCACGCTCTAGCGGTGCCGGCCAACTAATCATTTCTTTAAGCTCTTCAGCAGCAGCCATCGCCCATCGCGGATTTCTAATCATGGCGCGCGCCAGGAATACGGCATCAGCCTTATTTGAATTAATGATTTCCTGTGCTTGATGTGGGTCAGTAATCGCGCCAACTGC
>JAPLAW010000010.1 GCA_026393075.1 Actinomycetota bacterium | reverse complement strand
CATTTAAATCTCTGAAAACTAAGCGCGATGTACTACCGCCTCGCAAGCACGGAAACATTCCACTCTAATGACTGCGCCAAAAACCACATTTAGCGTCACTGCTGGAAATCCTTCTGCCGATGAACTTGTTGCAATCGAACTTGCCTTAGCAAATCACAAACGTGAAGAACTAAAACCAGTTGTTAAGCGAAGTGTCTGGGCGATGCCATTGATGCGCACGCAACTCCCGCAACAAATTAAGTTCGGTTCAGGACGTAATTTCTAAGATGACTAGATTGATTTTAGCTTCAGCATCTACTTCACGCAGACGACTACTCGAGTCAGCTGGCTTGAAACCAGAGATCATCGTGAGCCACGTCGATGAAGAAACTGATTTTTTCAATGCGATGTCACCAGCCGATATGGTGATTGCGCTCGCAATTACCAAAGCTCATACAGTCCGCGAACAGATTTCAGGTGATGCGGTAATTATTGCCTGTGATTCAACTTTTGAATTCGATGGAGTTTCACTTGGAAAACCAGGCACCCCAGATGTAGCGACTGAGCGGGCAAGCCGGGTACGAGGCAATTCTGGCTTATTACACACTGGCCATTGCATTATTGATACCAGCAAAGACCGCGAGATCTCAGATCGCGTAACCACTAAAGTTACTTTTTCGGACATGACCGATCTAGAAATTGCTGATTACGTTTCAACTGGTGAGCCATTACATGTTGCGGGTGGCTTTACTCTCGATGGCCTTAGCTCGCCATTTATCCCGAGTATCGAAGGCGATTACACAAACGTAGTTGGAATTTCAATGCCCTTCTTACGTGCGGCAATGAATGAACTTGGATATACCTGGCCGCAAGTAAAGGAGCTCGGATGAAACGTGTTCTGATTGCTAATCGAGGCGAAATTGCAGTTCGCGTAATTCGCGCATGTAGCGACCATGGAATTGAGAGCATTGCGGTTTACTCCGAAACTGATCGTGATTCAATGCATGCGCAGATGGCAGATTCGGCATATTCCTTAAGTGGCACCACAGCTGCTCAGACTTATTTAAATATTGAGAAGTTAATTGCCATCGCTAAGAAATCTGGCGCCGATGCAGTTCATCCTGGTTACGGTTTCCTCTCCGAAAATGCTGACTTTGCGCAAGCAGTAATTGATGCTGGCTTAATTTGGATCGGTCCCCCACCTGCGGCAATTAGAGCCCTGGGCGATAAAGTTTCAGCTCGTAAAATTGCTGCCAAAGCTGGCGCACCACTTGTTGCCGGAACTGCTGATCCAGTTGATAGCCACGATGAAATTATTGCTTTTGCCAAAGAACACGGCCTACCTGTTGCAATTAAGGCAGCTCATGGTGGTGGCGGTCGCGGACTAAAGATCGCTTACGCCATGGAAGAAATTCCAGAAGCTTTCGCATCAGCAGTACGTGAAGCTATTGCTGGCTTTGGTCGCGGTGAGTGCTTCGTTGAGCGTTATTTAGATAAG
This sequence comes from Actinomycetota bacterium, assembly GCA_026393075.1. Classification (GTDB taxonomy): domain Bacteria; phylum Actinomycetota; class Actinomycetes; order Nanopelagicales; family Nanopelagicaceae; genus Planktophila. Next base: position 40,730 of record JAPLAW010000010.1, on the reverse strand, counting down.
CCTCGTCACGTTGAGACCCAAGTACTAGTAGATAAATTTGGTAACGCCGCAGTAATTAGTACGCGCGACTGTTCCTTGCAACGCCGTCATCAAAAATTGGTTGAAGAAGCACCTGCGCCATTCTTAACAGCTGCCCAAAATGAAGAGCTTTATCGCTCATCTAAAGCCATTATGAAAGAAGCTGGTTACATCGGCGCCGGAACTTGTGAATTCTTAATCGGCGTTGACGGCACGATCTCATTTCTTGAAGTAAACACCCGCTTACAAGTAGAGCATCCAGTAAGTGAAGAAGTAACTGGCATTGATTTAGTTTGTGAGCAATTCCGTATTGCGATGGGCGAAGAACTCGGGTTCACCGATCCAGTAATTCGTGGCCATTCCATTGAGTTCCGAATCAATGGCGAGGATCCAGGTCGTTCTTTCTTGCCTGCCCCTGGTCGGATCACCAAGATGTCACTTCCAACTGGACCCGGCGTAAGAGTTGATACCGGTTTTCGAACAGGCGATGCCATCACCGGAAACTTTGATTCATTGCTAGCTAAATTAATTATCACTGGGGCAACTCGCGAGCAAGCGATTACTCGTGCTCGTCGCGCCATTTCCGAATTTACGATTGAAGGAATGGCAACCGCACTTCCATTCCACCAAGCGATTTTGCAAGATCCAGCCTTCACTGATGAATTCAAGGTTTACACCAGCTACATCGAAAAAGAATTTAACAATGAGATTCCAGAATTTAAGATCCTGCCACTAGAGGCACAAACTAAAGCGGCAGCTGATCATTTAGTTGCCGAAATTAACGGCAAGCGTTTTGAAATCTTGGTGCATGCACCAGAACCAGTTGTGAAGCGGCACCGGGCAAAAGACGCGCTCGCTGGTGGTTCCGGTGGTGTGGGTTTAACTAGCCCGATGCAAGGTACGGTCGTAAAAGTTGCCGTAACCGAGGGCCAAAGTGTTGAAAAAGGCGACCTAGTAATCGTGCTTGAAGCCATGAAGATGGAGCAGCCGTTAATGGCTCATCGCTCTGGTGTGATCTCTAACTTAAGCGCGGTAATTGGCGAGACGGTTGCGAGTGGCACCGTGCTCTGTGACATTATTGAGGCATGAGCCAACCGCTAATTAACGCTGAATCTGCCGCCGCTGAAATCGCAAAACGGTCAGGTGTCCCCGCCCACGATGTCGCTTTAGTAATGGGTTCAGGGTGGGTTAGCGCAACTGATGCATTAGGCACACCAAAGTTTGAATGTGACGCCCATGAGTTACCAGGATTCTTGGCACCTGCAGTTGAAGGACATTCTGGAAAAGTTCGCTCTTATGAAATTACTGAAAATGGCAAAACAGTTCGAGTTCTGGTTTTCCTGGGCCGTACTCACCTTTACGAAGGTAAAGGAATGGAGCCGGTAGTTCATGGTGTTCGCACTGCAGTTAAAGCAGGTTGCAAAGTTGTAGTTCTAACCAATGCCTGTGGTGGCATTAATACCAACTACAAAGTTGGCCAACCAGTTTTGATTCGTGACCATATTTCGCTGACTGCAGCATCGCCACTTGAAGGTGCCAACTTTGTAGATTTAACAGATTTGTACAGCAAGCGGATTCGCGCCATCGTTAAGGGCGAAGATGACTCTTTAGCTGAAGGTGTTTATGTGCACTGGCGCGGTCCAACTTATGAAACTCCAGCCGAGATTTTGATGATGCGCGGAATGGGAGCTGATTTAGTTGGTATGTCTACTGTTCCTGAAGCAATTGCCGCTCATGCCCTAGGCGCTGAAGTTCTTGGTATCTCTTTAGTAACTAATGCTGCCGCAGGCGTCACTGGCGAGAAGTTAAACCATGAAGAAGTAATTGCAGCCGGTAAAGCAGCGGCTGATCGAATGGGCAAGTTACTGAAAAACGTTATTCCAAAGCTAGTCTAGGTACATGGATCAGAAATTAGCTACCGAAGTTTCGGCCTGGATTGCTGATGACCCAGATCCAAAAACGGCTTCACAATTACAATCTTTGCTAGCTGCCGGCAACGAAGTAGAACTTCGTAGATATTTCAACGGCTTCTTACAATTTGGAACTGCTGGATTACGTGGCCCAATAGGCCCTGGTCCTTCGTGCATGAACAATGCAGTAGTTGGTCGTACCGCAGCTGGCCTCGTTGCCTATATGAAAGAGCGCGGCCTAACTAGCGTTGTTATTGGTCGCGATGCTCGCCATGGTTCAGAGTATTTCACTCAAACTAGTGCTGAGATCTTTAGTGGTGCTGGCATGAAAGTTTATGTATTGCCCCGTCCGCTACCAACGCCAGTTTTAGCGTTTGCGGTTAACGAATTAGGCGTCGATGTCGGCGTAATGGTGACTGCCAGCCATAACCCACCTCAAGATAACGGCTACAAGGTTTATCTCGGTGGCACAGTTGATGGCATTGAATATCGCGGTAGCCAGATAATTACACCAACCGATAAATCCATTTCAGACCAGATTGATCTAGTAACTTCGCTTAAATCTCAGCCACGTGGCACAAATTGGGAAGTATTGGATGAAGAAATAGTTCATAAATACACCTCGCGCACTGCGCTCTTAGGGCCAAGGCCGGCTGATCTAAAAATTGTTTACACCGCGATGCATGGGGTTGGCACCAAAACCTTACAACGGATATTTCATAAAGCAGGGTTTGCCTCGCTAATTTTAGTTGATGCACAAGCTGATCCAGATCCAGATTTTCCAACTGTGTCATTTCCAAATCCGGAAGAACCTGGCGCCATTGATTTAGCGCTAGAAACTGCCAAAGCATTTGACGCTGATTTAGTAATTGCCAACGATCCTGATGCAGATCGATGTGCCGCAGCGATTAATGATCCAAAAACTGGTTGGCGCATGCTTCGTGGTGATGAACTAGGTGTGGTTTTAGGTGAATCAATTGCCCGCAATACCAAATCAGGAATACTGGCCAATTCAATTGTCTCGTCCTCAATTTTGAGCAAGATTGCTAAACATTACAAGTTGGATTTCACTGAAACGCTAACTGGATTTAAATACTTAGCTAAGATTCCGAATTTAACTTTTGGATACGAAGAGGCACTTGGTTATTGTGTAGATGCCCAAACCGTTAATGATAAAGATGGCTTGTCCGCAGCCCTGATGCTGGCTCAAATCGCCGTTGATCTTAAGAGCCAAAATAAAACAATTCTTGATTTGCTAAATGAAGTATGGGCTCGCCATGGTTTCCATGGAACTGAACAAATATCTATCCGGGTAAACCAACTTAGCGATGTAACTAAGTTGATGACTGGACTTCGGGCTAATCCGCCTCAAGTAATTGCGGGCCGGGCAGTTGAAAGCATTGTTGATCTAGAAAAACCAAGTAATGATTTGCCACCAACTGATGGGTTACGAATTTGGCTAGCTGGTGGAATTCGGATAATTATTCGCCCTAGTGGCACTGAGGCAAAGATGAAGTGTTACGTCGAAGTTATTGCGCCAGATTCGGAAAGTGCCCAAAAGGTCCTCGATGAACTAAGATCACCTTTGCAGGCGTTACTCACACTCAATTAACAGCGAAAGGCGCAGCCCCATGAGCTTCTATGGCCTCGTCGATGGCAGTGATTCTTCGCTCCGCAACTATTTAAAGCAGCTTCCTGGCGTCGATCAAGTTGGCGCTGAAGCTCGAGCTGCAATGTTGGCCACTCGCAGCATTAAAACCACGAGTAAAGCTTGGGCAATTGATACCGCAATATCGATGGTTGATTTAACAACTCTCGAAGGTGCCGATACGCCAGGCAAAGTGCAGGCGCTTTGTTCTAAAGCATTTCGTCCAGACCCTAATGATTTAACCGTGCCCCGTGTTGGCGCAGTCTGTGTCTATAACGACATGGTTGGTATTGCCCGACAACATTTAGATTCAATCGGCGCACATGATTTACCAGTCGCCGCTGTTTCAACTGCGTTTCCATCAGGTCGCGCTTCGATGGCAGTTAAATTGCAAGACACCGAAGATGCAATTATTGCCGGGGCTGCGGAAATTGATATGGTGATCGATCGTGGTGCTTTTTTAAGTGGTCGTTTAATTGAGGTATTCGAAGAGATTGTGGCCATCCGAGAAGTTTGCAGAGATCGTGCCCATCTAAAGGTAATTCTAGAAACTGGTGAGTTAGTCACTTTGGATAATGTTCGCAAAGCTTCATACTTAGCAATGCTGGCAGGCGCTGATTTTATTAAAACTTCAACTGGTAAAGTTGCCCCAGCTGCGACTGCACCAGTAGTGCTAGTTATGCTCGAAGCAGTTCGTGATTTTTACGATCTAACCAAAGTGCGAATTGGGGTAAAGCCAGCCGGTGGCATTCGCACAACTAAAGATGCCATCAAGCAACTGGTTCTAGTAAATGAAACTGCTGGTCCAGAATGGCTAAATCCTTCACTATTTCGCATTGGTGCTAGCGCCTTGCTAAATGATCTGCTTATGCAACGCATGAAAATGTCCGATGGCTATTACGCTAGCCCTAACTACGTAACGATCGACTAACGAGGCTAATCAAATGAACTTCGAATACGCAGCAGCTCCGGAATCCCGTTCGGTAGTAAAAATTGATCCCGAATATGGCCATTTCATTAACGGTAAGTGGGTTAACGGTTCAGCTCACTTCAACACCATAAATCCCGCCACTGAAGAAGTTCTAAGCCGAATCGCACTCGGAACCGCTGCAGATGTTGATGCTGCTGTGAAAGCAGCGCGAAACGCCTTCGATAAGAGCTGGTCAAAGTTATCTGGCCGCGAACGCGGAAAATACTTGTTCCGCATTGCTCGCATCATGCAAGAACGAGCACGTGAATTTGCTGTTCTTGAAACGTTAGATAACGGTAAGCCAATCCGAGAATCTCGCGATGTAGATGTTCCGCTATCTGCGGCCCACTTTTTCTATCACGCTGGCTGGGCTGACAAACTTGAATACGCCGGTGTTGAAACCACTACTGCCCCACATGGCGTGGTGGGGCAAATTATTCCCTGGAACTTCCCACTGCTTATGTTGGCCTGGAAAGTTGCACCGGCACTTGCCACAGGTAACACGGTAGTTTTAAAGCCGGCCGAAACAACTTCCTTAACCGCATTGCTATTTGCCCAAGTTTGTCAGCAAGCTGGATTACCAGATGGCGTGGTAAACATTGTTACTGGTGATGGCAGCACAGGATCTGCAATTGTTAATCACCCTGGCATCGACAAGATTGCATTTACTGGTTCAACCGAAGTTGGCAAGTTAATTGCTCGCGCCGTAGCCCCAACCAATAAATCCTTAACGCTCGAACTTGGTGGCAAAGGTGCCAATATCGTCTTTGGTGATGCGGCAATTGATGAGACCGTTGAAGGAATTGTTAATGGCATCTTCTTTAACCAAGGCCATGTCTGCTGTGCTGGTTCCCGGTTGATTCTGCAAGAGAGTATCGCCGATGAAGTATTGGAAAAGTTAAAGCGCCGTATGGATAAAATCCGCGTTGGTGATCCACTCGATAAGAACACCGATTTAGGTGCGATCAACTCAGCTGAACAATTGGCAAAGATTCGTGAGTTGACCGCTGCCGGTGAGGCTGAAGGTGCTGGTCGCTGGAGCGCTAATTGCGCACTTCCGGAAAATGGTTTCTGGTTTGCGCCAACAATATTTACTGGTGTTACTCAAGCCCATCGCATAGCGCGTGAAGAAATCTTCGGTCCCGTGCTCTCGGTTTTAACTTTCCGCACCCCCGCAGAGGCCATCGAAAAGGCTAATAACACGCCATTTGGGCTCTCTGCAGGCATTTGGAGTGAGAAAGGTTCAAACATTCTCTGGGCTACTCAGCAACTGCGCGCTGGTGTGATCTGGGCAAATACCTTTAATAAATTTGATCCGGCTAGCCCATTTGGCGGATACAAAGAATCTGGTTGGGGTCGCGAAGGTGGTCGACATGGCCTTAGCGCTTACTTGAAGGGATCAGCAAAATGAGCGGTCGCCTAGAAGTTATGAAAACTTACAAGCTCTATATCAATGGCGCATTTCCGCGCACTGAATCTGGTCGCTCTTTTGAGATCACCAGCAATAAAGGTGAGTTCTTAGCTAATGCTTGTTTAGCTTCTCGAAAAGATTTACGTGATGCAGTCGTTGCAGCACGTACAGCACAACCTGGTTGGGCGAAAGCAACTGCCTTTAACCGTGGTCAGATTATGTATCGAATTGCTGAGATGCTCGAAGGCCGCAGCGATCAGTTTGCTCAAGAAATTTCATTGCAAACTGGCACATCTGCAAAAGAATCATTGCAAGAAGTTAGCGACTCGGTTGATTTATTAGTTTGGTATGCCGGCTGGAGTGACAAGTTGCCATCCCTAGCTGGTTCTACGAATCCAGTTTCTGGTCCTTTCTATAACTTCACAGTACCTGAAGCACTAGGTGTAGTAGGTGCGATTGCAACAATTGATAAACCGTTACTTGGCTTTGTTGCAGCGGTAGCTCCAATTTTAGTTTCGGGAAATACCGCAGTTGCACTTGCTTCGAGCACTGCTCCCCTATCAGCGATCAGCTTTGCCGAAGTAGTTGCAACAAGTGATTTGCCACATGGCGTGTTAAATATTCTCTCTGGCCAACAAAGTGAATTAGCGCCTTGGTTTGCCTCGCATATGGATATCGATGGTTTAGATATATCCGGGCTACCAATTGATCAACATGGCGCAATCAAAGAAGCTGGTGTAGAGAACTTAAAGCGCATCTCAACATTTACTGAATTAAACGAACCTGGTCGGATACTGGCTTTCATGGAAGCCAAGACCGTCTGGCATCCGATCGGTAATTAGTTATTCTGCAGAAACGGCTAAATACGCTGGTTTAACTACCTTTTCGATGATCGCTAAGCGCTCCTCGAATGGGATAAATGCACTCTTTAGGGCATTAATTGTGACGCGTTGTAGATCTAGGAAATTCCAGTCAAAGGCGTTTACTAACTCATTCATCTCGTGAGTCATTGACGTATCACTCATTAATCGATTGTCGGTATTTACAGTTACCCGAAAACGCAACTTCGCTAACGCCCCGATTGGATGTTCCTTAATCGATGCTGCGGCACCAGTTTGCAAGTTAGAAGTTGGGCACATTTCTAGTGGTACTCGACGATCGCGCACATATGAAGCTAAGCGACCTAATTTGGCTTGCCCGCTACTGAAATCAACATCATCAATAATTCGCACACCATGACCAAGGCGCTCGGCACCACAAAGTTGAATAGCTTCCCAGATCGAAGGCAGTCCATAAGCTTCACCAGCATGAATTGTGAAGTGCGCATTCTCGCCACGTAAGTATTCAAAAGTTTCTAGCTGATCACTTGGTGGAAAGCCATCTTCTGGCCCAGCAATATCGAAGCCAACAACACCTTGATCGCGATATTTAACAACTAATTCAGCAACTTCCTGAGATCTTTTGTTTTGACGCATTCCGCAAAGTAATGACACAACTCGAATCTGGAAACCTTCGCCCTTAGCATCAGCTTCACCTAATCGATAACCTTCAAGCGTTGCTTCGATTACCTGCGAGAGAGATAGACCTTTTTCAACGAATAACTCAGGGGCACCACGTACTTCGGCATATACGACACCATCACGAGCTAAATCAATGGCACATTCGCGAGCAACGCGCACAATATCCTCGCGACGCTGCATAACCGCAATTGTGTGGCCAAAAGTTTCCAGGTAACGAATTAACGAACCAGAGTCACAAGATTCGCGGAACCAGATTGCTAGTTCGGCCGCATCTTTAGTCGGTAGAGCGTCATAACCAATTTCATTAGCGATATCAATAATTGTTTGCGGGCGTAGTCCGCCATCTAAGTGATCGTGTAAAAGTGCTTTAGGCAGGCGCTTAACTTGCTCGGGCGTTGGGCGCTTCAATAAATCACTCATGCTTCAATCCGCTCTAGAACTAATGGCATGCGATCAACGATGCCGCCTTCAACAATTATGACAGCACCTGTTAAAACCTCTAACGCACGCTCAAAACGAGCTGGTTCATCGGTAAATAGCGTCATGATCGGTGAACCTTGCTTCACATAATCCCCTGGCTTGGCATGTAATTCAACACCGGCACCCGCTTGCACCTTTTCGCCTTGGCGCGAACGACCAGCACCTAATCGCCATGCGGCTACGCCAACTTTCATTGCATCCATTGCAGTCATAGTGCCGCTATTAGTTGCCAGAATCTGATGACTCTCTTTTGCAACAGGTAGCGCTGTATCAGGATTGCCACCTTGTGCACTGATCATGCGTCGCCAATGATCCATCGCGCTGCCATCGCGCAGCGCATCAGCTGGATCCTTGCCAACGATGCCAGCAGCATCAATCATTTCGCGAGCTAACAAAATTGTAAGTTCAACCACATCAGCAGGGCCGCCGCCAGCTAATACTTCAACGGATTCGCGAACTTCAAGTGCGTTTCCAGCAGTTAAACCAAGCGGAACATCCATAGCAGTAACAAGCGCGCGAGTTTTAACTCCGGCTGCAGTACCCAGTGCCACCATCGTGCGGGCAAGTTCGGCTGCTTTTTTAGGATCACTCATGAATGCACCACTGCCAGTTTTAACATCCAGCACTAGCGCTGAAGTGCCTTCGGCAATTTTCTTACTCATGATCGATGAGGCAATTAACGGAATAGCTTCAACTGTCGCTGTTACATCGCGCAACGCGTAAAGTTTCTTATCTGCTGGTGCCAAACCAGCACCTGCGGCACAAATAACGGCGCCGCAATCTTGCAATACTTTCAGCATTTCATCATTGCTTAATTCAGCACGCCAACCTGGTATCGATTCGAGCTTATCTAGCGTGCCTCCGGTATGGCCAAGGCCGCGACCCGAAAGTTGTGGAACTGCGCCACCACATGCTGCAACTAGCGGAGCCAGTGGCAATGTTATTTTGTCGCCAACGCCACCAGTTGAATGTTTATCCGCAGTTGGCCGATCTAACTTTGACCAATTCATGCGCTCACCGCTATTAATCATGGCATTTGTCCAACGGCTGATTTCACGAGTGTTCATACCATTTAATAAAATTGCCATTAAGAGTGCCGACATTTGTTCATCAGCTACTACTCCGCGCGTATATGCCGAGATCACCCAATCAATTTGAGTATCGGTTAATTCATTTCGATCGCGCTTAGCTGAAATAATTTCAACGGCAGCAAAGGGTTCAATCAAGGCGTTTTTCCATCTCTTCTGGGCCAAAAGCCCAAGGTAATAGTTCAGCTAGTGGCTTGATTCCCTGGTCGGTCATCATCTCCAATTTACTGCCACCATGTTCTTGTAGCAGCTGACGACAGCGACCACATGGCATTAAGTAATTCTTATTCAAATCCACGCACAGAAAGGCGACTAAGCGCCCGCCGCCAGAGAGAATTAAATTTGAAACCAAACCACATTCCGCGCAAAGTGTCAGGCCATAAGAAGCATTCTCCACATTGCAGCCAGAAATTATGCGACCATCATCGACCAGGGCTGCGACACCGACTGGAAACTTAGAATAAGGCGCGTAAGCAGTCTCCATTGCAGCAATTGCAGTTTTTTCGAGCAGCTGCCAATCTATTTGCGGCATTAGTGAGAACCGCCGCGCTGATATGGAATTCCATCTGCCGCAGGTGCGCGCACTCGGCCAACGAAACCAGAAACGGCAATGATGGTTGCGATGTATGGAACCATCATCATGAATGCAGATGGAATTGGTGTGCCAGCAATTGAAAGCACGCTGCGTAATTGATCAGCAAATCCGAATACCAACGCAGCTGAAAGTGCACCGAGCGGCGTCCAGCGACCGAAGATCAGAGCAGCGAGTGCGATAAAGCCCATTCCGGCAGTCATCTCGCGGCTGAAGGAACCAACAGAACCGACGGTAAAGTAAGCGCCACCGAAACCAGCGATTGCACCCGCAATTATTACGTTACGGAAGCGAACTTTATTAACATCAATACCGACGCTTTCGGCTGCTACTGGAAGCTCACCTACCGAGCGCATGCGTAGCCCCCACTTGCTCTTAAAGAGTGCGATCTGAGTAACTACGATAATTACATAGAGCAAATAGATGATTATGGTCTGCGAGAAGAACATCGGGCCAATGATCGGCAGTTTAGAAAGAATTGGAATATTAATTGGTTGCAGAATCGGTGACTCATTCCACTTTTCTGCATCCTCACGTAAGAATCGTTGCGCTGCAAAGCTAGTTAAGCCAATTATTAGTACGTTGATCACGAAGCCTAGAATCACTTGATCGATGCGGTACTTAATGGCAAAGACCGCCAATAGCAGTGAAATTAACGCTCCGGCGAAAGGTGCTACCAATAATCCATACCAAGCATTCTGTAAAAGGCTTCCGACAACCCCGGCGACAAAAGCACTGCCTAGTAGTTGGCCTTCGATAGCAATATTAATTACACCAGATCTTTCGCAAACTAGGCCAGCAAGTGAGCCGTAAATTAGTGGAACTGCGAGAATCAAGCCACCTTGGAGCAATCCAGTAAATGGCACGAAGTCGCCGGCAGAAGCCCAGCAGAGAAATGCCATGAAGAATCCGATGGAAAATCCAAAGATTGCAATTCCATGTTTTTTACCTTGGCGGAATAAATAATATGCCAGCGCGGTAAATACAATGGAGAGGATCGAAAATGCGTATGCGCCAACTCTAGAATCAATCACCAATTGTTGAATTAATACCCACTCTTTATCGAGAACAAAACTGTACGTTACATCGCCACTAACTTTCGGCAAGTATGCAAATACCACAATTGAGAAAATGCTAGCAATTGCCATTGCATAAATGCCATTGAGTTTGCGCTTAGCTTCGCGGGAGATTGTTGATTGGCTCGCCATTACCCGTTCCATCCCTTAGACGCCATTGCCGATGCTTCTTGCAGATTTCGCAATCTAAATATGCGTTTTACTAGATCAGGAGCTGCGATAAAGAGAACTACCAGCGCTTGAATTACCAACACAATCTCAACTGGTACGCCCACATTTGCCTGCATAGTTTGGCCGCCAACACGAAGACCGGCAAATAAGAAGGAAGCTAAAACAACGCCAAGCGGCGTTCCACGACCAAGTAATGCAACGGTGATCGCGTCGAAACCAAAGGAGGCGGCAACTGTGTCTGTTAATTCATATTGATTTCCCAATGTATGAATTGCGCCGCCCATGCCAGCAAGGGCACCAGAAATGGCCATAGTTGCAATCATCGCAGCCGAAACTGAGATACCTGCAGTTCGCGCTGCACTCGAATTCGCACCTACGGCACGGAATCTAAAGCCAATAATGCTGCGGTTTAACAACCACCAAATAAATACAGCTGCGCCAAGTGCGATAAAGATTCCAATATTTACTCGGTAATCAACCCCAAATAAACCGGGCAGCATTGCGCTCTCTTTAACAGATGGCGCAATCGGATCAAGACGCCCTGGGCGCAAGAAATACTTAGTACTTAATAGGAAAAGTAAGAATTTTGCCGCGATGTAGTTAAGCATGATGGTCACAATTACTTCATGCGCACCGGTTTTTGCTTTAAGCAATCCAACAATGCCACCCCAAAGCGCAGCCAGAATAAGGCCAGCAAGAGTTGCCACCAGAATGTGCATAACCATCGGCATTTCGTACTTAAAGCCAATATATGAGGCACCAATTGCGCCAAAAATAAATTGACCTTGTGCGCCAATATTAAATAGCCCTGATTTAAAAGCCAGGGCAACGGAGAGACCACAGAGAATCAATGGCGCTGTAGCAACCATAGTTTCACTTAATGGATAGAAACCAGCCATGAAGCTTTTGCCTTCAGCCAAATTAGGATCATAGATCGCGCCTTGGAATAGAGCTAAATAGGCATTTCCAACTGTGCTACCTAGAATCTTTAGAAATTCAATTGGTGATGAAATCTTGGCTAGCACTTTATTGTCAGTAAAGCCGATTACGAGTCCACCTACGAAGAGTGCGAGCAGAAAGGCAAATAGCGGAAGAAGAGTTTTATCTAAAATCTTCTTAATCATGCGGCACCACTTTTTGCTTTAGCCGGATGTATGCCAGCCATATATAAACCAACTTCCTCACGAGACGCGGTTGCTGGAACTATTGCAATAATTTCGCCACGATACATAATCGCGATGCGATCAGCTAATGCAAAAACTTCATCAAGTTCGGTGCTAAATAGAAGAACTGCGCGCCCAGAATCACGCTCTGAAATTAGACGTTGATGTACAAATTCAATCGAGCCAACATCAAGACCGCGTGTTGGTTGGCAAACTACAACGAGTTCAACTGGGCGCGAAAGTTCGCGAGCCAGAACTACCTTTTGCTTATTTCCGCCCGATAAAGATGATGCTGGGTCACTTGCACTTTGAGCTCTGATATCGAATTCTTTAATTCGCTCAAGGGCTACCTGCTGCGCCATCGCAGGCTTATAGAAAATACCTTTGGAATAAGGGGCCTCGCTATGGGTATCTAGAATCAAATTCTCGGTAATTGAAAAAGATGAAATCAAGCCATCTAGCTCACGTGATTCAGGCACATAGGCGATTCCAGCTTTTAGGCATTGATCAACTGAACGGCCGATTAATTCGTTGCCGGAAAGCTTGATTGAACCAGTTAGGTGCTCACGTAAACCAACTATTGCTTCAGCTAATTCACTTTGGCCATTTCCTTGCACACCGGCCACTGCCACAATTTCACCAGCAGAAACAGTCAAACTGATCTTGCTGGCCAGTGCGCGCCCAGATGTATCTAGAACGTTTAAGCCCACCATTTCTAGAATTGTCTTTCCTACTTTAACGTCGGCTTTATTGACCGTTAGATCAACTGGCCTGCCAACCATTAGCGAGGCCATTTCTTCTTGGCTAGCTGAAGGTTGGACTGTTCCGACAACTTTGCCACGACGAATAATTGAAATTCGATCAGCTACCGCTTTTACTTCGCGCAATTTGTGGGTGATGAAAACAATCGACCGACCTGAATCACGCAGCTTTTTCATATTTGCGAGCAACTCATCAGTTTCTTGTGGTGTTAGCACCGCAGTAGGTTCATCCAAAATCAGAATCTTTGAGTTGTAGATAAGGGCACGAATAATCTCAACTCGCTGCTGAATACCAACGGGCAAATCTTCAATAAGGGCATCTGGGTCTACTTCAAAGTTAAATTCTTTAGATACTCGAATAATTTCTTCTCGCGCAGTAGCTAGATCAAGCAAACCCACGCGATTAGTTTTCTCGTGTCCAAGAACAATATTTTCCGCAACCGTGAAAACTGGAATTAACATGAAGTGCTGATGAACCATTCCGATACCTGCAGCTAGAGCGTCAAGCGGACTCTTAACGTTTATCTCTTGGCCATCAACTAAGATCTGACCTTTATCTGGTGAGAGCAAACCATAAACAATGTTCATTAGAGTTGATTTACCAGCACCATTTTCGCCCAAGATGGCATGAATCTCGCCCGCTTCGACTTTGAAATTTATATCATCATTGGCAACGAGTGAGCCGAATTGCTTGGTGATTCCGCGAAGCTCTAAAGACATGGCGCAAATCTACGCTATAAAACTATAAAAAAATAGCGGCGCAGTGATTTCTCACTGCGCCGCTATTTACTTTTTTATTGCTTATTCAACCTTAAGTGAACCAGCAACGATCTTCTTCTGAATTGCAGCAAGTTCCTTAGCAAGTGTTGATGGAACAGATGATGCTAAATCATGGAATGACGCAAGGCGTGTTCCCTTATTAGCAAGTGTTCCGACATAAGCCTTGTTTGTGAACTTACCAGCATTAACTTCAGCAATTACTGAAGAAACAGATTCGCCTAGACCCTTAACAACAGAGGTTAGAAGAACTGAACGGTACTTAGAAGCTGAAACATAACCATCTGTATCAACCCAGATTGTTACTGACTTCTTTCCGTCCATTGAGTTCTGAGCTGTTGCTCCACCAAGACCACCAGCAACTGGGAAGATTACATCTGCGCCAGCTTGCTCGAAGTTCTTTGAGATTTGTAGAGCCTTTGAAGTATTAGCAAAGTCGCCTACGAATTCACCATTCTTGGTATCGCGGTTCCAACCAAGGACGCGAACGCCCTTCTTCTTTACTTGGTTGTAATAGAAAACGCCTTGAGCGAATCCATCCATGAATGCTGTAACTGTTGGGTATGGAGCGCCACCGTAAGTAGCAACTACACCCTTAGTTGAAAATGCAGCAGCTGCATATCCAGCAAGGAATGAAGATTCCTGAGTCTTAAATGTAAGACCCTTAACGTTCGGAATAGCTGTGAATGCTGAGTAATCAGCATTTGGTTCTAGTCCTGAATCGTCAACAATCGCGTATGAAATCTTTGGGTTTGCTTTAGCTGATGTAATGATTGCACCAGCAATTGCGAAACCAACACCGATGATCACGTTACATTTTTGATCAACAAACTTCTTAATGTTTGGAGCGTAATCTGCGCCTGAAGCAGCAGGTAGGTATGAAACTGTTACGTTCTTATTTGACTTAGCGATTGCTTGAGCACCGGCCCATGAAGCAGCGTTGAATGACTTGTCATCTACGCCACCAGTATCTAGTGCCAAGCATGCTTTGGTCTTTGTTGCTGCAGTTGCTGCAGGGACAAGCACGAGGCTTGCTGCAACAGTGGTAGCCGAAAGAATGGCTACTAGCTTTGACTTCTTCAATTTTCCTCCAAGTTGTATCTAACGGGGGTTATCGCAAGTTTTACTATCTAAGTAGATACGTAAGTACCGATCAGATAGCTCCTCTTTGTACGGATGAGCCTAGTATCAAATATTGATTTAGGACAGCGAAATTACGCGAAATCAAGCGTTGGAAAGTAACGATTCGGACAACTCTAGAGTTGAACTTTAAAGTTTGGCAGCGGTACGTGATGCGGCAGCGATCGAAGCTTTGAAAGCTAGAAGTTTTGGAGCCCAAAATGAGAGCTCAATATTGCCCCCGGTGATGCCATAACTGCGTCCGTAGATGCCTTGGGCCGGATCCAGAATGTCGCTGATCTGCTGATTCTTAATGGCTGAAGTAACTAAATCAACCATTGCGTTATCGACTCGTTTAGTTATTGCGCAAAGTAAGTACTTCTGATTGGCCGGTGTTACTGTCAAATATTGATCAGGTTCAATTGTAATGACACTAACTTCCGCAGTTTCTTTCTTCTTAGTTTCGTTGTATTTAACAACCGCACTAAAAATTTCATTATCAGAGCCAGCGGTTGCAACAAAAATCACGTCATTACCTTCGTTGATAAGTGACTTTACTAAGTCAACTAACCCAGATGTCGCACTCTTTAAAGTAATTTTTAGCTTCTTCTTCGCTGCAGTTGCGCCAAGTGCAAAGCCGGTTTCCAGATTCAAATTTGTGGCATTTGCGATTAAGGCAACTTTTCCAGTTTTTGATACTCGGCCTGCAGCTGCACCTGCTAAGTAACCAACTTGTTTATCATTGAAAACAAGAGAAGTGATATTCAAGCTGGCGATCGAGGCGTCATTTAAAATTGAGAACTGCTGGGTTGGAAATTCAATTGCTAAGTTATTTAGTAGCTTGGTATAGCCAGAACCAATTGCCAGAATTGGTGAGCAGCCTTTTGTGATCATCGCGCGAATTCGCTTTTCTCGATCAATTGCACTGCCATCGGTAATGAAACCTTCGTAATTAAAATTAAGGGTTTTCTTTGCTTTAATTAAGCCAGCAAGTACTGCATCGTTGTATGAACGATCCCCCGGGCCACCTAAATCGTAGGCAACGCAAAGATTTACCGCAGGTGCTGCAGTTGAAGTCACCGGCACTATTACCGAAGCGGCGATTGCAACGCTTAGAAGAAGGGCTTTGCGCTTCATTGGACGATGCCTAGATTTCGATAGGTCGTATTAATGGTCTCGGTGGCTACCTCACGGGCTTTGCGTGAGCCTTCGTGCAAGATCGAAAGCAAGTGGCCTTCATCTTCAAGTAATTCAAGGGCTTTTGCGCGAATTGGACGGAAATACTCAACTACTACTTCAGCAACAGCTCCCTTGAAATCACCATAGCCTTTATCGGCAAATTCCGCTTCTAGATCAGCAATTGATTTGCCCGACAAGGTTGAATGAATTGTTAGTAAGTTACTTATTCCTGGTTTAGCTTTCTCATCAAATTTAACTTCCCGCTCAGCATCTGTCGCAGCACTCTTAATCTTCTTCGCATTTGATTCAGGGGTATCCATAATTTCTAGCACCCCCGACGTTGAACCAGAAGATTTACTCATCTTGGCAGTTGGATCTTGTAAGTCATAAATCTTGGCGCCAGATTCAAGAATGTAGCCTTCGGGAATTCGGAAAGTGTCGCCGAAGCGAGTATTAAATCTCGTTGCCAGATCTCGAGTTAGCTCAATATGTTGACGTTGATCTTCTCCGACTGGGACTTGATGAGCCTGATATAAAAGAATGTCGGCAGCTTGCAACATAGGATAAGTAAATAAACCTACGCGAGCTGAATCAGCGCCGCCTTTAGCTGACTTATCTTTAAATTGTGTCATTCGACTTGCTTCGCCAAAGCCGGCCATGCATTCCATAATCCAACCTAATTGATTATGTTGCGGCACTTGTGATTGCACGAAAAGAGTAGATTTTTCTGGCGAAATTCCCAGTGCAATTAACTGGGCAGCAGAGGCCAAAGTTCGCTTTCGCAATAGTGTTGGGTCAATTTCGCCAGATAGCGCATGTAGATCAACGATGCAATAGAAAGCATCATTGCCATCTTGAAGAGCTACCCATTGCTTTAAGGCGCCGACGTAATTACCTAAGTGAAAAGATTCACTGGTCGGTTGAATCCCCGAAAGAATTCTTTTCTGCGCGCTCATAAGGTTTATTCTCGCATGAATTATGCGTTGCGCGAGATTAAAAGCTTGCCAGCTCGCTTGCCTTCCATTGATAAGACAGTTATTCGCAAGCCATTCACGCTGACCACATCGTTTTCAACGGGAATTCTCCCAAGGAAATGCATGACAAACCCACTAGCTGTTTCATATGGGCCTTCAGGTATCTCGATCCCGGCATCATCAAGTAGATCTTCGAGCGAGGTCAAACCATCGATTTCAAAGTCGTTTGTGCGTGCTTCGTGTGCAATCTCTTGCTCGTGATCATCATATTCATCACGAATATCACCAATTAGACATTCGACGAGATCTTCCAAAGTGATGATGCCATCGGTGCCACCATACTCATCAAGCACGATTGCTAAATGTTGACCTTGTTTACGCATTTCAGTAAGGGCCGGCAAAATACCTTTAGTGCCCGGCAAAAATATGATGTTTCGAACTAACTCTTGGATTTTTCCACCCGGAGTTACCAATGAAGTATCTAGCAAGTCGCGAACATGTATGAAACCAATTACTTCATCAGATGATCCACGTACAACTGGATATCTTGAGTGGGCTTTATCAATTGCTAAGCCAATGGCCTTGCCGACTGTTAATGAAGCATCCATAAAATCCACTTCGGTGCGCGGCACCATAACTTCATGAATCTGTCGTTCTGAAGCATTAAATACTTCTTCAACGATGTCTCGTTCCTCATCGCTAAGGGCCGCGTGGCCAGCAACTAGATCGAGCAACTCTTCTTCCGAAATTTGCGTGCGTTGCTCGGCTGGGTCTAACCCAAATAGGCGAACTACGAAGTCAGTTGATTTTGAAAGTAACCAAATAATCGGGCGGAACAGCTTGGCTAACCAATCGATAATTCCAGCTGACGCCAATGCAATTGCTTCTGTGCGAAATAGCGCCAAGCGCTTTGGAACTAACTCTCCGAATACCAGTGAGAAATACGCAATCACGATAGTGATTCCAATTAGCGAAATCAGCGCTGCTGCACCTTTGGATAATCCCAAATTAATTAACTCAGGTTCGATGTAAACGCCTAGGCGTTCAGCACCGAGCGCGGCTGATAAAAATCCACAGAAGGTGACCCCAACTTGAGCTGCTGCTAAGAAACGATTTGGATTTTCAGCTAATGCGGCGACCCGGGCGCCCCGTTTACCTTTTAGGGCTAATTGCTTAATCTGGCTTTCACGCAGCGAGATCAGGGCAATTTCGGCAGCCACAAAGAGGGATCCCAGCAGAATTAAGAGTAGAACGATGGCAATATTGCCCAGAATCTGGCTAAGCGAGTGGGGCTCCATGAGAACCCCAACTATACGCGCCACGATTGGCATTTGGCTTCCGATATTGCCCTTTTAGGCGCTCGGTGGGTAGCCTTTGCGCACCGATTACGGCAACCGTCGCAATCGCCTTACTCCAACGGATCGTCGGGCACGTACCTGCCCGGATAAGGAAGAAATCAAATGGCAAATGTCGTATTCGACAAAGCATCACGTATCTACCCAGGCACAACTGTGCCTGCAGTTAATGAACTAGAACTCACCGTTAATGATGGTGAATTTCTTGTACTAGTTGGTCCTTCAGGTTGCGGCAAATCAACATCACTTCGAATGTTGGCCGGTCTTGAAGAAATCGATGCCGGTCGTATTTTAATCGGTGATCGCGACGTAACAAATGTTGCGCCAAAAGATCGCGATATCGCGATGGTTTTCCAGTCATATGCGCTTTACCCACATATGACAGTTGCCGAAAACATGGGCTTTGCCCTAAAGATCGCTGGCAAGCCAAAAGAAGAACGTGATCGTCGCGTTAAGGAAGCAGCAAAATTGCTCGACCTTGAGCCATACCTAGATCGCAAACCAAAAGCACTTTCTGGCGGACAACGTCAGCGTGTAGCTATGGGTCGTGCGATTGTTCGCGAACCACAAGTTTTCTTAATGGATGAACCACTTTCAAACCTTGATGCCAAGTTGCGTGTAGCTACACGTACTCAGATTGCTGCGCTGCAGCGTCGTCTTGGAATCACAACTGTTTATGTAACACACGACCAGGTTGAAGCTATGACCATGGGTGATCGCGTAGCAGTTCTAAAAGATGGTTTCCTACAACAAGTAGATACCCCACGTAATCTTTACGATAACCCAGCAAATGCTTTCGTTGCTGGCTTCATTGGTTCTCCTGCAATGAACTTGCTAAATGCACCTGTATCAGGTGGGCAAGCAAAGCTAGGTGCACTAAGTCTTGCGGTTCCAGCAAGTGCTGGTGCAACAATCACAGTTGGTATTCGTCCAGAAGGTTTCACGCCTTCATCTACTGGCTTCGATGTTCTAGTTGAAGTTGTAGAAGAACTTGGTGCCGATGCATTCGTATACGGAACTCCAGTTGATTCTTCAGTGAAGTTTGCAAATGTAACTGAAGAAGGCGCTCAAGTTATTGTGCGCTGGGATCCAAAGAATCCACCAAAGCCAGGACAGACAATCACTGTTACTGCTAACCCAGCTGCAGTTCACCTATTCAACGCAACAACTGGTGAGCGCATCTAATACGCTTTAAATCAAAAACCCCGCCGGTATTAATCGGCGGGGTTTTTTTATTGCTAATTTTAAGCCATATGCTTCTAAGCCATGGCCTTCTTTAGATTCTCATCGATTGAAGCCAAGAACTCTTGCGTAGTTTGGTAAGGAGCTGTCTTGGAAATCAAGAGTGATAAGTCTTTAGTCATCTTGCCTTGTTCAACAGTTTCAATACAAACACGTTCTAGCGTGTCACAGAACTGAGCTAACTCGGGATTGTTATCAAGCTTTGCACGGTGGGCTAAGCCACGAGTCCAAGCGAAGATTGATGCAATTGGATTTGTTGAAGTCGCCTTACCCTTTTGGTGATCACGGTAGTGACGAGTCACTGTTCCGTGAGCAGCTTCGGATTCCACAATCTTTCCATCTGGTGTCATCAGTACTGATGTCATCAAACCAAGTGAGCCGTAACCCTGTGCGACGGTATCTGATTGCACATCTCCATCGTAGTTCTTGCATGCCCAGACGTAGCCACCTTCCATGCGTAATGACATAGCAACCATGTCATCAATTAGGCGGTGCTCATACCAAATGTCTGCCGCTACAAACTTATCTTTGAACTCAGCTTGGTAGATATCTTCGAAGATATCTTTAAAGCGACCATCGTAGGCTTTTAGAATTGTGTTCTTAGTTGAAAGATAAACTGGGTAGTTGCGAATTAGACCGTAGTTATGTGATGCACGAGCAAAGTCACGGATTGATTCATCGAGGTTGTACATACCCATCGCAACACCAGATGATTTGAAATCATAGACAGTGTGCTCAATTGGAGCAGATCCATCTTCTGGCACGAAAGTCATTGTTAGTTTGCCTGCGCCAGGAACCTTGAAATCTGTGGCACGGTATTGATCACCAAATGCGTGACGGCCGATAACGATTGGCTTAGTCCAGTGTGGAACTAAACGAGGAACATTGCTGATAATGATCGGTTCGCGGAAAATTACGCCGCCGAGAATGTTGCGAACAGTTCCGTTAGGAGACTTCCACATCTTCTTAA
Source organism: Actinomycetota bacterium (assembly GCA_026393075.1). Classification (GTDB taxonomy): domain Bacteria; phylum Actinomycetota; class Actinomycetes; order Nanopelagicales; family Nanopelagicaceae; genus Planktophila. The sequence goes on along the minus strand of JAPLAW010000010.1, from coordinate 20,306 downwards.
GACCGAATTCTTCAACGCGGGCTTCATCAGGTGTAATCGTGGCGCACTTGATACCAACGCCATGCTTCTGGATAGCATGAGCTGAATCAATCGTTACTTGATCATCAGTTGCATCACGGTTTTCCATACCTAGGTCGTAGTACTCAAGATTCACATCTAGGTAAGGCAGGATCAAGGAATCCTTGATGAACTGCCAGATGATGCGAGTCATTTCATCGCCATCAAGTTCGACAACAGTTCCGGTTACTTTAATTTTTGCCATTTACAGCGACTCCTTAGAGAGTTTGAACATCGGCCTGTTTTGCACGAACAGCTTCAGCTGCAACCTTTAGGGCCGCAATTTCAGATTCAGTTAGATCGCTTTCAACAACTTTCTTAATACCGGTGCGACCGATCTCGGCTTCAACGCCTAGATAGACGCCAGAAATTCCGTACTCGCCATCAACCCATGCACACACTGGCATTACTGCACCAGAATCTTCGATGACTGCTTTTGCCATGCGAGCAGCCGCAGCTGAGGGTGCGTAGTAAGCAGAACCAGTCTTAAGGAGTGCCACAACTTCAGCGCCACCATTGCGTGTGCGATCTACCAGTGCATCGATATCAGCTTGGGAAAGTAATTCGCTAAGTGGCTTGCCATCTACTGTGCAACGACTTGGAACTGGAACCATGGTGTCACCATGTGAACCAAGAGTCAGTGTCTTAACTGAGGAAACTTTAACGCCCAGCTTTTCAGCAACATTGTCAGTAAAGCGAGCAGTATCTAACATGCCAGCTTGGCCGATAACTCGGTGCTTTGGAAAACCAGTTGCGAGTTGAGCAAGAGCAGTCATTTCATCTAGTGGATTTGAAACCACGATGATTACCGCATTTGGTGAATGCTTAGCAATATTTTCAGCAACGCCGCGAACGATGCCAGCGTTTACATCAATTAGATCCATGCGGCTCATGCCTGGCTTGCGGGGCAGACCGGCAGTAATAACAACTACATCTGAATTTGCAGTTGCTTCGTAGCCAGCGCCATCTGCTGTTGTGGTTGCGCCAATAATTTTTGTTTCAAAACCTTCGATCGAACGAGATTGGTTCATATCTAGCGCCAAACCTTCTGGCTTGCCTTCAAGAATATCGGTGAGAACTACAATGTCGAAAATGTTGTATTCAGCTAAGCGCATTGCGGTGGTTGAACCATAGAATCCGGCGCCTACTACTGTGACTTTGCTACCCATTTGCAGTTCTCCTGAATGTAAGAAATATCTTGAGGTCGAGGTAAATCCTATCGCCCACGCGGAAGTGCTAACGCCAGCACAAAGAGGCTGATCGAAATAGCTAGTGGCAAATAGAGTTCAATTTTGCGTTGCCCACGCTGCGAAATGGCAAGAAGGCCGGTGCCCACCGCAATTAATAGTGATCCAGTTCGCACTAATCCGAGTGCGCCGGCAACCACGCCAGCAGCCACTAATGCATAAGAGGAATAGGAAATTACTCGCATGCCTCAACCACATTGGTAAGTAGCATCGCACGGGTCATTGGGCCAACGCCACCAGGCATTGGGGCAACATTTGCAGCAACTTCAAAAACATCGGGGTGAACATCGCCCAGCAAGCCAGCCTCAGTTCGGGAAATTCCGACATCTAGAACAGTGGCACCTGGCTTAATCATTTGGGCAGTTAAGAAATGCGCTTTTCCAATTGCCGCAACCACAATGTCAGCTTGCTTAACATGCTTAACTAAATCTTTAGTACCAGTATGCGTCAGAGTAACTGTGGCATTTTCTTCTTTGCGCGTTAGTAATAATCCAAGTGGGCGACCAACTGTTAAGCCACGACCAATTACACAAACTTCAGCCCCTGCTATTGGAATTTCGTAATGACGTAACAACGCGACGATGCCGCGAGGTGTGCACGGCAGCGGTGCTGCATACCCACTAACTAGTCGGCCTAGGTTCATTGGGTGTAATCCGTCGGCATCTTTGGCAGGATCAATTGCTTCGAGAATCGCTTGCGAATTGATTCCCTTTGGCATCGGCAACTGCACGATGTAACCAGTGCACTCTTTTGCCGAATTTAAATCTTTTATTGCGGCCATCACGTCTGCTTGTGTTGCAGATGCAGGTAGATCAACTCGAATTGAATTAATGCCAACTTCTTGGCAATCGCGATGTTTGCCGGCAACGTAGGAATGTGAACCTGGATCATCGCCAACTAGAACAGTTCCTAAACCAGGTGTGATTCCTTTTGCCTTTAAAACTTCGGTGCGAGTACGCAGATTAGCTTTGACTATTGTGGCAAGTGCTTTGCCATCGAGAATCTGCGCTTTATGCATGGGAGAAGTGTCTTGTACTAGTGAAGAACATTGCAACATTGGCCGCTTTTGCTGCAGCAATTACCTCTTCATCGCGCACACTGCCGCCAGGTTGGGCCACCGCGATAACGCCAGCATCAATTAATATCTGTAAGCCATCAGCAAATGGGAAGAAAGCATCACTTGCTGCAACTGAGCCAGCCACACGATCACCGGCCCGAGCAACAGCTAACTTCGCTGAATCCACTCGGTTGACTTGGCCCATTCCAATTCCAACCGCAGCGCTATCTTTAGCAAGCAAGATGGCATTGCTCTTTACCGCGCGAACTGATCGCCAAGCAAACTCTAAATCTTTTAGCGTTTGGGCATTTACTGGATCTCCCGAAACTTGAACCCAATTAGCTGCGCTATCACCGGGCGCATCTATCAAATCGCTTTCCTGCAATAGCGCTCCACCAGATACTGGGCGCAGTTCGATCGGATTAATCGCAGTTAAATCACACTGCAGAATTCGAATCGAAGGTTTCTTCATTAACACGTCTAGTGCATCTGCATCAAATGCCGGTGCAATTAAAACCTCAGTAAAAATCTTAGAAAGTGGTTCGGCCATAGCTAAATCAACTTTTCGATTAGCGGCAACTACTCCCCCAAATGCTGAAACTGGATCGCATTCATGTGCCTTTAAATAAGCCGCGGAAATGTTTGCACCAGTTGCAATTCCACAAGGATTAGCATGTTTAATAATCGCAACAGCTGGGGCGCTGTGATCAAGTGCTGCGCGCCAAGCGGCGTCAGCATCGGTGAAATTGTTAAAGGACATCTCTTTACCGTGGAGTTGCTTAGCGCCAACGATTCCGTGCCCAGTTGATTTATAAATTACCGCGCTTTGATGCGGGTTCTCGCCATAGCGCAAAGTGTTCTCTTGCTTATAGATAGCGCCAAACCAAGTCGGCAACTTGGCATCGCTGCCTTGTTGCCCTAACCAATTAGCGATCGTTAAATCGTATTCGGTAGTTGTTCTAAAGACTTCGAGTGCTAATTGTTGGCGCTCCTCATTAGTAAAGCCGCCGGCTGCTAAAGCACCTAGTAGATGGTCATATTGTGAAGTCTGGCTAATAACAGCCACTGAGCCATGATTCTTTGCGGCGCCACGCAACATCGATGGCCCACCAATATCAATCTGTTCAATTGCTTCAGCAAAGGTGGCACCAGCTGCAATAGTTGCAGCAAATGGATAAAGATTAATAATCACTAAATCAAATGGCGCAATATCAAGTTCTGCGATGGCCGCTAAATGATCCGGATTATTTTGATCAGCCAAGATGCCCGAGTGCACTCTTGGATGCAAAGTTTTTACGCGCCCGCCCATGATTTCAGGAAAGCCGGTGTAATCACTAACTTCAGTAACCGCAATGCCAGCGGCAGCCAAATTTGCCGCAGTCGATCCAGTTGAAAGTATTTCTACCCCAGCTTTGCTAAGAGCGGCACCAATTTCAAGTAAGCGATCTTTATCGTAGACACTTAGTAGTGCTCGGCGAATTTGTTTGCGATTGCTCATCTACTTGCTGCCTTCTACTTAAGCCCAGCTAGAACCTGCGGAATGGTCGCAACAATGAGACCGCGTTCGATAATCTTAATGCGTTCATGTAATGATTCCACGGTATCAGTTGGTGTGATCTCTACGCGCTCCTGTGCGATGACCTCGCCAGTATCAACACCCTCATCAACCCAATGAATAGTCGTGCCTGTCTCTATAGCTCCCGCTGCAAGTGCATCACGTACGGCATGTGCTCCTGGGAAAAGTGGCAATAAGGCCGGGTGACTATTGATTACTTTAAATTTCTGCACGAATTGCGGCGCCAAGATGCGCATAAAGCCAGCACTGACAACTAAATCAGGTTGATGTTTTGAGGCTAACGAAAGCAGCTCTTGATCCCACTTTGCTCGATCTCCGATTAACTCAAGTGACTCAACTTTGATGCCAAATTCATTTGCGATTTCGATGACTTTTGCTTGCGGACGATCACAGATCAAAGCTGTGATTTCGTAATCCTTTTCAGCGGCGAAAATTGCTCGAGCTAAAGTGCCCGATCCGCTGGCCAGAATTACGACTTTCTTCATCTGGCTCGATCTAACCGCGGCAGAACTCGCGCTAAACCAATACCAATGGCCATTTCTAAGCCAATGGCTAGCGTTACTTTCCAGATAGAAACACCAACTGCACTAAGTGCCTCTGTCATCAGGGATCCACTTGCCGCCCAACTAATAAAGGCAATTGCTAATAAAACTAAACTAAAGGTTTGCCAAAGGACTTCAGGTCGTTGATTTAACGTCCAACTTGTTAGCGCGACCCCTGCTGCTACAAAAAGCAGAATTGCAATTAGCGCCCAATGGAATTTACCGGTTGGCAGTGCGCCTAAGATCGGCAGCGCTGGAATTTCCGGAACATTGTATGACAGCGGTGAAATTATAGTTCCGTTACCAATTCCAAAACCAACGCCAGCAAAATAACCAAGAGTTGCAACAGCCGCATTCGGTAAATAGAGCACATTTAAAATAAGTAGTAATACTCCGCCCAAAATTCCAGGTTCAAGTACTTGAGTTAAGTCTTTAACAACTGCCAAATTAATCAGCAACGAGACACCAAGAACCAAGAATGCAAAACCTAAGAAGGCAGCAATTATTCGAGTGGCAAAGAAAATTGGCTGGGATGAGATTTTGCGGCGTTCTGCGCTTAGAACCGAAAGTGTGGCAATCGGAATTGTCACAAGTGGCGTTAAATACCAAACTGGTTTGACCGCATCGGTTGTCACAAAGAAAGCGATGGCAGCGGTGATACCTACATATAACGAAACAAATAACGTGCGAGCTAGCGCAATACTTTGATAATCGTTATCCAACCGCTCGATGCTGCGTTTGAAACCACTACGAATGGCCAAGATTGGAAATACTAAAGCGCCTAGCGGTAGGTAAGTTAACCAACCTGCTACAGCACCGGCTGAGAGAGTTAAGTTAAAAGCTAAATGATGTGCCCCGAGCCATAGCCAGACTGCAGCCCGGACTGGATCAGAAGTATTTCCATTTGTGCTGCCGGCTGTCGCCCATGCAATTAGCGAGAGAAAAGCGATCGGTAGCAGAACTACCGAAATACTGCGTACAACTTGAGCCAACGTGACCGCAAGGACTCGCTGGAACATTGTTGTTAGCGACCCATAATGGCGCGCAATAAACGCGCCGTTTCACTTGGGGTTTGACCCACTTTAACGCCAGCAGCTTCTAGTGCATCTTTCTTGCCTTGCGCAGTTCCGGATGAACCCGAAACGATGGCACCGGCGTGACCCATGGTCTTGCCTTCAGGTGCTGTAAAGCCCGCCACATAACCAACTACTGGCTTAGTCACATATTCAGCGATAAATGCAGCAGCTCGCTCTTCAGCATCGCCACCAATTTCACCAATCATTACGATCGCTTCAGTTTCGGGATCATCTTGGAATGCTCGTAAGCAATCAATATGCGTAGTGCCGACTACTGGGTCGCCACCAATACCAACTGCAGTGCTGAAACCAATATCGCGAAGTTCAAACATCATTTGGTAAGTCAATGTGCCGGACTTAGAAACTAAACCAATGGGGCCAGCACCTGTGATATTTGCCGGAATGATTCCGACATTTGATTTACCAGGACTAATTAAACCTGGGCAGTTTGGCCCAATGATGCGAGTGGTTCCCTTAGTTAACGAGTAAGCGTAGAAACTTGCTGAATCATGAACTGGAATTCCTTCGGTGATTACAACAACTAATGGCATTGCGGCATCGATTGCATCTACTACTGCAGCTTTTGCAAACTTAGGTGGCACGAAAACTACTGAAACATTGGCACCAGTTGCCGCCATTGCTTCGCCGACCGTATTAAAGACTGGCAAGTTGTGGCCATCGATCTCAACAGATTGACCACCTTTGCCCGGTGTTACGCCACCGACAACTTTGGAACCTGATGCCAGCATGCGGCGAGTGTGCTTAGTTCCTTCAGAACCAGTCATACCTTGAACGATAATTTTTGAATCAGCGTTAATGAAGATCGACATTTACTTAGCCGCCAATTCTGCTGCACGATTTGCAGCGCCATCCATAGTGTCTAGCTGTTCAACCAGCGGGTGGGCCGCAGCCGTCAAAATTGCGCGACCTTCAACCACGTTGTTGCCATCAAGGCGAACGACAATTGGCTTAGTGGCCTGAGCGCCAAGTAATTCAAGGGCTTGCACGATGCCATTTGCTACCGCATCGCATGCAGTTATGCCGCCAAAAACATTTACGAAAACGCTTTTAACATCTTTATCGCCCAAAATAATTGACAGCCCATCGGCCATAACTTGAGCTGATGCACCGCCACCAATATCTAGGAAGTTAGCTGGGCGAACGCCACCAAATTTTTCACCAGCGTAGGCAACCACATCGAGTGTGCTCATTACTAAGCCGGCGCCATTACCGATAATGCCAACTTGGCCTTCAAGTTTTACATAGTTCAAATTCTTAGCTTTAGCCGCAGCCTCTAGCGCGTTCTCGGCTGCTTGATCAACAAGTGCTTCATGATCAGGGTGGCGGAAGCCAGCATTATCATCGAGAGTTACTTTGCCATCGAGCGCGATGATCCTGCCATCTGAAGTTTTAACCAGTGGGTTAACTTCAACGAGTGTGGCATCTTCAGAAACAAATGTTTCCCAAAGCTTTACCAGAACTGCTGCAACCTGATCGGCAACATCGGCTGGGAATTTTGCGGCTGCGATAATCTCGGTAGCACGAGCAAGATCAATACCAACATTGGAATCAACTGGAATCTTGGCCAATTTCTCAGGGGCAGTGTGTGCTACTTCTTCAATTTCCATACCGCCAGCAACAGATGCCATAACCAAGAAGGTGCGGTTTGAACGATCAAGCAGAATTGCTAAATAGTATTCAGATTCAATTGGCGCAGCTGCGGCAATCATTACGGTGCGAACTTCGTGGCCTTTAATATCCATACCCAAAATTGCACTTGCTTTTTCACGAGCATCTGCTGGATCAACAGCTAATTTAACGCCGCCAGCTTTTCCACGGCCGCCAACTTTTACTTGAGCTTTAACGACTACTTTGCCGCCAACTTTTATTGCGGCTGCTTCAGCTTCATCAGCTGTAGTTGCGATCGCAGCTGGCAATACAGGTACGCCATGCTTTTCAAATAGATCGCGAGCTTGGTATTCGTATAAATCCACTAGTTGACCGCTTTCCTTGTTTGCTTAAGAGCGTGAACGACGCGTGAAACCTGCCTAATACTAGAGCTTCTCGACAGGTGCATAGCGCAACAGCAAACGCTTATCGCCGTATTGGCCAAAGTTAATGGTTGCCTCGCTCTTATCGCCCTCACCAGCAGTGCCAACAACTGTGCCCAAACCAAATGTGTCATGTGACACACGATCGCCAATCGCCAAAGTAATTCCAGAAGGTGCCTTCCGCCCAGTTGCTCGCGGTGGTGGCGCAGTCGCAACTCGTGGTTTACGAATCAGTGAAGGAGATATCACGTTGTGATTTCGCCATTCAATTACATCAGTTGGAATCTCATCGAGGAATCTAGAAGGTGGATTGTAATTTGGTGCACCCCACGAGGATCGATATTCAGCGCGCGAAATATATAGTCGTTCTTGTGCGCGAGTTAAGCCCACATATGCCAATCTACGTTCTTCTTCAATTTCATCTTTTTCGCCCAGTGTTCGCGAATGCGGAAAAATGCCATCTTCCATGCCAGTTAAAAATACGGTTGGAAATTCCAAACCTTTAGCGGTATGAAGCGTCATTAAAGTCACTACCCCACCGTGGTCTTCGCCTTCGGGAATTTGATCTGAATCTGCAACGAGTGAAACTTTTTCTAGGAAACCAGATAACGAAATTTCTTCATCTTCAGTTAACTCTTCAAAGGGGCGTTCTTCATATTCCATGGCAACTGCTAAGAGTTCTTTTAAGTTTTCAACGCGGACTTCATCTTGTGGGTCAGTGCTATTTGCTAGCTCGGATAACAAGCCAGATTGTTCAAGAACTGCTTCGACGATTACTGATGGGCGCACTTTTGCTTCAACTAAAACAGCTAAAGCGCTAATCATGTCGGTGAATTGTTTAATTGATTGGGCAGCTTTTGGTGGAATTTCAGGGGCTTCAGCTGCTGCAATGAGCCCACCCCAGAAGGAGTAGCCACGAGACTTGGCATGTGTTTCGAGAATCTCAAGTGCTCGATCACCGATTCCGCGCTTTGGATAATTAATCACCCGGCGCAATGAAACTTCATCTTCGGGGTTTGCAATAACCCGTAGGTAACTGAGTAAGTCTTTAACTTCTTTGCGCTCATAGAAACGCAGTCCGCCAACTACTTTGTAAGGCAGCGCTGCCCGCATGAATACTTCTTCAAAGACACGAGATTGCGCATTGGTGCGATAGAAAACTGCAGTTTGGCCAGGCGTTGAAAGACCTTTATCCATCAGGGAGCGAACTTCGTCTTTAACAAATTCAGCTTCATCGTGTTCGGATTCGGCCACATAACCAACTAATGGCGCACCTGCACCGGCTTGCGACCAAAGGTTTTTCTCTTTGCGCGACTCATTCTGAGTAATTACCGCATTTGCGGCATTGAGGATGTTTTGGGTCGATCGATAATTTTGTTCGAGCAAAATCGTGGTCGCATTTGGGTAATCAAGTTCAAACTGCATAATGTTTCGAATAGTGGCGCCACGGAAGGCATAGATAGATTGGTCGGCATCGCCCACCACGCATAGTTCAGCCGGCGGCAAGCCTTCGAGGTCACTACCAACTAACTCGCGCACCAGAATGTATTGCGCATGGTTGGTGTCCTGATACTCATCAACTAACACATGGCGAAAGCGCGAACGATAGCGAGCTTTCGCTTCTGGAAAACGTTGCAGAACTTCAACTGTCTTTAAAATCAGATCATCAAAATCCATCGCATTAGATTGTTGTAATCTACGTTGATAAAGCGCATAAACATCTGCCACAACTTCTTGAAATTGATTGGTAGCAGCATTTACGTAATCAGCTGGCCCCATTAATTCGTTCTTGGCATTGCTGATAACCGATTGAAATTGGCGCGGCGGATAACGCTTTGGATCAAGATTTAAGTCTTTTGAAACAATGGTGATTAAGCGCAAGCTGTCGGCGGAATCGTAAATTGAGAACGAATTGCTGTAACCCAATCGTGCGGCTTCTTTGCGCAAGATTCGAACACAGGCAGAGTGGAAAGTCGAAACCCACATAGATTGCGCAACTGGGCCCACTAATTCTTTAACGCGTTCCTTCATTTCACCGGCTGCCTTGTTGGTGAAAGTAATCGCCAGAATTGAATATGGGGTCGCATTACGTCTGGCCATCAAATAAGCGATGCGCCGAGTTAGGACTCGAGTTTTGCCAGAACCAGCACCTGCCACAATTAGAAGTGGCCCACCAGCATGAACTACGGCAGCGCCTTGTTGCGGATTAAGTCCCGCAATTAATGGATCGTTTGAGATTTCGGTGCTGCTCATGGCGCGCAGTCTATTAGGCTACAGCGACAGAATTCTTTAAGGGAGCAGACACATGGAACCGATCGCCGATAGTGAGATCAAGCGAGTTCTCGTTGTTAATGCCCACCCAGATGATTCTGATTTCGGTGCATCAGGCACCATCGCGCAATGGGTAAAAGCTGGCATTGAAGTTGGTTACGTTCTTTGCACCAATGGTGATCAAGGTGGCGAAGAATCCGGAATCCCGTTAGAAGAAATGCCACAAGTTCGTCAACGCGAACAACGCGAAGCTGGCGCAATTATCGGTGTCACAGATATTACATTTTTAAATTACCGCGACGGTTGGCTAGAACCAACAATTGCACTTCGCAAAGATATTGTGCGCGAGATTCGCCGCTTTAAACCAGATCGCTTAGTTTGCCAGAGCCCAGAACGTAACTGGGATCGCATCGGTGCCAGCCATCCAGATCACCTAGCTGCTGGCGAATCAGCAATTCAAGCCGTTTACCCAGATGCCCGAAATCCCTTTGCTTTTACTGATTTAAAAGAAGCTGGCTTTGAACCTTGGCGAGTAAAAGAAATCTGGGTTATGGGTCATGCGCAACCAGATCATTGGGTCGATATCACTAAAACATTTCCGCTAAAAGTTAAAGTGCTTCAAGCCCACGCATCACAAACTGCGCACAATAAAGAGTTAGAAAACATGTTGCGTGACTGGGGCATGCGCAATGCTGCCAACGGTGGTTTTGCTGAAGGAGTAATTGCCGAAGCTTTTAAGATTGTAAATACAAACTAACGAACAATAACTTGGCGAATCTCAACTGTTTGAATTGGGAAACCATCGCCGTTGTAGTAATACTTGCCATCTTGACCTTGCTTTGCAGCTCCTGCAGCTGCAATCGCGCGCAAGATTTCTAAGCCGCTAGTGATGCGACCCCACACTGTGTAATAAGGATTAAGCGCTGAATCTTCATAAACAAAGAAGACCTGGCTGCCATTTGTATTCTTGCCAGAGTTAGCCATTGCCAAAGTTCCGGCTGGATAAGTAATTTTCTCACCAACCGGCAAATTCTCATCTGGAATTCCAGTCCAAGCTTTTCGATTAAAGACTGGCCCACTTGATCCTGAAGCAGTTGGATCGCCACATTGCAGAACGTAGAGTCCTTGCGTAGTTAAGCGATGACAAAGAGTTGAGTTATAAAAGCCGCGACTAGCCAGGGTTGCTAGCGCAGTTAAAGTCTGTGGTGCTTTTGCGCCAACTGTTTCGACCACAATATTTCCGCAATTAGTGACAAAGGTAAATGTGGTTGGCAAAGATTTGGCCACTGTTTTTGGCTGCAAAACTGAAGGTGATGAATGTGGCTTTGAGGTAGCAGTTGTACAAATCTTTACTGGTTCTTTAGTGGCTGCCGAAACTGAAGGCGTAAGTGAAACTGCCAAAACAATTACAGCGGCGATAACTAAAGTACGTTTCATAATGACTGAATTATACCGATCGCTCGGATTACTCCCACTCGATTGTTGCTGGGGGTTTGCTAGTAATATCCAGAGTAACGCGATTTACTTCGCGAACTTCGTTGGTAATACGCGTGGAAATCTTGGCTAAAACCTCATAAGGAACGCGAGACCAGTCCGCCGTCATCGCATCTTCACTCGAGACTGGGCGCAACACGATGGGGTGGCCATAAGTCCGACCATCGCCTTGCACGCCAACACTGCGCACATCAGCGAGCAACACCACCGGGCATTGCCAGATTTCGCGATCAAGGTCGGCAGCCTTTAGCTCTTCGCGGGCAATGGCATCAGCCTCACGCAATATTTCTAACCGTTCGGCCGTTACTTCACCAATAATGCGAATACCAAGGCCTGGGCCAGGGAAAGGTTGGCGCCAAATAATCTCTTCGGGTAAACCTAGCTGCAAACCAACTTGGCGAACTTCATCTTTAAACAAAGTGCGTAGTGGTTCGATTAATTTAAATTTTAGATCAGCCGGCAAGCCACCTACATTGTGGTGCGACTTGATATTTGCCGTGCCCTCACCGCCACCAGACTCAACTACATCTGGATAAAGCGTGCCCTGCACTAAGAATTCAACATCTCCCCCAGAAGCAATATCGCGCGCAGCTTTTTCGAAGGAACGAATAAATTCGCGACCAATAATCTTTCGCTTAGTCTCAGGGTCAGTTACGCCAGCAAGTGCTGACAAGAATTGCTCTTTAGCATCAACGACAACTAGTGATACGCCGGTGGCTGCGACAAAGTCGCGTTCGACTTGTTCAGATTCGCCTTTACGTAACAAACCATGATCGACGAATACACAAGTTAATTGGTTTCCAACTGCTGCTTGAATAATTGCTGCAGCAACTGCTGAATCAACGCCACCAGATAGCCCACAAATTACTCGCTTAGTACCGATGACTGTTTTTGCTTTAGCAATTTCGGTTGCGGCAATATTTTCTGAGGTCCAAGTTGGTTCACATCCGGCAATCTCGATTAACCAACGCTTTAAAATAACTTGGCCTTGTTCAGAATGTAGAACTTCAGGATGGAACTGAACGCCAGCTAACTTTCCATCGCTACTTTCAAATGCGGCAATTGGAGTATCAGCTGTAACGGCGCAAATTGTGAAACCAGCTGGGGCGGATGTAACTGCATCGCCATGGCTCATCCAGACATTTTGCTTAACTGGCAACCCTGCAAATAACTTTGCACTTGTTGTTGCAGTAATTTCAGTACGGCCGAATTCAGATTTTCCAGTTTGGCTAACTACCCCGCCAAGGGCAGCAGCCATTGCTTGAAAGCCATAACAAATGCCAAATACCGGAATACCCAATTGCAGAATACTTTCATCAAACTTAGGTGCCCCTGGTGCATAAACGCTTGATGGGCCGCCCGATAAAATGATGGCACTTGGTGCTTTGGCCGATACTTCAGCAGCCGTAATAGATGAAGGAACGATCTCAGAGAAAACATTTGCTTCGCGCACTCGGCGCGCAATTAACTGCGCATACTGCGCACCAAAATCAAGAACAAGTACTGGATTAGCCACGGTTAATAAGTACCTCTACGCGCTGGAATTCCTTTACATCGGAATATCCGCAAGTAGCCATTGCGCGGCGAAGAGCGCCGAATAAGTTCATGGAACCATCTGAAGTACTAGATGGTCCGAGCAGAATTTCTTCGAGCGTGCCAACTGTGCCAACGGCAACGCGCTCGCCACGAGGTAGAACGGCGTGATGTGCTTCAGAACCCCAGTGCCAACCTAAGCCAGGAGCTTCTGTGGCTTTTGCTAATGGGGAACCCATCATTACTGCATCGGCGCCCATTGCAATTGCTTTTGCAATATCACCACTGCGACCAACGCCACCGTCGGCAATTACATGCACATAACGACCACCAGATTCATCGAGATATTCGCGACGAGCAGAGGCCACTTCAGCAACAGCAGATGCCATTGGAACTTGAATACCTAAAACTTTGCGAGTGGTGTGTGCTGCCCCTCCTCCAAAGCCAACTAAAACGCCAGCAGCACCTGCGCGCATTAAGTGCAGCGCACCTGTTGCAGTTGCAACGCCACCAACAATTACGGGCACGTCGAGTTCGTAAATAAACTTCTTCAAGTTAAGCGCATCGTCACGAGTTGCTACATGCTCAGCACTAACTGTGGTTCCGCGAATAACGAAAATATCTACACCAGCATCGACCACAGCTTTATGAAGTTCAGCTGTGCGTTGTGGTGAAAGTGATGCCGCAACCGTCACGCCAGCTTCGCGAATTTGCTTAATACGCTCTTTGATTAGCGCTGGCTGAATAGGTGCGCTATAAAGTTCTTGCATACGACGAGTCGCCTGCGCATCTGGCATCGATGCGATTTCACCTAATTGAATCCGCGGATCTTCATAGCGAGTCCATAAGCCTTCGAGGTTTAGAACACCTAGGCCGCCTAACTTGCCAATCACAATTGCAGTTTGTGGTGAAACCACTGAATCCATTGGCGCTGCCAACATTGGTAACTCAAATTTATAAGCATCAATCTGCCATGAAGTAGAGACATCTTCGGGATCGCGAGTACGCCGTGAGGGCACAATCGCAATATCGTCAAAAGAGTAGGCCTGGCGGGCACGTTTGCCGGGTGCAATTTCAATCTCGAACATTTACTTAGCCCTAGCCTTTCTTCGCATAGTTAGGGGCATCTGCCACGTGTAATACATCGTGCGGGTGGCTCTCTTGGAGGCCAGCAGCGGTAATTTGAATTAGGCGACCATCGCGGCGCAGAGTATTGATATCTGGCGCACCGGCATATCCCATTCCTGAACGCAGGCCTCCGACTAATTGATGAACCACTTCAGCCACAGTACCGCGATATAAAACTTTTCCTTCGATACCTTCAGGAACTAATTTATCTTCAGATAAAACATCGTCTTGCATATAGCGATCTTTAGAATAAGACTTCTGCTCGCCGCGTGATTGCATCGCACCAAGTGAACCCATTCCGCGATAGCCCTTGTATTTACGGCCATCAATTTCAATTAATTCACCGGGTGATTCTTCACAACCAGCTAACAAAGAACCAAGCATTACCGAATTTGCGCCAGCAACAAGTGCTTTCACAATGTCACCTGAATATTGCAGACCACCATCGGCGATCAGCGGAATACCCGCTTTGCCGCAAGCTTTGGCAGCTTCCATGATCGCGGTAATTTGGGGAACGCCAACACCGGCCACAATGCGAGTGGTGCAAATTGAACCTGGGCCAACGCCAACTTTTACGGCATCGGCGCCCGCATTAATTAAAGCCTGCGCACCAGCACGGGTTGCCACATTGCCACCAATGATTTCGGTGGTTGGCGAAAATTTCTTAATACGAGCAATTGCATCGAGTACAGCGCGATGATGACCGTGTGCAGTATCAACAACAACCACATCGACACCTGCTTCAATTAGTGCCTGTGCGCGAGCAAATCCATCCTCACCAACACCAACAGCAGCGCCAACCATGCCCACGTTCTTTACTAATTTAACGTGCGTTACTTGCTCGTCGATCGGCAAATTTCGGTGAATAATGCCAATGCCGCCGGCTTTAGCCATTGCGATTGCGAGTTGTGATTCTGTAACGGTATCCATCGCTGAAGAGATCAGCGGGACTGCCAAGGAAATATTTTGAGTTAACTGAGTTGAAGTTTCGACTTCAGAAGGCACTACCTCAGAGGCATCTGGCAATAAGAGCACATCGTCATAGGTCAGGCCCATCATTGCGATCTTGTCATCGCTCATTTTGGCCCCCTCACTAGATAAGGCCAAAGTCTAACGGCTCTTTTAGGCCCCGATTGCCTGCGTAATTTCCTCACATGCATGCTGTAAATCAGTAGCCACGGTGACTTCGCTACATTGTTTTGGGTTCCAGCCAGGCCCACCCAGAATAATTCGGGGCGCTGGACGCACTTCTGGCAGATCTTTAAAAAACATTGGGTCGCCATTTTCAGATAACTGCGCCCAGAGAAATAGCGCTGGCGGTGCCGACTTATTCATGACTCCGCAAAGAGCAGAAACTGGAGTACGCGCACCTAAAAAATTACTAGAAATTTCGCGTTCAGCTAAAGCAGCGGCAAGTGCATGTAGTGCTAACGAATGTAATTCTTCGCCAACACAAGCTAATAGAACTGGCCGTGTATTGATGGCATCAAATTCTTCAGGTACTGATTCGCGCAATACAGTCTTGATTAACTCAGACATCATGTGTTCGATCTCAATACCTTCGCCAGTCTTTGCCCAGCTATCACCAATGTGGATTAGGACTGGCACTATGACGGTCTGCCAGCAGTTAATTACGCCGTTTTTCATCAATTCTTGCCGGAGTGCTTGCAGCACAAAATCACGATCAAGTGATTCAGCTGCGCGACATAGTGCCGCAACTAATTCTTCAGCGATTACAATTTCAGAAACTAACTCAGGTATTGAAAACTCGCCCTGATGCGCTTTCGCTCTCAGCGCCGCATCACTTGGGGCTACCCCAGTTGTTATCAAACGACGCATCATTACTAGTCTGGCTACATCGGCCCGCGAATATCTGCGATGGCTGCCCTCGACATGTTCGGTTGGCCCTAGGCCATAGCGACGGTCCCAGGTCCGCAAAGTTGCCGGGGCCACGCCAATTTGGCGGGCTAAGGCAGCTACGGTCAGGGGTTGATCCATGCCCCAATCTTGGAGGGTAGGTGAGATTCGTGCCACCTGAGTACGCTCAAATCGCCCCCAAATCTAGGAATGGGGGTATTCAATACTTGAACAACCTATGAAGCGGTTGTATGGTTCAACCCAATAGAAGTTTAAGCATCCAAGGGGTCATTATGAGCGAAGTATCTAGACTTCCAAAACCAGTTGTTGAAAACTGGAATTGGCAGCAAGACGGTTCTTGCCGTGATTTGCCCAGCGAGATGTTCTTTCATCCAGATGGTGAACGCGGGCCACGTCGCCGCAATCGCGAAAATGTAGCCAAGGCTGTTTGCAGTAGCTGCCCAGTTCTTGAAGCTTGTCGCAAGCACGCACTGTCTGTGCAAGAGCCATATGGAATTTGGGGCGGTCTCTCTGAAGATGATCGCGTCGCAATTCTTGACCGCGATGGCGTAGCAGTTGCGCTATCGTCTGCTAGCTAAATATTTATTAAGCCCCGAAAATAAAAAACCCGCCGGATCTTCGGCGGGTTTTTTATTTAGTAATTAATTAGTGACCGTGTCCACCAGGTCCATGTGAGTGACCGTGTCCCCCAGCAGCTTCAGGTGCTTCATCGGCAGGACGTTCATAGACAACTGCTTCAGTTGTAATAAACATCGCAGCGATTGATGCAGCGTTAGCCAGTGCTGAACGAGTTACCTTAACTGGATCGATTACACCGTCTTTAGCTAAGTCGCCATAAACATCAGTTGCTGCATTGAAACCTTCATTGGCTTTCATCGCACGAACTTTTGCTACAACTACATAACCTTCAAGACCTGCGTTTTCAGCGATCCAACGAAGTGGTTCGTCGCATGCTTTGCGAACTAAGCGAACACCAACAGCTTTATCGCCTTCGAAGCCAAGATCGCCTTCAAGTGCATCGGCTGCATGTACTAGTGCTGCGCCGCCGCCAACCACAATGCCTTCTTCAACTGCGGCACGGGTTGCAGAGATCGCATCTTCTAGACGGTGCTTCTTCTCTTTTAGTTCTACTTCAGTATGTGCGCCAACTTTGATTACGCAAACGCCACCAGCGAGTTTGGCAACGCGCTCTTGTAGCTTTTCGCGATCCCAGTCAGAGTCAGTATTTTCGATCTCTTTACGAATTTCAGAAACGCGAGCTGCAACTACTGCTTTATCGCCAGCACCATCAACGATTGTTGATGCATCCTTTGAGATCACAACGCGACGTGCGCGACCAAGAGATTCGAGACCGATTTGATCTAGCTTCATGCCAACTTCGGCTGAGATAACTTCGCCACCGGTCAGAATTGCGATGTCTTGCAACATTGCCTTACGACGATCGCCGAAACCAGGTGCCTTAACAGCTGCTGAGGCGAATACGCCACGCATACGGTTAACAACCAGCGTAGAAAGCGCTTCGCCTTCAACATCTTCAGCGATGATCAATAGTGGCTTTGAAGTCTGGGCAACTTTTTCCAGGATTGGCAGCAGTTCAGCCAGAGCTGAAATCTTTCCGCCTGAGATCAATACGTAAGCATCTTCTAGAATTGCTTCCATGCGATCTTGATCAGTTACGAAATAAGGTGAGATGTAACCCTTATCGAATTGCATACCTTCAGTGAACTCAAGTTCAAGTCCAGTTGTAGATGCTTCCTCAACTGTGATTACGCCATCTTTGCCAACTTTGTCCATTGCCTCAGCAATTAAGTCACCAATGCCACGATCTTGCGCAGAGATAGTTGCAACGTCGGCAATCTGTGCCTTGTCTTTTACAACAGTGGCATTGGCCTTAAGAGCTGCTGAAATTGCAGCAACTGCAGCTTCGATTCCAATTTTAATATCCATTGGTTGTGCGCCAGCGGCTAGGTTACGAAGACCTTCTTTAACCATTGCTTGAGCAAGCACTGTTGCAGTTGTGGTTCCATCACCAGCGACATCGTTGGTCTTGGTTGCAACTTCTTTGACTAGTTGAGCACCCATGTTTTCAACTGGATCAGAGAGTTCAATCTCTTTCGCAATTGTTACGCCATCGTTTGTGATGGTTGGGGCACCGAATGTTTTTGAGATAACCACGTTACGACCCTTAGGTCCAAGTGTTACCTTGACGGTGTCAGCCAGAATGTTTACACCGCGCTCCATGGCGCGACGGGCTTGTTCGTCAAACTGTAAGGACTTGCCGGCCATTAGTTCTTCTCAATTACAGCGAGAATATCGCGAGCAGATAGAACTAAATATTCTTCAGCGTTGTACTTAACTTCAGTTCCGCCGTACTTGCTGTATAGAACAACGTCGCCAACTTTGACATCCATTGGAACGCGAACGCCATCATCGAAGCGACCTGGGCCAACTGCAACAACGGTGCCTTCTTGAGGCTTCTCTTTTGCAGTATCTGGAATTACCAGACCTGACGCCGTAGTTGTCTCTGCTTCATTAGCTTTAACTACGATGCGGTCTTCTAGTGGCTTAATGGTTACGGCCATGATTAGAGCTCCTTTTAAAATCGATTTCACTAGAGCCTGCAATTAGCAGACTCGGGTCTTGAGTGCTAATGCCAAGCCTATGCTGGGCTATTCCCGCGATCAAATCGAGGCCAGCGCAAATTTAGAGTCGACATTAGAGAGAAATGCGGGTGACTGGCAGGCTCGATTGAGCGTCAAAGGCTATTGGGCTAGCAGATCTGCCAGCGCTAACCATAAGTGAGCCCAGAGCGGCAACCATGGCCCCGTTATCGGTGCACAGACCTGGGCTGGGGATTCGAAGGGTTATTCCTTGGGCGGCACAGCGCTCAGTGGCCACTTGGCGCAAGCGCGAGTTAGCCGCCACCCCGCCGGCAATGACCAGTGAATTGATGCCGGTTTTCTTAGCTGCCGCAAGTGCCTTAAGCAGTAAGACATCGACGATCGCTTCTTGGAAAGAGGCCGCTACATCATTTTTCGCATATTGCGGAGTTGCTTCGAGATATCGAGCAACTGCAGTTTTTAGTCCAGAGAACGAGAATTCGAAAGGTCTAGTTTCCCAATCTTTACTAGTGGTTAAACCGCGCGGAAAATCAATTGCAGTGGTGCTGCCTGACTTGGCAATGAGATCTATTGCTGGGCCACCTGGAAAACCCAGATCCATGATGCGCGCAATTTTATCGAAAGCTTCACCAGCTGCATCATCCAGGGTTTCACCAAGTTTAATTATTTCGCCAGTAATGTCATTAACTTGTAATAACGATGAATGGCCGCCACTTACTAACAACACAATAGTTGGTTCTGATGGCAGATCATGCGTTAAGTAATCAACGCTGACGTGAGCAGCTAAATGGTTAACGCCATAAATTGGTTTATCAATTGCCAGTGCTAATCCGGCAGCAGCCGATGTTCCAACAAGTAACGCGCCAACCAACCCAGGGCCGGCAGTAACTGCAACTGCATCTAAATCGCTAAGTGAAATTTTGGCTTGCGCAATTGCTTCCTTAAGGGTGGGTTGCATAGCTTCCAGATGCGCACGCGATGCGACTTCTGGTACTACTCCCCCAAAGCGCGCATGTTCTTCAACGCTTGAAGCAATTACATTGGCCAACAACTTGCGACCGCGCACAATACCGATTGCAGTTTCATCGCACGAAGTTTCGATACCCAGAACTAGCGCCTCACTCATTTGAGTTCCTTGCGCATAATCAAAGCATCGATTCCGAGCCCGTAATAATTAGCTCGAGTTGAAATCTCTTCATAGCGGGCAAAGTTATATAGGCGAATCGCGCTTTCATTTTTGGTATCAACTTCGAGAATTACCTCTGTAGCACCTTTTGCTTTTGCCCAACTTTCTAGCTCGGCTAACATCTCTTGGGCTAGTCCTTGCCCGCGAAAATCAGGCAAAATCGCAATTGTTAGTAAGTCAGCAGGCACGCCCGCGGCTACCACCATGATGCCTGCATAGCCAATAATCGAGCCATCGTTTAGCGCCAAGATGAATTGGCGAGTTCCGCCGAGGCCAGCAATCTCTTCTTTGAACTGTGCCTGCGACCATGGGTAACTCGGAAACATAGTTCGCTCGAGTGAAGTTAACACTGGTACATCGAGCACCGTTGGTTGGCGATAAGTAATCATTTACGATCCGCCGTAGCTACCGCGTCTGGGCGACGCAAGTAAATTGGTTCCGTGAATTCTTCAGATAATTCTACAAAATACTTGGGATCTGGAAATAGCGAATCAATTACATTGATTCCACGAGCTGCGACCACGGCTGGTAAATCAACAGCTGGGCCTTCAACGCGAACACCGTTGGTATATCTGGCCCAATAAACTTC
>JAPLAW010000028.1 GCA_026393075.1 Actinomycetota bacterium | reverse complement strand
GTTATCTATTGCTCAAGCTCTTGAAGTTACCGCCGTACATTCAATTGCTGGCACCTTAGGAAATCGCGCACCGCAATCTTTATTGGCACCCTTCGTCGCGCCGCATCACACAACAACTCGTGTAGCCATGGTTGGCGGCGGCGCACATGTAATTCGTCCCGGTGCTTCATCCCTTGCTCACAATGGTGTGCTCTTTATTGATGAGGCGCCTGAATGCGGCGCTGGAATTTTGGATTCATTGCGGCAACCTTTGGAATCCGGTGAAATCACGATAGCTCGCAGTATTGGCAACCTAACTTTTCCCGCGCAGTTCTTACTTGTTCTAGCTGCAAACCCTTGCCCATGTGGCAAGTTCTCTGGTCGAGGGCGCAACTGCACATGCACTTCGCAACAGGTGCGTCGTTACTTAGGAAAACTATCTGGGCCGTTGCTTGATCGCATTGATCTGCGCGTAATCGTTGATCCAGTTAGCCGCATCGAGATGGCACAGAATGAGTTAGGCGAATCCAGCGCTGTCATTAGAGCGCGAGTAATTGCAGCGCGAGAGATTGCAGCTAAACGTTTTGCTAATGAGAGTTGGAAACTAAATAGTCAGATTCCATCACGTGCTCTACGCACGACCTATCAACCAGAAAGAGCAGCCATGAATTTCTTGCATGATGAACTAGATCGCGAAACTATTACAGCGCGTGGCCTACATAAAGTTATTCGAACTGCCTGGACGCTAGCTGATTTACATCGACATGAAATTGCGACTTTGACTGATGTGAAACAGGCTTATGCATTGCGCGATGGGGTAGAGCTATGAGTGAATTAGTGGCCCGGGCAAGATTATTTGCCGCGGTTGAAGGTGGCTCATCTTTCTGGTCGCGCGAGGTATTTAGTAATGGCGCCAGTTACGTGCTTGATCGAGCACTTAATGGTGGATACGACCTAATTAAATACGCTCGAACTATCGAAAAGCTAAAGTTGAGTAGCGCTGATGAACTGTTGCAATCAATCGCCCAATCAGGGGCCACCTTCTTAACACCGCAAGATGCAACTTGGCCACAATCTGTAAACGACCTCGCAGCACCCCCTATCGGACTAGTGATTAAAGGTGATCCAAGACTTCTGACTGGTAACTCGTTAGCAATTGTTGGCACTCGCAACCCGACGCAATATGGCGCTCGCATTGCGCAAGATTTTGCCGCTGGTTTTGTTGATCGCGATTGGGCAATTATTAGCGGTGGTGCTTATGGAATAGATGCGGCAGCTCATAAGGGAGCACTGATTGCCGAAGGCGTGACAGTGGCAGTAATTGCAGCTGGTATCGATATAAATTATCCGGCTGGTAATGCGCGGCTATTTGCCGAGATTGCCGAACTCGGATGCCTAGTTAGTGAAGTCACGCCCGGAACACCAGCGATTCCGTCGCGTTTTCTAACCCGCAATCGACTAATTGCAGCACTGTCTAATGCAACGCTAGTTGTCGAAGCCGCCTTTCGAAGTGGCTCATTGCGCACCGCTCGCGATGCCGCCGAATTAATGCGACCAGTTATGGCTATTCCAGGTCCGATAACTTCGCCAGTTAGCGAAGGATGTCATCGCTTAATCGGTGAACGAGCCGCTGAAATCGTGACTTCAGTTGCAGATGCAGTGGAATTTCTCGCACCAATGTAATGAGATGATTAGCCAATGAGCACAGAGAATGAATTCCGATCGGGCTTCGTCGCCATTGTTGGCC
The DNA here is from genome assembly GCA_026393075.1 of Actinomycetota bacterium. Taxonomy (GTDB): domain Bacteria; phylum Actinomycetota; class Actinomycetes; order Nanopelagicales; family Nanopelagicaceae; genus Planktophila. The sequence continues at coordinate 88,370 of JAPLAW010000028.1, read as the reverse complement.
GCCCAAATACCGGAAAATCAACTCTGGTTAACGCACTTGTTGGCAGCAAGGTAGTAATTACCTCGCCTCACCCGAACACGACTCGTCACGCAATCCGTGGCATCGTTAACGAACCAGATTTCCAAGCCATCTTGGTTGATACTCCAGGCGTGCATAAGCCAAAGACGTTATTGGGCAAGCGCTTAAATGCCGTTGTTGAAGAGAGCTTAGATTCAGTTGAAGTAATCATTATTTGCTTGCCAGCCGATGAAGAGTCTGGTGCTGGCGATCAATACATTATTGATGAAATTGCTAAGCATCCACGCAGCAAAAAGATTGCACTTGTTACCAAGACAGATCTAATTAGCAAAGCAAATCTTGCTACTCGCCTAGCCAGCATCATGGCGATGGCTAAAGGCTTTACTTGGGATGAAATCGTTCCGGTATCGGCAGCAACTCACGAACAGATTGATTTATTAAAGAAGTTAATCGGCCAACAGCTAAAGCCTGGCCCAGAGTTTTATCCCACAAATATGCGCAGCGATCAAAGCATTGAACAGTTAATTTGTGAGTTGATTCGCGAAGCAGCCCTACGTGATGCGCGCCAAGAGCTTCCACATTCAATTGTGGTAACTATTGATGAAATGTCAGAACGCGAGAAGACTGGCAGTCGGCCATTTTTCGATATTCATGCCACAGTGCATGTTGAGCGTGATTCACAACGCGCTATCTTGCTTGGGCATCAAGGCTCTCAGCTAAAAGATATTGGCATGCGTGCTCGCGCTGACATTGAGCGCGAACTAGAAGCCCGTATCTTCCTTGGTCTGCACATTAAGGTATCTAAAGAATGGCAGCGTGATTCTAAGCTGCTCGATAAGTTGGGCTTTGCTGAAAACTAAAGCAGCGCTAAGGCTTTAACACAATTCGAATCGGATTACCGATCTTGTTTGCTAATTTATCAATTGCTTCGGCAGCCTGTGCCAAGGGAAGAATTTCAGAGACTGAGTGCGAAAGATCTAACTTGCCTTGACGCGCAAATTCAATTAACTCACTCACATGATGTGGCTCAGATCCATAATGTCCCATTATTTGTGTGCGCATATAAGTAAATGCCATATCGTTCGGAATAACGATGGGCTCATTAGCTATACCCACAATAATTAATCGACCTTGTTCGCCCAGCATTGAAAGAGCTTGTTTACGAACAGGCGTGACACCAGCGAAATCAAAGGCGGCATGTAATCCACGATGTTTTTTCAAATCTGGGTCATCTGGCGCGAAAGCAAAATCTGCTCCGCGTGCCATCGCATTGGCTCGCGCATCTTCACGTGGGTCGATAGCAATTACTTTGCTGCAGCCGATTACTTTTAACAATTGAATCGCATGAATTCCTAGCCCACCAACTCCAAAGACCGCCACTGCTTCGCCAGCTTGAATCTTGCCGGTTGAGGAAATAGCAGCCCACGGGGTAGATACCGCATCCGGAATAATGGCGGCTTGTTCAAAAGGCAACGAGTCAGGGATTGGCATAACTAGTTCTGAATTGATTACAACGTATTCGGCCCAACCACCATCGTAATCAAATCCCAGAGTTGTAATCTGATTTGATTCATTTCGCTCACCAGCGATAACGACAACACGTTCGCCGATTGAACGAAAATCAACGCCTTCGCCAATTTGGTCAATAGTTCCAGCTACTTCATGTCCAAGTGTTACTTCATCACCAGCTAAATAGCCTGGCGATAAAATCCCTTCTAGGAAATGCACATCTGATAAACAGACTCCAGCAGCACCGACCTTTATACGGACCTGTCCAGCTCCTGCATTTGGAGTTGGAACATCGGTAACTTCAAATTTACGGATTGAAACTGTGATGCGTCCTGCCTTCATGAAATTTTTCCTTCGGCTCGATTAATCAAGGTATTGACAGCAGCCCCAAACCCGGCAAAAGCGGGATTAGTTGTTTGACCCAAACGAAAACGTGCCCAGATCTGTTGAATAATCACGGCTAATCTAAAGAGACCGAAAACTTCATAAAAAGTAAAGTCATCGCATTTGCGGCCACTTAGCTCTAAATATCTCGCTACAAACTCATCACGAGTTGGCATTCCTGGCAGATGGCTAGGCTGTCTACGAAGCGATGCAAATGCTGCTTCATCATCTCGATCAACCCAATAGGCAAGGGCTGAGCCTAAATCCATTAGGGGATCACCGACTGTTGCTAGTTCCCAATCTAAAACTCCGGCAATGCGCGCATTACCTAAATCAAAAACCATATTATCTATCCGCCAATCACCATGAATAATGCAGGAACCCACATCGTTTGGTTGATTCGCAGATAGCCAAGCCATTAGCTTCTCAGCGCTAGGAACATCATCTGTTAGAGCATTGCGATAGCGCTTAGACCAACCTTCAACTTGGCGCTGCACATAACCCTCACCTTTGTTTAGCTCTTTCAGAATCGCAGAGTCAACAGCGTGCAGTTGTACTAAACCATTAATCAAGGAATCAGCCATCACTGAAACATCGGTAGCGGTAATCCCTTCAGGCACATCGCGGCGAAAAATCTCACCTGCAACGAATTCCATGACATAAAAATCTGAACCCATAATTGATTGATCGTCACACGAAGCGATCATGTTTGGCACCAGGGAATAAACAGGCTGTAGCCGTGATTGAATCAAAAACTCACGCTTCATGTCGTGAGCAGAAGCTGCCTTAGTTCCAACTGGTGGCTTGCGCAATACTAAATTGCGTCCTGGATAACGAAGCAGATAAGTCAGGTTAGAGGCACCGCTACGAAACTGCTCAACTTCAGGAAGTTGATCCTCATTTATAAATGGGCGCAACCAAGCATGCACCTTTGCTACATCGAAGCGATCCTCTTCACGGACCGCAGTTAAATCTTTCATGACAAATAAGGCTTTATTTCTAACCGCGCAATGTCTCTAATATGAACTTCATCTGGCCCGTCAACAATGCGCAGTGTGCGCACACCGGCATACATCGAGGCAAGTGGTGAATCCTGGCTTACGCCTGCGCCACCATAACTTTGAATGGCATGATCAATAATGCGCTCTGCCATTTGAGGGATGGCAACTTTAATTGCCGCAATCTCTTTGCGGGCACCTTTTGCACCAACTGAATCAATCATCCAAGCAGCCTTTAGAACCAATAAACGAGCTTGTTCAATATCAATGCGTGCTTGTGCAATCCATTCCTGAATCACGCCTTGTTTAACCAACTCTTTGCCAAAAGCTTCGCGAGCAACTGTGCGTTTAATCATTAGAGATAGCGCTCGCTCTGCCATGCCTATTGCGCGCATGCAATGGTGAATACGTCCTGGCCCAAGTCGCGCTTGCGCTAACGCAAATCCTTCGCCTTCGGCACCTAGAAGATTTGCAACTGGTACGCGCACATTGGTAAATGAAACTTCAGCATGGCCATGTTGATCTACGTAACCAAAGACAGTTAAGTTTCTAACTACCTTAACCCCTGGCGTATTCGTTGGAACGAGCACCATTGATTGTTGTTGGTGGTCATCAGCTGCAGGATTGGTTTTACCCATCACGATCAAAATCTCGCAGCGCTTGTCCATGGCACCTGTGGTCCACCACTTGGTTCCATTAATTACATAGTGATCGCCGTCTTTAACAATTTGGGTCTGAATATTGCGAGCATCACTTGATGCAACAGCTGGCTCGGTCATCGCAAAACCAGATCTAATCTGCCCATCGAGTAGCGGTTGTAACCAACGTTCTTTCTGCTCTTTGTTTCCGAACATGTCGAGTAATTCCATATTGCCGGTATCAGGAGCTGAGCAGTTGATTGCTTCAGGTGCAATCTCAGGTGACCAGCCAGTTATCTCGGCCAAGGTTGCATAATCGGTAACCGATAAGCCGTGACCATAATGTGGCAAGAAAAGATTCCATAAGCCAAGGGCTTTTGCCTTTATCTTTAAATCTTCGACCACATCCGGCAAATCATGTGGTTTCCCATTGGCAATTAACTGCTCACGTTGCAAGTGGTAGATCGCTTCAGCCGGGAAAACCTCAGAGTCCATGAAGGCTTGCAGTTTCGCGGCATATTCGGTTGTCTTAGGGCTGAGGTTGAAGTCCATGCCTTAACCTTACGCAAAGAAGGCCTATTTGAGGAGTGAGTATGAGTGTTCTTGACCGCTTTAAATTAGATGGAAAAGTCGCAGTGGTCACTGGCGCATCATCTGGCCTTGGGGTTGCATTTGCAAAAGCTCTTGCTGAAGCTGGCGCTGATGTTGTTCTTGGTGCTCGCCGCTTTGACCGTCTTGCTGAAACTGGTGCTTTAGTTGAAGCAGCCGGCCGCAAATTTGCCACGCTGCAAACCGATGTAACTCAGCCAGAACAATGTGACGCACTTATTGCATTTGCGATGGAAAAATTTGGCCGAGTAGATATCTTGGTAAACAACGCAGGCGTTGGCACGGCTGTACCTGCAACACATGAAACGCCAGAACAATTCAGATCGGTTCTAGATGTAAATCTCTTTGGCGCCTATTGGATGGCGCAAGCATTTGCGAAAGCTAATAAAAATGGCGGTGCGATTGTAAATATTTCAAGCATTCTTGGCTTAAAGCCGCAAGGACTACCGCAAGCTGCATATGCATCTAGCAAGGCCGGCCTAATTGGTTTAACGCGCGACTTAGCGGCGCAATGGACAGGGCGAAAAAATATCCGAGTAAATGCCCTTGCCCCAGGTTTCTTTCCTTCTGAGATGAGTGATGAACTTCCTAAAGATATGGTCAATATGATCAAGATGTTTGCACCCGCGGGTCGCTTGGGTGAACCCGAAGAGTTAGCAGCAACCTTAATTTGGTTAGTCAGCGATGCATCTAGTTATGTAACCGGAATTACGGTGCCAGTTGATGGCGGATTGGTAATGCCCTAACGGAACTAACTTCGTAAACTAAGAATTAACCGCTGGCTTACGGCTAGCTAAGAATGAACCGATCATTACTAACGGCAAGCCAATGATGATTCCGAGAGTTAATGGTTCAGAGAGAATCAATACCCCCAAGACCACAGCAACTGCGGTGTTTACGTAAGTTCCAATTGAAGCTCTTGCTGGCCCGATTTCCTTCATTACGATAAAGAATGAAATGAAAGCTAATGCGGTGCAGAAAATACCTAGTGTGACCAGTGATAAAGCTGCTTTTGTCGAGACTGTGTTTGCAGCTGGCCACTGATCGATCATAAATGGCAGATAAACAATGGCGGTAAAGACCATTGCTAAACCATTAATCGCGATGCCAGACACTTCAGGTAATTTAATTGAGATCATATTTACCGCAAATGAATAGCTCATGGCAGTAATTAACATCATGCCGATTGAGATTGGATCAGAGTCACCAAAGATACTTTCATATCCAACCAGCCCAACTAAACCAACAAAACCTACGGCAATGCCAACAAGTCGCTTGCTATGCCAGACCGTTTTATCGCCATTCATAGAAGCAAAGATGGTTGACCAAATTGGGACTGTGGCAATTAGTAGTCCAGCCAAACCTGAGGAAATCTTCTTTTCAGCATTAGTAATTAGAATCCATGGAATCATCATTTCAAAAATTGCGTAAGGCAATACATAGCGCCATCCGCGTATTGCATCCATTAAGACTTTCTGATGAATTGCTAACGGAATTAAAATTGCCGCGCCGATAAGTACTCGACCACAAACAATGACAGCAGGTGGAATATCAGCAACTGCTACCTTCATTAGAAGATAAGGAATGCCCCAAAAAAGACCTGATACTGCGAAGTGAAAATACGCGCGACGGGACATGGTTTCCTTTAGTTAATCAAAGCTACTTGATGAGCGATTGATAGAGCGCAAGGGTAGCGCGCGCGACTGCCGGCCAGCCAAATTCAGCTGCTGCGCGCTTGCGACCTGCCTCACCATATTGCTTTAAAAGCGCTGGTTCTTCCATTAATTGAATAATTGCTGTCGATAAATCACTTTCAAGAGTTGCGCCATCGCCAGAGTAATTTACGAGTTTGCCAGTATTGCCATCTGAAACAACTTCTGGAATTCCGCCAACGCGAGTTGCTAGAACTGCTGTTTCGCAGCCCATCGCTTCGAGATTAACGATTCCGAGTGGTTCATAGATAGAAGGGCAAATGAATAGATCTGCTGAAGTTAATAGCGCACAGAGTTTTTCATGCGGCAACATATCGGGGATCCAAATTACATTTGGTCGAGTTTTTTGAAGTTCTTCGATTAAAGCTTTTACTTCGTTGCCAATCGTTTCTTCATCTGGACTGCCGGCTGCCAGAACTAAGCCGTACTCGGCAGGTACGTTTTGCCAAGCTCTTAATAAATGCGCTAATCCTTTTTGGCGAGTAATGCGGCCAACAAATATTGCATAACGTCCGGTGATTCCTAGTTCGGTTAACAGCGCAGGGTTGGCGGTTGGCTTAAAGCGATCAACATCTACGCCATTGCGTATGGTGACAACTTTGGTTGGATCAACGTTTGGGTAAGCGGCTAAAACATCAGCGCGCATGCCATCGCTGACTGCAATGATGGCATCGGCAGATTCGTAAGCACTCTTTTCAGCCCACGATGAAATTTGATAGCCGCCGCCTAGTTGATCAGCTTTCCAAGGACGAAGCGGTTCGAGCGAGTGAGCGGTAATTACATGGGGGACACCGTGAAGCAATGAACCAAAGTGACCAGCCATGTTGGCATACCAAGTGTGGCTATGAATTATGTCGACGTTCTGCAAGTTATTTGCAATATCTAAATCTGTCGCGATTGCTTGAACCGCTGGGTTAGCGTCTGCAAAAGAGACTGGCGTTGAATAACCAATCGCACCATCATCGCGAGCGCCACCAAAACAATGAACATCTACTGAAACGCCATCAAGATCGCGAAGCGCTTCAGTTAGTTGCACAGCATGAACGCCAGCACCACCATAAACCTGCGGTGGCCACTCTTTAGTAACAAGTCCAACTCTGGTCGTTTTCACTTGGTAAGGGTATCGTTAGGATATGGCACGCTTTGAACAACCACTCGGAATCGTGCTTGCTGGCGGTGAAGGCAAGCGTTTAATGCCGCTAACTGCAGATCGAGCAAAGCCCGCAGTTCCATTCGGTGGTTCATACCGCCTCGTAGATTTCGTATTATCAAATTTAGTAAATGCAGAGATGCGAAAAATTGCAGTTTTGACGCAATATAAGTCGCACTCACTCGATCGCCACATAACGACAACATGGCGTATGTCTACTTTGCTAGGTAACTATGTAACTCCAGTACCGGCGCAACAACGTTTGGGCCCACGTTGGTACACCGGTAGTGCAGATGCAATTTTGCAGAACTTCAATTTAATTCACGACGAAAATCCAAAACACATTGTGGTTTTCGGTGCTGACCACGTTTATCGCATGGATTCCAGTCAAATGTTTGATTTCCATTTAAGCACTGGAGCTGGCGTAACAGTTGCCGCAATTCGAATGAAGCGTTCTGAAGCACACGACTTTGGGGTTATCGAATTAGCCGAAGATGGCGTAACCATTAAAGCTTTCCACGAGAAGCCAAGTGATCCACCTGCCATGCCAGGGCACCCAGATCTGTGCTTGGTTTCAATGGGTAATTACATTTTTAAGCGCAATGTAATGGAAGAAGCGCTAATTCTTGATTCTGAGGACCTCGAAAGTCGCCATGACTTAGGCGCAAACATCATTCCGATGATGACTGCTAATGGCGTAGCAAAAGTTTATGACTTTGCAACTAATCAAGTTCCAGGTGAGACAGAGCGCGATAAAGGCTATTGGCGCGATGTAGGTTCAATTGATGCTTATTACGATGCGCATATGGATTTAGTTTCCATTCACCCAATTTTTAATCTTTATAATCGTGAGTGGCCGCTGCTTACTAATCCGCCATCACTGCCACCAGCTAAGTTCAGCGAAGGCGGCCTAGCGCAAGATTCAATCGTGGGTGCTGGCACAATTATTGTCGGCGGTCATGTGAACCGAACAGTTGCTTCATACGATGTATTGGTTGAAAAAGGCGCATTCGTTGATGGTTCAGTATTGATGCCTAATGTTCGAATTGGTGATCGTGCAGTAATTCGTAATGCGATCTTAGATAAGAGCGTGATCGTTGATCCAGGCGCACAAATTGGCGTCGATCTAGATCGTGATCGTGAGCGTTTTACTTTATCGCCAGGTGGAATTGTGGTCGTTGGTAAAGGCGTACGCGTTACTGTTTAATTCCACTCTGTTGTGCGATCACGCAACTCTTGATACTTAGCAAACACATCAGGTGATGCTTTAGCGCTTACCTTTTCTACTTCACCAAAATTCCAGATTGGCGCATCAGTATTTCCAGATAACGCCCAAGCTGCTTGGCGCGCAGCACCATCTGCCACATATTCACCGGCAGGTGGAATTAATACTTCGCGGCCAAAGAGCGAACTCGCGATCTGTGCCACTGCTGGATTTTTTGCAGCTCCGCCAATTAACAAAATGCGATTTACCGCAACTCCTTGAGATTGCAGTGCACCGACTGCATCTACCAAACCACAAAGCATTCCTTCGATCATGGCACGGGCGATATCTGCGGGGTTTGAGTTAGATAAATTCATGCCTGCAAAGACGCCAGTTGCAGCAGGGCGATTAGGGGTGCGCTCACCTTCGAAATAAGGCAGCAGCGTTAAGCCATTAGCACCGGCGCTAGCTGAAATTGCAAGTGCTGCGACTTCGTCATGGCTCTTACCTAAGATCTTGCTTGCTGCATCAAGGATACGGGCCGCATTTAGTGTGCAAACTAAAGGCAGGTAGCGCCCGGTGGCATCAGCAAAGCCAGCTACTAAACCGGCGGCATCATGAGTTGGCGTACTAGAAACTGAGAATGCAGTGCCGCTAGTTCCAAGTGAAACGATCACATCGCCTGGTTGTGCGTTCAAGCCAAGCGCAGCGCCTGCGTTATCACCTGCACCAGCTGCAATTGGAATCCCGTTAAGAGTTGTACCACCAAATGCATTTGGCGCAATAATTTTAGGCAAGTAAATTTCCGAGTCGTGCTTTAACGCCAAACTTAAAATTTCATAACGGTAGTGCGAAGTTGTGGGGTCAAAGTAACCAGTACCAGATGCGTCGCTTCGATCAGTAAATAGTTTTTCAAAATCTTTGCCACCTTGCAATTGCCAGGAAAGCCAATCATGGGGGAGAGCAACTGCTGCTACGCGTTTTGCGTTTTCTGGTTCGTGATCTGCTAGCCAACGTAATTTGCTGGCGGTAAATGAAGCAACTAGAACAGAACCAACTTTGCGAGCAGTTTCGGCATCGCCACTAAGTTCTTGATTTAAATCTTTTGCAGCTTGAGCAGATCGAGTGTCATTCCAAAGGAGTGCATCACGAATTACTGCGCCATCACTATCAAGTGCGACCATGCCGTGTTGTTGGCCACCAATTGAGATCGCTGAAACATCTGCAATACCGCCAGCTGCAGCGATTGCCTGGTCTAGCGCAGCTGCCCAAAGTGTGGGATTTACTTCAGTACCTTCCGGGTGATTGGCGCGGCCACTGCGCACTAACTCACCGGTAACTGCGTTGCGAATAACCAATTTCACAGATTGGGTCGAAGAATCTACGCCGGCAACTAGCTTTTGTTCGCTTTGGCTCATGGGGCAAGGCTAGACTGTGATCGTCAACGTTGACCATATGAATATTTAGATTTCTCAACTTAAATTTAGCGAATCTAATTGACAGCGATATTGGAGTTTACGAAAATGCGTATTGGAATCCTCACCGGCGGCGGAGATTGCCCAGGCTTAAATGCAGTTATTCGCGGTGTAGTTCAAAAGGGCATCAAAGAATATGGTCACGAGTTCGTAGGTTTTCGCGATGGCTGGAAAGGCCCACTAGAGGGTTTGACTATGCCGCTAACGCTTGAGAACACTCGCGATATCTTGCCTCTGGGCGGAACCATTCTTGGTTCATCTCGCACCAACCCATTTAAAATTGATAACGGCGTAGAGCGCATCAAAGAGAACCTGGCTGCTGCCGGCATTGATGCCTTGATCGCAATCGGCGGCGAAGACACGCTCGGTGTTGCCACCAAGTTAGATGCCCTGGGCGTAAAAGTTATTGGTGTGCCAAAGACGATTGATAACGATCTAAATAACACTGATTACACATTTGGTTTTGATACTTCAGTAAATATTGCAGTCGAAGCAATTGATCGCTTACACACAACAGCACAGTCACATCACCGCGCATTGATCGTTGAAGTAATGGGTCGCCATGCTGGCTGGATCGCACTTCATTCAGGTATGGCAAGTAGTGCAGCTTGCGTATTGATTCCAGAAGTTAAATTCTCACTCGATAAAGTTTGCGCTTATGTAAATTCTTGCTTTGAAAAGGGACAAGCCCCAATCATTGTTATTGCTGAAGGTGCGATTCCACAAGATGGCGACATGGTGATCAAGGATCAGACTCTTGATGCTTTCGGTCACGTAAAGCTCTCTGGCATCGGTGAATGGTTGGCCCAATCTGTTGAGGCCAAAACTGGTCACGAATCTCGCACCGTAGTTCTCGGCCATGTTCAACGTGGTGGAACACCAAGTGCATTCGATCGCGTATTGGCCACTCGCTTTGGCTTGATGGCAATAACTGCTGCTAGCGAAGGCGACTGGGGCAAGATGGTTGCACTCCACGGAACATCGATTGCTCGAGTCCCGTTGGCATCGGCAACTGACAAGCTAAAGACCGTTGATCCTTCACTTTACGCAGAGGCTGAGGTTTTCTTCGGATAATTGGTCAACACCATTACCTTAGATTCTCTATTCTTAAGCCATGACTTCTTCCCTGGATAATCTATTTACACCTGGCCTGGTTGCGGCCCAACAACCGCAGTGGCCAGGTGGCTTAGATGGCGAGCCGGTAACTAAGGCGGTTAATCAGTTGAAAGCTTTCCCGCCGCTAGTTTTCGCGGGCGAATGCGATAACTTAAAAGCCAAAATTGCGTTAGCTGCTGAAGGAAAAGCATTCTGGTTACAAGGTGGCGATTGCGCTGAAACTTTTGTGGCAGCAACTGCTGATTCAATTCGTAATCGAATCAAGACAATTTTGCAGATGGCAGCTGTTTTGCAGTACTACTCAAGTTTGCCAGTTGTAAAAGTTGGTCGCATGGCCGGGCAATTTGCTAAGCCACGATCAAATGACAATGAAACTCGCGGCGACGTAACACTTCCGGCCTACCGAGGAGATGCGGTTAATGATCTTGAGTTCACCCTTGAGTCCCGCACACCAAATCCAGATCGTTTAGTTCGGGTTTACAACACTTCATCTGCAACTCTGAACTTAGTTCGCGCCTTTACCCAAGGTGGTTTTGCAGATCTGCGCCAAGTGCACGAATGGAATAAAGGTTTTATTCGCGATAGTTCAGTAGGCGAGCGTTACGAAGCAATGGCTCAAGAAATTGGACGAGCACTTGCGTTCATGACTTCAGCTGGAGTTAGCCCCGAAGAGTTTAAAACTGTTGATTTCTACTCCAGTCACGAAGCTTTGATTCTGGAATACGAAAAGGCGTTAACGCGTATCGATTCGCGTACTGATCTTCCATACGATGTTTCAGCGCACTTCCTCTGGATCGGCGAGCGCACTCGTCAGCTAGATGGCGCACATATTGATTTCGCTGCAAAGATTCGCAATCCAATCGGGGTAAAGCTGGGGCCAAAGTCCACAGTTGCAGATGCCCTAACTTTGATCGATCGGTTAGATCCAGATCGCGAACCAGGCCGCTTAACATTTATCACGCGCATGGGCGCAGGTAAGATTCGCGAAGTTCTGCCAGCTTTAGTCGATGGCGTAACAAAATCAGGAGCTAAAGTTCTTTGGGTCTGCGATCCAATGCATGGCAATACTTACGAAGCTCCAAGTGGGTACAAGACTCGTAAATTTGATGATGTACTCGATGAAGTTAAAGGTTTCTTCGAAGTTCATAAGGCACTGGGCACGCACCCAGGCGGTATTCATATCGAGCTCACTGGCGATGATGTAACTGAGTGCGTAGGCGGCGGCGAGCAGATTTCACACGAAGATTTATCTTCCCGCTATGAGAGTGCCTGCGATCCACGCCTAAATCATTCACAATCACTTGAGTTAGCATTTTTAGTAGCGGAGATGTTGCGCGACCGTTAAGTTTCACCTGTGACGCTTTTAATTACCACCAGCAAGACCCCGCTTGGCAATCTAAATTTAATTGCCGATGAACATGTCTTGCTCGGAGCGAATCTTTCAAATATCTCAGCGCTTAAGAGTGGGCTTGATGCAATTGATCAGAGCCGCGAAATTAAAATGGTGAAAAGCATTCCGATTATCAGTGATCTAATTGCTGACTACTTCGATGGTGATATCTCTGCGATTAATGGCATTTCAGTAAGACAACCAGGTGCCACATTTTCACAAGCTGCCTGGAAAGCAATGCGCAAAGTAAAAGCGGGGGCAGTTATAACTTATGCTGACTTGGCAGACCGAGCTGGTTCAGCAGCTGCTGTGCGAGCAGCCGGAACTGCCTGTGCGAAAAATGCCATCATGTTGGTTGTGCCATGCCACCGCATCGTTAAAAGTGGCGGCGCTCTAGGAAATTATGCCTACGGTGTCAACAAAAAAGAATGGCTATTAAGCCACGAGGGCGCGCTTTAAAACTTCGATTGCATAAGCGGTTCCTGCATCATCGATATCTAAATGGGTAACTAAGCGCGCATACTTTGGCCCAAGTGCACCTATTAGTAAACCTTCGGCTTTGCAACGAGTAGCAAGTTCAGCTGCTGAAATATTTAATTCGGCTAAATCAAGTCCAACGATATTTGTCTGAACAGTTGCTGGATTAATTACTGATGGAACTACCGCGTTTAGCGCAATTGCAATCTCTTTGGCACGACGATGATCTTGCGCTAAGGGTGCAATGTTGTGATCGAGCGCGTAATGGCCAGCGGCCGCAAGAATTCCGATTTGGCGCATTCCGGCGCCGTAACGCTTGCGCCATACTCGAGCTTTAGCAACGCGCTCTTTAGTTGAAAGCATTATGGAACCAACCGGTGCGCCTAAACCTTTAGATAAACAGACGCTGATGGTGTCGAAATACTTTCCATATTCAAGGAACGAAACCCCACTTGCAACATGGGCGTTCCAGATGCGAGCACCATCTAGATGCAGCGCTAAACCAAGCTTTTGTGCACCCGCATGAAGGGCAGCAATTTCAGAAATTGGCTGTACCGTGCCGCCACCAAAGTTATGGGTATTTTCAACTGCAATAGCGGTAGTCGAAACTAAATATGGGCCAGATTCTGGGCGGGCAATTTCAAGTGCATCTGCTGCCTTCAATAAACCATTCGTGGCCGGCCAAGTACGAGTGGTGATGCCAGAGAAAACTGCCGCAGCCCCAAGTTCGGCGCGAACGATATGTGAATTAGTTTCAGTCAATAACTCTTCACCTGGTGCAACTAACATGCGAATAGCTAGCTGATTAGCTAAAGAACCAGTTGGCGTAAATACGCCTGCTTCTTTGCCAAACATCGCAGCAACTCGTTCTTCGAGTGAGTTAACAGTTGGGTCATCTCCGTAAACATCATCACCAACTGGTGCACTCGCAATTGCTTCGCGCATTGCAGCCGATGGGGCAGTGACGGTATCTGAACGCAGGTCAACTCTCATGGCTGTAGTCTCTCACGCTTCCTTGAGAACTATTAAGTACATAGCAGTCACAACTAAAATTCCGCCGAGTGCTTCTTGGAAAGACAAGCGCTCGCCTCCGAAGATCACGGCAAAAATGGCTGCGAAAACTACTTCCATAGTCAGGATCACTGCCACTTTAGTTGCCGACATATGAGCTTGCGACCAGGTTTGCACAATAAAGGCAATTGCAGTTGCAAAGACGGCAGTGAAAATAACCACGCCCCAAACGCCATTATCTGGCGGCAATGAATAACCTTCGAATGCAGATGCAACACCGGTCATGATTGCACACATGATTAGTTGCGTAATTGTCATGGCGTAAACATCGCGACCAGATGACCACTTACTAAGTGCAGTGATGTGAGCGGCAAATGCAATGGCGCTGAAGAAAACCATTAGTTCGCCAAAACCTACCGACCAACCTTGCAACGAGAGCAGGGCTAAGCCGATGGTTGCCATCAGAACGTATAGCCAAGTGGTCTTTGAAATTCGATCTTTGAAAATTACCGCGGCAAATAGCGGCGTAAGGATTACATATAGCCCAGTTACAAAGCCCGTAATAGCAGCACCAGTATTGGCTAGGCCAATAGTTTGAAAGATATAGCCGCCGCCTAGTAAGAAGCCAGCGCCGAATCCGCGTAAAAGTAAATCTTTGTTGAAGTGCTTTACAACTTGGGGGCGGATCAAAATCATTACTAAGACAGCTAATAAGAAACGGGTGAAGAGGAAATTGTTAACGCTTTGGCGTTCAATCGCCGACTTCATAACTACAAATGAGAGCCCCCAAGCAGCTGAGACAGTCAATAACGCCCAAGGCGCTAGCTTTAATTGCAGATTGTGACGCGCGTTCATCCACGCATCTTCTTTAGCATCGCAATCTCTTTACCGTGCTCTGGTTCCATGCCCGGAGTTTCTAGAACCATCGGCACATTTTTCATAACTGGGTGGTCAAGCATCTCTTGGAAAGCAGCTAGACCGATATGACCTTCACCGATATTTTGATGGCGATCTTTAAGAGCACCACAGACATCCATTGAATCATTGGCATGGACAAGCTGGAAACGTTCAGCGCCAGCGATTTCAATTAAGAGGTCAATAGTTTCGGTCATGCCGCCTTTTTTAGCGATGTCATGGCCAGCTGCAAATACGTGACAAGTGTCGAGACAAATGCCCACCTTTGGGTGATATTCCAAAGCTTTTAAATAATTAGTTAAGTCATCTAACTTCTTAACGAGTGATTGACCTTGGCCGGCAGTTGGTTCAAGTAGCAACATCGGTGAATCGTCACCCAGGGCATTTAGAACCGGCATCATGCCTTCGTGAATCTGTTTCCAGGCATTCTCAACATTATTAACATCAACGGCTGAACCGGTATGAATAACTACACCTAGGGCGCCAATTTCAGCGCCACGCTTTAACGAGTAAGCAGTTGAGGCAACTGAATTTTCATATGTGCCTACTGTTGGTGAACCTAAGTTAATTAAGAATGGAGCATGCACGTAGGTGAGAATGTCTAGTGCAGCAGCTTTGCTTCGGAATTCTTCATCAGCTACTGGATTGCTTTCCGGCATTGCCCAACCGCGTGGGTTAGAGGCAAAAACTTGAATTACTTCAGCGCCAGTTAGTTCGGCGTAAGCGATTGAACGCTTGGCCATTCCACCTGAAGTGGGGGTGTGGGCGCCAAGTCGCGGACCTTTAATTTTCGCTTTAGACATTTGGCTAGCCTACTGTGATGGTCACAGTGCTGCCACGTTTGACCTTGGTGCCCTCTTTCGGAGAAACATTAATAACCTTTTTTGCCTTATTGGCACCAAGAGTTTTAACTTTAACGACCAAGCCGAGATCTTTAAGAATCGCAGTCGCCTTGGCTTGGGTCTGCCCAACGATTCCCTTGGTTGGAATTGTTATGAAAGCTGAACCCTTAGAAACTATTAACTCAATTTTGGCGCCTTTAGGAATATCGCCACCAGCTGGGTTCTGCGAAATTACGCCACCCGGGATAATTTTTTCATCGAAGGCATATGTGACTGTAACGTCAAAGCCCGCATCATTTAATTCAGTTAGAGCTTCTTCGCCAATTTTACCAACGTATGAAGTTAACGCCAGAGTTTCAATTCCTTTACTGATAACCAAATTAATTGTGGCATCACGACGAACTTGCTTCCCCGGTGCCGGGTCAGCCGAAATCACAAAACCTTTAGGAATTTCCGAATTAAATACTTCAGTAATGGTGCCAGTAGTTAGTGGGAATTTGGCAATTGCATTTACTGCCGCCTCTGGCGTTAAGCCTGGTGTTAGAAGTGAGTTAGCTTTATCGACTGAGGCGCCAATTACCGATGGCACATCAACTTTCGCACCAGGACCAAGCACGATCCACCAACCGGCAACACCAACACTTACTGCTAGCGCCAAAGCAATTATGCGATTGCGTCGAACGCGCTTACTTACACGGCGACGTTCTTGGGCGCGGTCTTTCTTTGTGCCTGCAGTGCTCTCGGTCATGGGTGTAACTATCTCGGTTGGTTTAGATGGTTTAGCAGCTTCGGCACGCTTGGCAGCACGAGATTTATCTCGCACTTCTTCTCTAATTGGCGCTACTGGCAGATCTAATTGAAGACTCAGCTGCTTACGTTTCGGGTCTATTTCATCACGCACTTTATTTAGCTCAGCTAGAAATTCACCAGCATCGCGTGGTCGATCATCTGGGTTAGTACTTGTCGCTTTGGCAACCAAGTTTTCAAGAGCTGCGGGAACGCCTTTTACTTTGCTGCTTAATAATGGGATTTTCTCATTTACGTGCATATAAGCAATTTGAATCGGGGTATCGGCAGCAAATGGCTTTTCGCCGGTAATCATTTCAAAAAGCACAATTGCTGCGGCATAAACATCACTTCGGGAATCTGCGATGCCACGCTGAACTTGTTCGGGGGATAGATAAGAAACGCTTCCGAGAATTACACTGGATTCAGCCGTCATAGTCGTGCCCAACATATTGCCACGGGCAAGACCGAAGTCGGCAATCTTTACGCGACCTTCTTTTGAGATCAAAATATTTTCAGGTTTGATGTCGCGATGAATAATGCCGATGTTATGCGCGGCAGCGAGTGCGCTTAAAACTGGATCTATAAAGGCAAGTGCATCATCGACTGTTAGTTTGCCTCGTTCGTAAATGTAGTCACGAAGCGTGTGGCCTTCGACTAGCTCCATGACAATAAAAACTGCTGGGACTCCGCTTTGGTTCCACCCTTGATCTTGCACTACCACAATATTCGGATGCGAAAGAGAGGCCGCAGCTTTTGCCTCGCGAATGAAGCGACCAACAAAATCTTCATCTTGGGCCAAATGTGGATGCATGATCTTGACGGCAACTTTGCGATCTAGCCGAGTATCGACTGCGCTATAAATTGTGGCCATGCCACCTGTGGCAAGCAGCGCCGTTAACTGATAACGGTCATCAATTAATTCGCCGGTTAGATCAGACACAGCTAAATCTTAGGCTAGCTACTGCGTAGAGAGGATGAAATCCGCCCTTTCGCGAGTTAAGTCGCGTGCAAAGTATTCACTTTCCATCTTCTGCCACTTGACCATCTCGTTACGGATATCTTCGCCATCGCGCTCTAGAACCCGCGCTAATCCAATACTTTGATCGATATCTAGCCAGATCGAAGTTGTTAAATCTATTTGAAGTAGCTGATTGGAGCTACCAACTCCTTCAATGATTAGAAGTTGCACGGCCTTAACTTCTCGCGAACCAGAAAACGCAGCGGCCGACCAGTCATAGATTGAAAGCTCTATAGCTTTACCGGCTCGTTGGGCGGCAATCACCTGAGAAATTCGCTGAAATAGTTCTTGCGAAAGTGCTTGATCCCAACCGTTATATAACTCGTCCAGATGTATGACTTCTATGTCATAAGTTCCGGCAAATGCTCGCGCAATCTCACCGGCTAGCGTGCTCTTTCCAGAACCTGCTGGGCCATCGATGGCCAGGATTAAGGGTTTAGTTGATTCGCTAAATAGGTCGCGGAGCGCTTCGTTGATCTGCATACCAACGCCTCCAACCTTGAAGTGCAATTAGCGTGAATATTGCGTATAGGAATGAAGTGAAATAGTAACCCTGATTGAAGTAGAGAGCGGTACCAGCTAGATCTACGACTAACCAGATTACCCAACTCTCATATTTTTCTAAGACCATTAATATTTGTGCGATAAGTGAGCCCACAAAGAGGAATGAATCAACAACTGTTGCTGCTGCACCAATTCGAGATAGTAAGGGCGCTAACGCTAACCACAAACCAAGTATCGCAGTAACTGAATAAATACGACCACGATTGCTCAAGTTGCCTGGCTGAGCACCAGTCGGCGCCCAACCTTTCCAGCCACTAAACGCTGCTGCAATAAATACAAACTGCAATGCAGCACTTGCAATCAAGTTAGCTTGATAGAAGAAGATCGCATAGAGAGCACTGCTAATTGCCCAAAATGGCCAAGTTATGCGTTTGCCTGTTGTGCCTAGCCAAACTCCGATTAAAGATGTAACTGATGCGACGAATTCCAGGATCGAAACCTGATAATCCCAAGCTGTGAAAAGTGTGTACGACATAATTAACCCCGTTCCAGGTCCGCATTACCGGACCGGTCAAGCGGTCGATCTGTGAATTACAGATCCTCTCAGCCAATTTCTTTTGGCTCCCGCACTGCAAACTATAGCGATTTAGTAAGAAATTAGCGCTGCTTTACGAGAGAATTACCGAGTGGAGAAATTCGGTTATTTAGCGATGCTGGCCTTCACTCTTTGTGGCTCGATCTGGCTAGAAGTCTTTTTAAAGGTCGGCGTGATTCGCAGATTTAAGCGAGTCATCTTGAGCATTTTGCCGACAGCGCTCTTCTTTCTAGTTTGGGATGCCTACGCAATTAATCGTGGTCATTGGTATTTTGATCGGAAACAAATATTAGGAATATTTGGACCCTTTGATATTCCGCTCGAAGAGTTCTTGTTTTTCTTAATCGTCCCTCTTGCCGCGCTATTAACTATTGAAGCGGTGCGAACTGTTAAGAAGCATTGGGAAGTAGGGGATGAGTCATGACCTACACCCAAATCGCTCTGATTGCTGTTTTCATTGCCGCTTTCCTTGACTTAGAAGTGCTAAAGACAAGATTGTTAAAACGAAAAGTTTTCTGGACTTCGTACGCCATCATTTTGCCATTTCAGTTACTTACCAATTGGTGGCTAACTTCAAAAAGTATTGTGATGTATAGCGAAGATGCGATCTTAGGAATCCGTATTGCATCTGCGCCTCTTGAAGATTTATTCTTTGGCTTTGCACTAGTTCTTTCGGTAATGGCGAATTGGGTTTATTTAGGTCGCAAAACTTCTAAAAACTAACGAGCAGCAATCGCCTTTACATAAGCTTTACCCGCAACTCGCAATCGGCGCCCAGTAGAAGTTTTTGCTCGCATATTAAAGATGTCATAACCAATCGCTTCGACCTCATCGACAATGCCGCAATAAAGTTCACTAGCTGCTTCAATACATGGTCGACTGGCTGGCTCGAGCTGCAAGATGCCAGGTGTGGCCTCCCGTTGCAGTTGACGCACTCGTTCAATCTGAAACTTCAAGGCAGCGGTAATCTGCGGGGTTAACTTTCGAGCTTCGAGCATTTCGCGATCTACTCCGAATTGAGCTAATTCATCTTGCGGGAGATAAACCCGACCACGATCTAAGTCTTCGCCCACATCGCGAATGAAGTTAGCTAACTGAAAAGCAACACCTAATTTTTCAGCAGGTTCATAAGCTCCTTGGCTTAAAGCCCCGAGAATTGGGACCATTTCAAGACCAATTACCGCGGCTGAGCCGTAGACATATTCCATTAAAGCTTCGTATTTGGCATATTCAGTAACTGTTAAATCCATAGTCATTGAATGCAAGAAAGCCACAAAATGTTCGTGGGGGATAGCAAAGCGAGTTACCGTATCAATTAGCGCCCGACCAACTTGATCATTGGAGTTACCACTTTTTAAACCAGATAGAACACCATCGCCCCACGTTTTTAACTCAGCTGCTTTTTCGGCATCTGTAAGGGTTGAAGCCAGATCATCAACTATTTCATCGGCGTAACGAGCGAAGCCATAAAGTGCGTGTACAAATGGTCGTTTAGCTTTCGGTAAAAGCAAAGTTGCTAAGTAATAAGTCTTGCCATGCAGAGCATTAAGTCGTTTGCATTCTTCATAAGATGCCCGCAACTGCAGGTCAGTTATTCCGGCAGCAGTTAATTCATCCATTACTTAACTGGGCCCACAATGCGTTCAGCAGCTAAGCGACCAGAAATTAATACCATTGGCACGCCAACACCTGGTTGCGTACCTGAGCCAGTGAAAACTACATTTTCAAAACCTTTAGCCAGATTACTTGGGCGGAACGGACCAGTTTGGAAGAAAGTATGCGCGCTCGCAAAAGGTGCACCTGCTTCCATTCCCATCGCTTCCCATTCCAGCGGAGTAGTTAAATGCTCAACTTCAATGGCGTCACCAAAACCGTCATAGCCGCGCTCTTCAAGAGTGGCAATCATTTGATCGCGATAAGGCTTTGACTCTTTGCGCCAATCAATATCGGCAGTTAAGTTTGGAGTTGGGAAAAGTACGTAGTAACTCTGCTTGCCAGCCGGAGCTAGATTTGGATCATCATGAGTCGGCACGGTGACAAGCACGCTTGGATCACTCATCAATTGCTTCTTGTTGATTAGCTCGTCAAAGACGCCATCCCATGATTTACCGAAGTGAATATTGTGATGAGCAATGTGATCATATTTCTTACTTGATCCGATCAACATAGTGGCGCAAGATGGCGAGTAGCGCAGGCGCTTTACCGAACGCGGAGTCTTACCTAATAGATCTCGCCAAGCCACAGGTAGATCAGGGTTTAAGACAACTGCATCGCAGGTAATTCGCTCACCTTTATCGGTGATAACAGCTTTTGCGCGACCATTTTCAAAATCAATCTTGGTGACAGTGGTGCTGTACTTAATTTCAACGCCGTGTTTTTGGGCAGCGGCTGCAAGTGCGACAGGAACTGCATGCATTCCACCTTTAGGGAAGAAGACGCCATTTACGGAATCCATATAAGCGATGACCGCGTAAATTGCTAACGCTTGCTGTGGGCTAACACCGGCATACATGGCCTGGAAGGAGTAAACCTTTTGTAAGCGTGGGTCTTTCAGATACTGATTAACTTTTGGTTGCAACTTTCTAAAACCACCGAGGGCTACTAAACGAGCCAAGTTAGGAGTCAATAAGTTAAGCGGTGAATCAATATTGCGATCAATAAAATCATTCATCTCGTACTTATATAACTTAGTTACGAATTCAACATACCGGCGGTATCCAGCGGCTTCACTAGAGCTAACAGTGCGAGCGATCTCAGCTTCCATCTCTTGGGTGTTTGCGTGAACATCGATTTGTGAACCATCGTCATAGAACGCGCGGTACAGCGGCTTCAGCGGCATTAGGTCAACCCAGTCTTTGAGTTCTTCGCCAACTGAATTAAAGGCATCGTTAATTAGAGAGGGCATGGTTAGCACACTCGGCCCAGTATCAAATGAGTAGCCATCGCGTTGCAACAAACCACTGCGCCCACCAGGCACAGACTCGCGTTCAATGATTGTTACTTTGCGACCAGCGCCAGCTAGTCGAAGAGCCGCGCTTAATCCAGCATAACCAGCACCGACTACAACGACATGATCACTAGGACCCTTTATTTGCTTAACCATTTATTTTTTCACATATTTCTTTTTGTCGCGATGATTGCCATCTCGGTTAATAGTTCTCTAGCTTGTGGCACTATTTCATCACGATTTAGCGCTTCTAGCGCGGTGGAAGTTAATTCTTCAATTAGGTCCTCAACATGCATGGCAGCCCCAGTTTCAGCAATAATCTCTTGCAAGCGTGCGATGGCGCTCTCTGAAATATCGTGATTTCCGAATTCCTGCGTGAACTCCGCTTCGGCCGCCCCAGAGATGCGATCGTGGGTCATTGCCATGAGAACTGTGCGTTTTCCCTCACGTAAATCATCCCCTGCCGGCTTGCCAGTAACTTTAGGATCTCCAAAAACGCCAAGTAGGTCATCGCGCAATTGAAACGCTTCGCCCAGCGGTAAACCAAACTCTGAATAGATTGAAACTATTTGCGCACGCATCAAAGGATCAGGAATCGCAATGGCTGCTCCTAAATGAAGCGGACGTTCAATTGTGTACTTGGCCGACTTGTATCGAGCGATGTTGAGAGCTTGAGCAACACTTTGGGTGCCGCGAGCTTGCTCGAATACATCGAGGTATTGGCCAGCAATTAATTCAACTCGCATTTCATCATGCACGCTAAGGGCGGCCAAGAGAGATTCGCTTTTTATTCCAGAACTATTCAACATTTGATCTGACCAGATAAGTGCTAGGTCGCCAATTAAGACTGATGCTGATAAACCAAATTGAGTTGCCTTGCCTTGATACTTTTCGGCTGAGTGCATCGATTCAAATAATTTATGAATCGCTGGTTCACCACGTCGGGTATCGGATGCATCCATCAAGTCATCGTGAACTAATGCGCAAGCTTGCAGTAATTCCAAACTTGCAAAAGCACGAATCTCAGCTTGCGATAAATTTGAACCAGCGCCGATTGCGCCCACGGCTGCAAATAGTGGTCTAAATCGTTTTCCACCGTTAACT
Organism: Actinomycetota bacterium; assembly: GCA_026393075.1. Taxonomy (GTDB): domain Bacteria; phylum Actinomycetota; class Actinomycetes; order Nanopelagicales; family Nanopelagicaceae; genus Planktophila. The sequence goes on along the minus strand of JAPLAW010000028.1, from coordinate 65,965 downwards.
ACAAAGGCGCTCAAACTGCTTGCCGCCGGTTTGAGTTCTGGAGCAATTGAGGTGAAGTAATTCGATTGGGCAGTGAGGAAATCCTGGAGTTCAGCCTCGACCTGTTGCCGCAAAGATTTGAGCTGCTCGAGCGGTTGCAAAGATGCCTCAGGTTTCACGCGCGTAACGATACGCTGACCTAGTGGCAATACGCGAAACAAAATACTCATTTGAGTTCTTTCCGCCTAAAGATCAGGCTGGCGAAGAACGACTTTGGGCTGCCATGTCAGCGCTTGAACCAATCGCCCCAGATTTCATTTCGGTCACATATGGCGCCGGGGGGTCAACCCGTGATCGCACAATTCGCATAACTTCACAGATCACCGAACGCACCTCGATACCGACAGTTGCCCATTTAACTTGCGTTGGTTCAACCCGGGGCGAGCTGATTGAAATTCTGCAGAAATATAAAGAAGCCGGCATTCATAGCATTCTTGCGTTGCGTGGCGACCCAACGGGTGGCCCAAGTGCGCCTTGGGTGCCAACAGTTGGTGGATTTAACCATGCTGATCAATTAGTTGAATTAGCAATGGAAATTGGCGGCTTTGAAGTTGGCGTGGCGGCATTTCCTGATGGACACCCGGCATCAAATGGTGATTTAGCAAAAGATGTTGATGTATTGATTCGAAAAGAATCTCTCGGTGCCACTTTTGCCACAACCCAATTCTTCTTTGAAGCGCAAAGTTATCAACGGTTAGTTGAAGCACTTGCCGCGAAAGGATCTAGCCTGCCAATTATTCCGGGCATCTTGCCGGTTACTAATGTTAAGCAATTAGTGCGGATGTCTGAACTAAGCGGAACTCCGATTCCAGCAAATATTTTAGAAAAATTCTCGAGGATCGAAGAAGATCATGATGCAGTTCAAAAACTTGGAATTGAGATCGCTACTGAGCTCTGCGAAGAATTACTCAAGTTAGGCGTACCCGGTCTGCATTTCTACACGATGAATACTTCTTCAGCCACGCTCGAGATTTATCGAAAGTTGGTTACAAAATGATCACCAAGAAAGAATTCTATAAGCGTTGGAGTGAACTTCATGGCAACGCCGAAATAGCGGGCATTGTTCATGCTTGGCTGGCCATCTCATATCGATTCGCATTGATTGCAACTCTGCTGCGCATTTCACCAAATGTCTTAACGCTTCTGGGTTTGATCTCAGCAATCGGTACTGCCGTAATCCCGCATTCTTATTGGGCTATTGCATTAGTTGTGTTATCACTGCTCTTTGATGGCGTTGATGGAAGCGTTGCGATATTTCAACGTCGCGAAAGTGCTTGGGGCGCGATATTGGATTCAGTTGCCGATCGCATAAGTGAAGCAGCTTGGGCCTATGCGCTCTATCAAGTAGGTATTCCACTAGAAATCGCAGTTGGCTTATGGCTAGCAGCATCTGTTCAAGAATATGCCCGTGCTAGGTTGGCAGCTTTTGAAGTTAAAGATTTAGGCATTGTTACCTTCGCAGAACGCCCTATGCGAGCAAGTCTTTTATTTATCATCTTAATTGCTTGGCAATTAGATATTCCAGGACTTGCCTTTATTGCTGGAGCTTTCTTGGTGATGCAGATAATTGGTGCCCTACAAGTTATGCGCTTTGGTTACAAGCAACTTCGCTAGCGCGCACGCCCAATAGCATTCGCCACAATTTCGGCGCTAATACCAACAAGCGGCAAGCCACCACCTGGATGTGTTGAACCACCAACACAAAACAGATTCTTTATCGGTGAACGATTCTTGGTGCGCAAGAAGGCAGCAGACGCGCTGTTGCTCGATGTGCCATAGATCGAACCACCAGGTGCCATGACAGATTCTTGTAGATCTAGTGGAGTGCGAATCTCTAAGACATCAAGGCGTTCGCGAATCTTGATGCCGCGTGCTTCGATTTGATCAATAATTGAATTGGCATATTTATGTTTGAAATTTTCATCGCGCCAATCAAAGCCATTCTTTGCGCTCTCATCATGACGTGGAGCATTTACCAAAACAAACCAACTTTCATGGCCAGCATCCTTAACCATTAGCGGATCATCGGGCGCACAGATGTAGATGGTGGGATTTTCTACCGGTCTCTTCTGGGTGAAGATCGCTTCAAACTCAGCGTCGTAATCAGTCGGGAAAAGAATTGTGTGATGATTTAACTTTTCAGCAGACTCAGATGGCCGCAAACCAAGAAGCAGCGAGAAGCCAGCCAGGGATTTTTGCGTCTTAGCTAAGTTCTTACGTTCACTCTTAGCGCGCTTTTCAGCAGGACTAATTAAGTGGTGATAGGTAAGGCTGGCATCGCTATTTGAAACAATGAAATCAGCTGCAATTTCTGTGCCATCAGTTAATGCGATTCCGGTAGCGACTCCGTTATCAGTTTGAATTTTGGTTACCGGTGAATTTAAATGAATTTTGACACCTAGATCTAAACATCGTTTTTCAATTGCAATAGCTAATTGGCCAATTCCGCCAGCTAAGTGCCAAGCACCGAAAGCTTCTTCAACGAAAGCAATGCTAAGTAATACCGCCGGCGCTTTACGAGGATCAGATCCGCTATAGGTGGCATAGCGATCGACTATGTAACGAAGCCTTTGATCAGTTAATTTCTCAGTTGCTATCTCGCGCAGCGTCTTATGAGGCGCGATAACCAGTAAATCTCTTATCAATGTCACTCGTTTAAAGAGAGCAGCTATCGAAGTAAGTTCAGATTCAATAAACGGTTCACGTGAAACATCCCACATTGCCTCGGCACGCTTCATGATTTGATCCCATTGTGTAGCCGCTTCGCTTCCAAATGATGTGGTGATCGCTTGCAAAGTTTGGTAGCGCGAAAGATTGGCAAACTTAACGTTTGAACCATCGGCAAAGCGATAATCAAAAGCGGGATCAACCGGAATCTGAGTTAAAACTTCTTCCATTAGGGCACCAGTTTTTAGAAAGAAGTCACGATAAACAGCCGGCAGAGTTAGCAGCGATGGGCCAGTATCAAAGGCATAGCGACCAATCCATTCGGTGCGACATTTTCCGCCGATGAAGTTCGCCGCTTCAAAGATTTCAACTTGATGGCCAGCTTTAGCAATACGTGCCGCGGCACTCATGCCACCAATGCCAGCGCCAATGACGACTACTTTGCTCATAGTGTGCGCCCTTTCCATTCCACTTTTCCGCGGGCGCTCCAAGAGTAAAGAATTAAGTAAATCAACAGCAAGGTTGAAATCGGATGCAAAAAAGCATCAAGGAATCGACCACCAGAGACGCGAGCGGCGATGATTCTCGAAATGATTACGAATTCCAGAGCATAGAAGCCGGCGGTATAGCCAGCGATAGCACCAAGTAGAGGGAGAATTCCAGTTAGAAATAAGAAAGCAATCGCTATGAACGAACCGAGCCTCGATCCGAACGCAGCCCAGAGTGATTTACCGTAGCCAGCTTTAACTTCGGCCCATGAGTTATACATGTGGCAAGTTGCAATATGTGAACCGTCTGCAACGCAGCCTTTGAATCCATTTCGCAACAACGCACGGGCAAGTTCCATGTCATCTAAGACTGCTGTCTTTGAGGCTGAATATCCAGAAACAGCGCTAAGCGCGCTTTCACTTACTGCAAAGAATTGCCCATTAGCTACCGCAAGAGAAGTCCGACCTGATTTTTCAGCAATCCGAATTGGCACTGTCGATAACCAAGACCATTGAAGTAGCGGTTGAATCATTCGTTCGCCGAAGGATTTTGCGATCTGCTTTGGATATGGTGAGACGAAATCAAGCTTTTTATCAATGAGTAAATTTAGAGCTGCACAAATTGCTCGCGGAACTATGCGCACATCAGCATCAATATTAACAAAGTAGTCAGCCTTAGCTTTAGAGCGCAATTGCTCAAGTGCCCATGGCTTTCCGAGCCAACCATCTGGTAACTGTTGGCCGTTAGTAATCGAAAATCTCTTATCTCCGGCAATCTCGCGCTTTAAGAGCTCAAGTGTTTCATCTTCAGAATTATCATCTAAAAAATAGAAATTCAGGTCCGAGATACCAGTTTGTACTTTAAGTGATGCCACTAAATCCACAATGTTGGCGGCTTCATTGCGAACTGGCAGAAGAACAGCGACCGAAGCTGATAAATCTCGACCATTGCGGGGGATACGAATTAACTGAGCATTAATAAAGGTCAGCAAGAACATTGCTAACGTTAAAAAGAGAGAAACATTTAACATATTAAATAGTTATGGACGACCGAGCCAGCGAGCAAAAAAGTAGGGCGCTAGCGCCAAGGTGTAGAAAAAGCCACCAAATAGCGCAACACCTGGTCGGTCAAAGAAGAAGAGATTCGAGATAATTCCACCAAACCAACTCCAAGCCAAGAAGATATCTACGGCAATGAGTGAAGAACCGTATTTTCGTTGCTCTTTAGGTAATGAGAAATTTAGTATTGCAATCAGTGCGATTCCGGCTAATAACCAGCCGAACATATTTGATAGCGGGATGTTTGGCTGAAACGGAACATGTGAGCCAGTGACTTCCCATTTCCAACGACCGTCACCAACCATTTGTGGATCAAGAAAAAGATCCCATGCCATTAGTGCAAAACCACCGTAGAGAAATGTCCAAGTCTTAGACATTCGGCGAGCGACAATTAGAAGTGGATGAGCCATCATCGCCCAAGCAAACGGAACCACGATTGGAATTCCAAGCAGCTGCGGACCAAGGGATGGATCATATGAATAAGTTCCGAATGGCCAGCCAGTATTTTCACCAATTAATTCAATTAAGAATGCAAATGGCAAAGTAATAAATATGTAGCGCCTTACGTATTTCCAACCATAAGCAAGTCGGGCGTGTACAAACATGGCAGCTGCACCGAAATAGACAGTTGCGATGGTTACAACCCGGAGGGCCTCACCTGATAACAGGGGATAAGTAATTTGTAAGAAAAGGGCTGCAACCATGGTGCCCACTTGGATGCCATTTGCAAATGGTGAAACGCCACGGCGCCGACGGCGAGGGGCGTAGTTGCGAATGGACATGTGCTTAGTCTGCCCTATTTAGGCAAGTTAAATCGTGCCCCGTATCTCGCGCACGGCGAATCGGGCGAACAACTCCTCGGCATACCAATCAAACTCAGCAGTTTGGGCAATAGCTTTTTGATGCGCGGCGCCCTTATAAGCAAAATCTTTGATTGCCTGCATTGACTCCCAAAGCGAGAAAGTGCCTTGCAAGCCGATCGGCGCTTCACCAATACCGATTGTCGAAATCAAGCCAGGGCTGGAATGCAGACTCGCAGTTACCGGTGGAACTGATTTGAAAAATCTCAAGGTTTGGCTTGCTTTGATGCGAGCACGAGTAATTGCAACAACTTGACCTTCAAAATTAGCTGGCGCGCTTGGTTCGAATGGTTTGCGCTTTGACCACAATCCAGTCGCCGCAATTGGATCAAGAACAACTCGAAATTCGGAAACTGATTTATGGCGCCATGCTCTAATAGATGTTGAACTATCTAGCCACGCTAACTGGCTCTCAGGAATTACAACTAAGCATCCCCAGCGATTTGGATCAGCATCACTTGGCGTAAAAGTTTCACCTTTGCCGCAGCCAAGCATCTTCGCAAATGTCACACCATTGCTTCGTCGCAGTAGCGTGCGATCAATTGCCATACGAAATAGCGCAAATGGAATACTGCTTCGCTTAATTTTCCAGAAGTAAATTACCGTGATCATTTGGTGAGCTTTTCAATTTCGGCAACTACACGTTCAGGGTAATCCCACATTGGCGCATGCCCGCAACTTTCCCAATTGATCCAGATAGCATGTTTTGGGGCTAGCGATTTTTCCTGACAAGAGCTAGCCGGCAAAGTTTTATCGCTATCGCCAAAAACAATTGTGATTGGGACAGTCGGCGAAACCTTTTCGTCAAAACGTTTCTTTAACAGCGCATCCCAAGCGGGAAAATAGCCGGCCGCCTTTCCAAGCGCCAAAGTGGCATCTAAACAAAGTTGGTATGAATACTTTCGCCATTGTGGGCTTACATCGCCGAAACCAAGTTTGCGACCCCATTCATATTTAAGCCCGAAGGGTGAAACAACTTTTAAACTGCTGGCTAAGTTTCGCGCAATTGCAGTGCCTGGGTAACGCACATTAAATGGCGCTAACCAAAGCCCAGCTGGCGCTAAGCCTAAAATGCTGGCAACACGTTCAGGTTTCATCGCTGCAAGTTCTAGCGCAGTCCAACCACCTAATGAATTGCCAACCAGATGCGCTTTTTCGATACTTAATGAATCCATCGTTTCTAAAACGTACTCTGCTAAAGATTTTGGGCTCATATCAAGACCAGCTGGTAATTGCGTTTCACCATGGCCAGGTAGATCTACAGTTATAACGCGGTAACTCTTTGCTAGGTCAGGCACAACTAATTGCCAAGCGGTAGCTGCTGAACCCATGCCATGAATCAGAATTAGTGGGATACCAGAGTTGGCTGATCCGAATTCTTTAAAGTTAAGAATCATTTATTTGCCAACCATAGTCCGCTATTTCTGTTCAATTAAATCCCACTTATTTCCGTACTTATCTTTAAATACAACTACTTGACCGTAAGTCTCTTGCCGAGGTTGTTCAATGAATTCAATACCTTGAAACTTATAAGTTTCGTAAGTTTCCGTAAAGTTCGCTGTGTACAGAAAGAACCCAACACGTCCGCCTGTTGAGTTTCCAATAGCGGATCTCTGTTGATCATTAGCAGCCTTAGCTAAGAGAATTCTGACTCCTTCTTTGCTTGGAGCAACTACAACCCATCTTTTTTCAGGAGACAAAACTTTGTCTTCGATTAAGGTAAAGCCCAGATCATTTACATAATGTGAAATTGCTATGTCGTAGTCATCGATCACGATTGCAATCATCCCGAGAGTGTTCATTTATTCGCCAACTACCATTGGTTTAGCTGAAGTGATTGCTAAGAGTTCGGCAAAAGAAGTTGGATAAACCGCATGTGGGTGACCAGCGGCTGCCCAGACAACTTCGTAATCATTTAGCGCTTGATCGATCAGAATGGTTGCGGGGGAGACCCAACCTAAAGGTGCTACACCGCCAATTGAAAAGCCAGATTGTTCCTTTACGTAATCGGCATCAACTCGACCAAGTTTTTCAATTCCTAAATTACTTGCAACTAGATCAGTATCAACCCGATGACGACCACTAGTAATAACTAAAAGAGGTGATCCATCAGGTAGTTTGAAGATTAGCGATGATGCAATTTGTCCAACTTCAATGCCAAGAGCTGCAGCAGCTTCGGCTGCAGTGCGCGCGCTATCGGATAGAACTTTAATTTGCCCAGCACAGCCATGTTCGGCAAGGGCAGCGATCACTCGCTTTACTGCAGCTTTCTCAAGGACGCCATCCATGGCTACAAAATACCTGCTTTAGAAGACCCACGCATTTAATAGCGTGATTGCTGAAATTGAAAAGAGTAAAACTGCAAAGGCACGCTTAAGAATTGTTGGTGAAACTCGAGCACTTTTGCCTGATGCTATTTGTGAGATAACAACAGCAGAAACTGCCATTGCTATTGGCGTTCCCCAACTCACTTCAGACCAAATTTTGTAGTGACCCAAGAAAGCAGTAATCGAATTAAGCGTAATTATTAGTAGCGATGTGCCTGCTGCTTTATTCTGCGGCACTTGAAAGAATAGAACAAGCACCGGTATCGCCAAGAAGCCGCCACCGATACCAAATAGCCCGGTCATTGAGCCAATTACTAGCGATACTAGAACGAGCGCCCAGGCTGGCATCTTTCGTTCCGGGCCGGAGTTAAATGGCTTTATTAGCATTGATGAGCCAGCTACTAACAGAACTAATGAGAAGCCAGTCAAGATGAAACGTTCACTTAGTTGATGAGCGATTAGCGAAGTTGAGATATTTGAAATTAACCCGATTCCCCAAATAACCGTAGCTTCCTTAACGAGGACATCTTTAGACTTAAATTTTGGAATCACACCCGATGAAGCTGCTAGTAAAACAACGGCTAAGGCTGCAGTTGTCGCGTGGCTAGCCGAGAAATCAAATCCGTAAATCAAAATTGGCACTGAAAGCATGGCACCGCCAGCTCCGATAAAACCTAGAACTGAACCAATTAACGCGCCAGCGAGTAGACCTTCGATAATTAACACTGGTACAGAATGGCAGAACGCCCCCGGAAATATCCGAGGGCGTTCTGATTACTGCTGAGTTTATTTAGAGGCTAAAGAATGCAGATGTAATGCTTGGACCAAAATCTGTACCAGTTGCAACTAGTGCGAAGATGATTAGGGCTGCGCCAGCCATAGATAGATTCTTGAAGAATCCGATGCTCTCGTTCTGCTTTGCAGTCGCATCAGTTTCTTTCCAGAATGCATGCATTAGGAATGAGGTTGGAATTAGGAATAGCGCGATTAGGAGTGCGCCTAAGTCAGCGTAAATTCCAAGTGCTACATATAGTCCGCCAACCAGAATCATTAGACCGGAAACGATCACGCCTAGCTTGGCTGCTGGAACCTTCTTGTATTTTGCATAGCCAGTCATTGCCTCAAGCTTGGTGAGGTGTGCGATGCCTGAGTTGATGAAGAGCAGCGCGAAAAGTACGCGGCCGATTACTAGTACTACGTCCATGGGACTCCTTCTTACCTATCTGGGTTTGTGGTGGGGCTTGAATGTGTTGCTTACTTGGCTAGAGTAGAGCAAAAGTAGTTGAAAGTTAAACTATTTCGGGGTGTGTTGCCGCCTCGATAGCGGCTACTTGCGCCTGTCAGTGTCTAAGGGTACTTTTCGAACATCTGTTCGAATATCCACAGGAAAACCAGGAGCACTAGCAAAATGTCAGCCAATACCGCACCTATCGTCGTCGCCGGCCCAGAAGTTATGACCGATGGGGCCGCAACACCAATTGAATTTTCTTATCGCGGTCGACGCTTTCGAATTCATGCAGTGCTGACTAGATGGTGCGAAGCAGGCGGTTGGTGGAATCGCATTAGCGATGGCATCTATCGTCCCGACGATCAAGCCCGCGCACTTTGGCGCGTTGAAGCCGCACCAATTGGGGCGCTAACTACCTTCGAACTCGAACGCGATGAGATCTCAGGTAAATGGATTATTCGTAGCGTTTAGCTGCGCTTACCGTTATGAGTTTTATTCACTTACATGTTGCTAGCGCGTACTCACTTAAGTACGGAACAACGCAACCTGCTGATTTAGTTGCTCGTGCCCGCGAATTTAATATGCCGGCGCTAGCAATAACTGATCGCGATGGTTTGGCCGGTGCAATTCGTTTTGCGCAAAGTTGTGTAGCCGAAGGAATCGCGCCGATCATTGGGGTTGATTTAGCAATTAAGTTGCCGGGCTTTGAGGGTAAGAAATTGCCGAGGTTGACCCTGCTGGCAAATGGCGATGGTGGTTGGCGATCACTATGTCGCTTTATGACAAGTTTGAATTTAACTGCAACTAATCGAACACCAATAATTACGTTAGAGCTACTCGAACGATTTAGTGAATACAGTTTAGGTTTACAAGTTCTACATGGCCCCGAATCACCAGTTAGCTATGCCATCGCTGATAAGCGACCTGATTTAGCAATTGAAGTTTTTAATAAAACTCGCGATCTCTTTGGTGACCATGCAATTGAAATTGTTTCGCACTTAGTTGCTGGCAGTGGGCCCAGATCAACCCCACATGCAGCTCGATCACTAATCTTTGCGCGCGACCATGATCTAGATGCTGTCCTAACAAACGCGGTACGAATGCGCGACCCCGAAGATGGGCCAATTGCTGACATTCTCGATGCGGCTAGACAATTAGTGCCGCTGCATCCACGCCATGTCGAACGACGCAATGCCGAAGCATTTCTAAAGTCAACTGATGCCATGGCTGCACTCGCTTCTGAAATTGCGTTAGCTGCCGGCGAGCGAACTCCGCGTTATTTATTAAAGACCACTCGTAAGTGGGCCGAACGCGCGCTGCTTTCGCCAACACGCGATATTGGCTTAGGTGGAATTCATTTACCTGAAGCGCACGTAGTAGGCGCCGCTAACCAGCAAGAGATGCGCACGTTATTGCGTAGCCGTTGTGAATCAGGGCTTAACTGGCGATATCGCGATAGCGCCACAATTGCTAGAGCAAAGCAACGGTTAGATGACGAACTCGCAACCGTGGCAACGCTTGGTTACGAGTCATATTTCTTAACAGTTGCTGACATCACCGATATGGCGCGCGAACGTTCGATTCGCGTAGCAGCTCGTGGTTCAGGTGCTGGCTCATTGATCTGTCATCTACTTGGTATCTCAGGGGTTGAACCGATGACTCATGGTTTATTAATGGAACGTTTCTGTTCACCGCTTCGTCGCGCACTGCCAGATATTGATATCGATGTTGAATCTGATCGGCGACTTGAAATTTATGATTTAGTTTTTAAACGTTATGGCGATAGCGACTGGAGCAAACCGGGCAACAACTCACGTTGTGCAACTGTGGCAATGGTTGATACCTATCGGGCTCGCCATGCGATTCGCGATACTGGCGCCGCCATGGGAATGTCGCTGGGCGAGATTGATTTAATTGCCAAGTCTTTGCCACATGTGCGAGCACGCCATATTTCCCAAGCGCTCGCAAATTTGCCCGAACTAAAGAGTTTAAATCTATCGGCGCCCCTTACCGCTATGACTATTTCATTAGCCGAACGGCTCGATGGTTTGCCGCGCCACCTAGCTATGCATCCATGCGCTGTGGTCTTATCTGATGGTGGCTTACTAGATCGCGCGCCGCTAACGCTAAATGCGGGTGGTTATCCGATGGTCGAATTTGATAAAGACGATGTCGAAGCAGTTGGGTTATTAAAGTTAGATATTTTGGGCGTACGCATGCAATCGAGCATTTCTTTTGCGCTCTCTGAAATTGAACGCACTGAAGCTAAAAGTATTGAGATTGATGCAGTCGCACTAGATGATGTGAAAACTTTCGAACTGATTAAATCGACTAAGACGCTCGGGATATTTCAAATTGAAAGTCCGGGCCAGCGCGAATTAGTTGGCAAACTTGAACCAAATACTTTTAACGATTTAATTATCGAGATCTCACTCTTTCGACCGGGGCCAGTTAAAAGCGACATGATCACGCCCTTTCTAAAAGCGCGTCATGGTTGGTCACCAGCTAAATTAATTCATCCCAGGTTGCACGATATTTTGGCGGAAACCGAAGGCGTAGTGGTCTTTCACGAACAAGTAATCCGCATCATTGCTGAAATGGCTGGCATCTCATTAGCCCAAGCCGATGAAAAACGGCGCGCACTTGGCGACCGCGATGGCCAGCAAGAAGTCTGCGATTGGTTCTTTCCAGCTGCCACCGAAGCTGGCTTTGAGCTGCCGGTAATTAACGAAGTTTGGGAAGTTCTGCGCGCTTTTGCCTCCTTTGGTTTCTGTAAAGCACATGCTGCAGCCTTTGCGCTGCCCACTTATCAATCAGCTTGGCTAAAAACTCATTACCCAGCAGCTTTCTTAGCTGGTGTTTTAACGCATGACCCAGGCATGTATCCGAAGCGGTTAATTCTCGACGAGGTACGCCAATTAGGTTTAACGATTGCCCCGCTTGATATTAATTACTCTGATCGGGTTTATCGGGTTGAAGATAACGGCAGCGCAATTCGTATTGCACTATCTACTGTTGGCGGCATTAGTGATCGCGAGATCGAAAGCATTATTGCAGCTAGGCCATATGTTGATCTGGCAGATTTCTTCCGTCGCTCTGGGGCAGCGATGCCGACGATCGAATCACTAATTCTTACTGGGGCTTTCGATGCGATACATAACTTAGCTAGCACCGAATTAAATCGCCGTGACCTCTTATTACATTTAAGTGATTTGCAGCAAGGACCAGTTCAAGCAATCTCGGGATCACAATTAACTTTTGGTTTTGCACCCCCTGTGCTAATTCCAAGTGGGTTGCCTGAACTGCGAGAGAGCGAGAAAGTGCAACATGAGGTAGAGCGACTAGGTATGGATGTAACGCATCATATGATCGAGTTTTATGGCGAGTTTCTAAATGCAATTGGTGCAGTGCGGTCATCTGAACTTTTGAAACAACGTTCGCGGACTTCAATCTTGGTTGCTGGCGTTAAAGTAACTTTGCAGACGCCACCGGTTCGATCAGGCAAGCGAGTAATTTTCTTAACACTCGACGATGGTTATGGTTGTAGCGATGCGACCTTCTTTCCTGATGCCCAAGCTGATTACGCTGGCACGCTTTATAACTCGCAATTATTGCTAGTTCGAGGCGAAGTGCGCCGAACTGGCGCTAGGGGAGTATCGCTACGCGCTGATGCAGCTTGGTCGCTATCTGATGTCTATAACCAATGGTTATCTAATAAAGTGGCGATATGAGTACGGAACCAACTGAGGGCACCGCAACGATTTTGCATGTTGATATGGATGCTTTTTATGCCTCGGTTGCTGAACGAGATGACCCATCACTACGCGGAAAAGCAGTTGTAGTTGGCGCAGGGGCGCGCGGTGTTGTGCTCTCGGCAAACTACGCAGCACGTAAATATGGAATTCGTGCTGCAATGCCAGTTGGTCGGGCAAAGCGAATGGCGCCACATGCAATTTTTGTTACTCCTGATCATTCCCGCTACTCCGAAGTTTCGGCAAAAGTAATGGAAATCTTTGATTCATTTACGCCACTAGTCGAACCAATTTCACTCGATGAGGCTTTTCTTGATGTAACAGGTGCTCGTAAATTACTAGGTACCGGTCGCGAGATTGCAGTTGAGATTCGTCGTCAAGTAGAAGCCAGCGAAGGTATTACTTGTTCAGTTGGTATTGCGCCATCTAAGTTCATTGCCAAGTTAGCATCGGGTCATTGCAAACCAAATGGCATCTTAGAAATTCCAGCAGATCGCATTCTAAATTTCTTACACCCGCTGCCAGTAAATGCAATTTGGGGAGTCGGGCCAAAGACAGCTGAAACCCTTGAACGGCTAGGTTTGCGCACAGTTGCCGATATTGCTAATTTACCTCGGGCCACTTTAATTCGGGCCCTTGGCCAAGCAAGTGGTGCCTCACTTTATGAATTAGCTTGGGGCCGTGATTATCGTGATGTGACTCCGAATGAACCAGATAAAAGCATTTCGGCAGCGGAAACTTTTGCGCAAGATATTGATGACCCCGAAGAAATTCTGCAGGAGTTCTTACGTCTTACTGAAAAAGCAGCAGCCCGATTGCGTGAAAATAATTACTATGCCAAGACAATTTCAATCAAAGTTCGCTTCGCTGACTTTTCAACTATCTCGCGTTCAAAAACTTTGCCGCTGCCGATAGATAGCACTCACGATATTTATGAAATTGCTAAAACACTTTATCTAGCGCTTAACCTTGATCGTGCTCGCCTGCGTCTAGTTGGTATCTCACTTGATAACTTGAGCGAAGCTGCCCCAGAGCAATTGCTGTTGGGAGCCCGCGAGAAAGGCTGGCGCGAGGCAGATACGGCTATTGATCGGGCCAAATTACGCTTCGGCGGTGGCAGCGTGCGGCCAGGGCGACTGATTGAGAAATCCTCAGCAGATCCCAAGGCGCTAGATGACGAAAAAAGTAGCGAGTAAGGCGCACATGTTCTATTGTGGCCTTATGCCACTTTCGGAGCGTGAAGAGAAGCTACTGGCCCAGATGGAAAAGGCCATGTTGGTCGATGACCCACGCCTAGTTTCAGCTCTAACTGGTGCTCCGACAAAATCAAGCCGCCGTAATTTAGGTCTAGCAGTTGTCTTATTCTTTGCCGGTTTTGGCGCTGTTTTCGGTGGCGTATTTAGCAAGATCTATCCAATTAGTTGGGTCGGATTCCTAATCTGCTTGACCGGTTTATCGATTTTAGCTGCCGGCCTAAAGGGCAAAGTTGAAGCAATCGCCAAGGGTCAACGCCCCGCAAAGCCAGCTAAAAAAGGCTTTAAAGAGCGTATGGATGATCGCTGGGATAACCGTGGACCAAATCCAATCGATTAATTCGTAGTCGTAATCAAATCAAGGCCCCCTAACCGGGGTCTTTTTTTATGCCCGCTAGACCTTGCCCAATTAGTGGGGAGAGCCAAGAAAACAAGTGGAGGGATCTGCCCATAAAAAGGGGGGATTGGGGAAATAAGTGGCGAAGGGTGGTTGTAAATGGAGTAAAAGGGAGTAAAGTGGGGAACTAGAGCATTCAAACCTTGGGGAAGGGGGAGCTCATGTTTCTCGGCACTCACGAGCCTCGCCTTGATGAAAAAGGTCGCTTAATCCTTCCTGCCAAGTTCCGCGAAGATCTTTCCGCCGGCCTAGTAATTACTAAGGGCCAAGAGCGTTGTCTTTATGTATTTCCATCAGCTGAATTCGCAACTCTTACTGAACAACTACGACAAGCACCTGTAACTGTTAAAGGTGCACGTGACTACATGCGCGTGATGTTTGCTGGCGCGCACGATGAAATTCCTGATCGTCAAGGTCGCATAACTATTCCGCAAGCACTTCGTACCTATGCCGGCCTTGATCGCGATTGCGTTGTTATCGGCGCAAATACTCGCGTTGAGATTTGGGACTCAACTTCTTGGAACCAATACCTAAGCGATCGCGAAAAGGGATTCGCTGAAGTTTCCGAGGAGGTGTTCCCAGGTCTCTTTTGATCTATCCACTATCTCTTTTGGCCACCGCCGACCCTACGAAAACGGCGCCCCTTCCCCGGTGCCGTTTAAGAAAATCCGTCGGCCGGCGGTGACCAGAGCAGATAGCGATAACGAAAAACAGAACATGGAACACAAGCAGTAAAGCAGTAATTAGCGAAAGGGGGAATTGATGCTAGAACATATTTCAGTAATGCGAGATACCTGCATTGATCTGCTAACCCCCGCAATTAATAAATCAGAAACTCCAGTTGTTGTTGATGCAACTCTTGGCCTTGGCGGACATAGCGAAGCATTACTTGAATCAAATCCAAATTTAGTTTTAATTGGAATTGATCGTGATCTAGATGCAATTGTAAAAGCGAAGAATCGTTTAGCTAAATTTGAGAATCGCGCAATGGTAAGCCACGCAATCTTTGATGAAATAACAGATGTAGTAAATAGTTTTGGTTTTGAACAAGTTGACGGAATTCTCTTTGATCTAGGTGTTTCATCAATGCAGCTTGATCAGAGTGATCGTGGTTTTTCTTATTCACAAGATGCGCCCCTTGATATGCGCATGGATCGATCAACTGGAATAACTGCCAGCGAAATTGTTAACACATACACCCCAGGTGATTTAGTGCGAATTCTGCGCACCTACGGTGAAGAAAAATTCGCAACACGTATCGTTGAAAACATTGTTAAAGAGCGAGCTAAGGCACCGCTTAATTCAACTGCTCAGCTAGCTACCTTGGTTAAAGAGAGCATTCCGGCAGCAACCCGTCGTACTGGTGGCAATCCAGCTAAGCGCACTTTCCAAGCACTTCGCATTGAAACCAACGATGAACTTGGCGCAGTTAACCGTGCTATTCCGCAAGCACTTGAATTGCTCAAAGTTGGCGGCCGTCTAGTAGTGATGTCATTCCAATCACTTGAAGATCGCATCGTAAAAGAGATTTTCACTCAAGCTACAACGTCAGGTACGCCACGTGATTTGCCAATTGATCTACCTGAATTCGCTGCGAAGTTCGCTCTAGTGGTTCGCGGTTCGGTTCTCCCAAGTGAAGCAGAGATTGCCGCGAACTCGCGTGCGCAATCTGTTCGTCTACGTGCAATAGAACGGTTGGCCGCATAATGGCAATTACAGCACTCGCTCCAGCAATCAGCCGATCAAAGCAGAAAGTAATTGAACGATCTTCGGAAGTCGCCCTTCGTCTAGTGCCGAAGATTGACATCGACAAGCGAGCTGACCAAAAAGTTTTCATTCTATTCTTAACTGGCATTGGGGCACTTGGTCTGGTTGCACTTCTCTTTATCAATACTTTGCTTGCACAAGACGCGTTCAAACTTTCAAAGTTACAACTTGAGGCACGTTTACTAACTGATCAGCGAGAAGCATATATACGCCAGTTAGATCGAATCTCATCACCTATTGCACTTGCTGCCGCAGCAACCGAGATGGGCATGAAACCATCTGCAACTCCGGCATTTCTAAATCTCGATGAACCTCTGGTTCCTGAAGCTGAAGCAGTTGCTGGAGGCTCAATTGGGTAATTTCGCTCTAGTTCGTAAGCGCATTCAAGTCTTAATTGTGCTGACTTTAATTTTTATGGCGATTTTCGTCGCAAAGGTTATTTGGGTGCAGGTAATTACTGCTAACTCAATTAGGACTTGGGCAGTAAACGAGATGGAAAATGTGGCGACGCTACAAGCGCCTCGCGGCACTATCACCGATGTAAATGGCGTTGCGCTAGCAAAAAGCGTAAATGCCATCAATATCGTGGTTGATCAGAGTGCGATTTCAAATCCAGCTTTTACCGCCAAATTTACTTCTCCTATTTTGGGAATGCCGGTTTCAGAACTTAAAAATCTATATACCGGTGAATTAAAGTGGAAATTGATCTATCGCAATGCCAAGCCTGCTGTTTGGAGTGCTTTAAAGAAAGCCATTGCAGAACACAACAGTGCTTTAGAACCTAAAGATTTCGATCAACGTATAACAGCTTTCTATCCAGAGCGCGCCTACATCCGCGAGTATCCATCTGGCTCTTTGGTGGCTTCCTTAATTGGCTTTGTTAATCAAGAAGGTAATGGCGCAACTGGCTTGGAATCAAGCATGAATTCAATTATCACCGGCACCAATGGCAAATATTCATACGCAAATGGTTATGGTGCTGAAATTCCCGGTTCTCAATCGGAGATCATTGCAGCTAAAGCTGGAACCTCAATTCGATTGACTATTGATCGCGATATTCAGTGGGTGGCCTCAAAAGCTATAGCCGAAGCGGTTAAGTCAGCCAATGCAAGTAGCGGAACTGTAATTGTCATGGACCCAAAAACTGGCGCAATTCTGGCTCATGCAACAGCACCTACCTTCAATTTAAATAATCGTGACAGTGTTTCACTCGCGGCAATGCGTAACCCGTCAGTGCAAGATGTTTATGAGCCAGGCTCAACTGGAAAAATTATGACGGTTGCTGCTGCTATTGAAGAAAATAAAGTTACGCCAACAACTGTTTTCACGGTTCCTGATGTATTAAAGCGCGGTGGCTCTAAATTCCATGATCATAAAAATCACGCAGACTGGCGATTAACAACTTCAGGTATTTTGGCAGTTTCTAGTAACACCGGCACAATTCAGATAGGCGAGAAACTTACTAATAATCAGTTACACGATTACTTGAGTAAATTTGGTATCGGAGAAAGTACTGGTTCAGGGCTCCCTGGCGAATCACGTGGCATTCTCCGTCCGGTTTCAGATTGGTCAGGAACTTCAGCACCGACAATTGCTTTCGGCCAGGGATACTCACTGACCGCGATGCAAGCAACCAGCGTATTTGCAACTATTGCAAACAATGGAGTTCGAGTATCGCCAACTGTTATTGCCGGAACAAATGAAGCGAACGGAAATTTCACTCCCGCAAAACCCCGCACAACTGTGCGAGTAGTAAGCGCCGAAACAGCCATCAAAGTGCGCCTCATGATGGAGAGCGTGGTATCTGCAAACGGAACTGCGCCATCTGCAGCCATTCCTGGCTATCGAGTGGCTGGCAAGACTGCAACTGCTAATCGTTATAACGATATTTGTGGCTGCTATAGCGGCTTTACGGCTTCATTCATTGGCTTCGCACCATCTGATGCTCCTAGATATGTAATTTCAGTAACTATCCAAGATCCCAAAGGAATGCACTGGGGCGGATATCTAGGCGGACCAGTATTTAAGAAAGTGATGTCATTTGTACTTGAGTCAAAGCACATTGCACCAACAGGCACCAAAATTGTGCCAGTAGCCCTAGATGAAAAACAATTAATCAAGGCTATTGCTAAAGCTAAAGCGCAAGCAAAAACTACCTCTGCGAGCGGCGCACTCTAAAATGTTACGACCACACGATCCAATTCCTGGACGAAATCTTCGTGCGGTCGGTGAACTTACTTCAGCGTTTTCAAAGTATCCAGATTTAGAAAATATTGCAATCACTGGCGTCTCGATAGATTCACACCAAATTGAGGCTGGTGATTTGTTTGTCGCTGTTGCTGGCGCAAAAGTTCACGGAGCAACTTATGCGGGTAATGCAAAACTAAATGGCGCCGTTGCCGTACTAACTGACGAAGTAGGCGCTGCTTTAATTACCGATCTGCCAGTTTTAGTAGTTGCTGACCCTCGAGCTGCTGCAGGTGTGATTGCAGCTTGGTTACACAATGAACCAATGCGCGACATGTTTAGCGTTGGGGTGACTGGCACTAATGGCAAAACCACCGTAACAACTCTTCTTCATCAAATAGCGATGGTAGCTGGCAGACAAAGTGGCTTAGTCGGCACAGTTGAGACTCGAATTGGCGATGAAGTGGTTCAAGCGCTCCGTACCACTCCGGAGGCGCCGGAACTGCAATCTTTAGCTGCCGTAATGCGTGAGCGACATATGCGCAATCTATTTATGGAAGTTTCTAGCCACGCAGTTTCTTTGAATCGTATCGGTGGCTCACATTTTGATATTGCAGCCTTTACTAATTTGTCACAAGATCACTTGGATTTCCATGGCAATATGGATTCCTACTTTGCTGCAAAAGCAGCCCTATTTAGCTATAAATATGCCGATACTGCCTATATAAATATCGATTCAACTTGGGCAAAGAAGTTGTTGGAAATTCAAGAATTGCCAGTCGTTTCAATTTCGCGCAATACGAAATCCGCAGATTGGTATTTTGAGAGAATTGAAACTGGCGCTCACAGTACCGAGCTTGCAATCAGAGGTGCTGGCGGTATCTTAATTGAGACAACGACGAAATTAGTAGGCGAATTCAATTTAGATAACCTGCTAATGGCGATAGCAATTTGCGTTGCCAGCGGAATTGATCCAATCGATATTGCAGCCATTACGCCATCGCTTATCGGCGCCGAAGGCCGACTTGAAAAAGTTGATCTCGGTCAGTCATTTACTGCACTAGTTGATTACGCACACTCACCAGATTCGGTAACAAGTGTTTTGGAAACTCTACGGAAAAGCACTTCTGGAAAAGTTATCGCACTCCTAGGCTGCGGTGGAGATCGAGACAAAAGTAAGCGACCTTTAATGGGCGCTGCGTTATTAGCAGGATCTGACATGGCAATTTTTACTAGTGATAATCCCCGAAGTGAAGACCCAGCATCGATCGTAAAAGATATGGTTTCTGGTTTAACTTTGCCTGCTACAAGTGCGATCGAGCTCGATCGTAAACGAGCGATTGAAATTGCGGTAGCAGCTGCAAAACCTGGTGATGTTGTTGTACTCCTAGGAAAAGGACACGAACCAGGCCAGGAGATTGCCGGCGTAAAGCATAACTTTGATGATCGTTTAGTGCTTGCAGCGGCAATAGAGGCGACCCCATGATCAAATTATCAGCCCGTGAAATTTCACTAATTGTTAATGGCTCACTTCATGGTGATGAAAACATTATGGTCTCGCAGCCACCAGTATTTGATTCTCGCAGGGCTAAAGCTGGCTCACTCTTTCTAGCTTTAGTTGGTGAAAATACCGATGGTCACGAGTACTGCTCTGATGCTTTCACTAATGGGGCGGTATTGGCCCTAACTACCCAGGTAATTGAGCAACCTTGCGTAGTTGTCTCAGATGTTATGCAGGCAGTGGCAGATCTAGCCAAATTCGCCCGAGTGCAGTTAGAGAATTTAACGGTTATCGGAATCACTGGCTCACAAGGTAAAACAACTACAAAGGATCTACTGAACTACATACTTTCTTCAGTTGGTGAAACTGTGGCACCAGTTGGCTCATTCAATAACGAATTGGGCGTGCCACTCACAATATTGGAGTGCAATGAGCAAACTAAGTACTGCATCGTTGAAATGGGCGCTCGACATATTGGCGATATCTCAGCACTTTGCGAAATCGCTAAACCAAAAATTGGTGCGGTGCTAAAAGTCGGCAACGCACATATTGGCGAATTTGGTTCTCGCGAAGCAATAGCCCAGGCTAAATCAGAGTTAATTACTTCACTAATCAGTGGCGGTACGGCAATCCTTGGAACGTATGATCAATTTACACCTGCTATGAAAGTTGCCGATGGGGTAGCAGTGCTAACTTTTGGCGAACGCAGTGATTGCAATGTGCGGGCTGCTGATGTTGAAATTCGTGAAGGTCGTCCGCACTTTGATTTAGTTACCAAATCTGGTCGCGCAGCAGTCGGCATGCGCCTAGTCGGACTACATCAAATTCCTAATGCCCTAGCCGCTGCCGCCATTTCAAGTGCGTTGGGATTATCGGTAGATCAAATCGCCGGCGCTCTTTCAATGGCTGAACTTGCTAGTAAGTGGCGAATGGAAATTTTTGAATTAGATGGCCGCTTGATGATTAATGATTCATATAACGCTAACCCGGAATCAATGGCTGCAGCTCTACGAACGTTGGCTCTGTTTGCGCAAGAACGTGGTGGCTCATCCTGGGCAGTGTTAGGAAAAATGCATGAATTGGGACCAGCTGAGGAATCAGATCATGCCACGATCGGAAAATTAGTTAGCGATTTAGGTGTTGATCACCTACTAACAGTTTCGATGCCTGCTTATAGCCAGGGAGTTCCAAGTAAAAGCGAAACAAAAGTTCATGAACTAGATGATAAGAATTCAGTCGTTTCACTTTTAAATCAGATGCAATCAGGTGATGTGTTGTTGGTGAAAGCATCCCGAGCCGAACATTTTGAAGAAATAGCCCAAGAAGTAGTAGCGAACTGGCAAACTGAGGCAAGAAAGAAGGATGACGAATAAATGAGACAGGTCCTTATCTCGGGTGCAATTGCACTCTTCTTCGCTTTATTCGGCACGCCTGTGTTGATTCGCTTGTTGGCTAAACGCGGTTATGGCCAAATCATTCGAGATGACGGTCCGAGTTCACATCACACCAAGCGCGGCACTCCAACCATGGGTGGTCTAATAATTATTTTTGCCGCTATCGCAGGGTATCTAGCAAGTCATGGAGCAACGCAGACTTCGATGACGGCGTCTGCACTCCTGGTGCTTGCGCTAGTAATTGGACTTGGCTTTATCGGTTTCCTAGATGACTGGCTAAAAGTTTCTCGAGAAAAATCTCTGGGTCTAAAAGGACGCTACAAAATTCTTGGTCAAGTAGTAATTGCCGCGACGTTCGGATATTTCGGAATTCAATTTGCTGACAACGAAGGCCTAACCCCAATCTCATTAAATTTATCAGCAGTTCGCGATACCAGTATTGTGCTTGGCGCAGTAGCTGTCGTTATCTGGATTTCATTAATGGTAACTGCCACGAGTAATGGCGTTAATTTAACTGACGGGCTTGATGGTTTAGCAACCGGTGCGTCAGTGATGACTTTCTTAGCTTTTATTTTGATTGGAATTTGGGAGTTTGGTCAAGGCTGTGCGATTGCAACTGATTTAACCAGCGGTTGCTATTCAGTACGTGACCCGCTGGACTTAGCAGTATTAGCCGCCGCTCTCGCTGGCGCGTGTACTGGATTTCTTTGGTGGAATGCTTCTCCGGCAAAAATATTTATGGGTGATACCGGATCATTGGCACTCGGTGGTGCGTTAGCAGGTCTAGCCAGCACACTACGAGTTCAACTTCTATTAATTCCACTTGGTGGACTTTTCGTAATTATCACGATGTCGGTAATTATTCAGACGCTTTACTTCAAAGCAACTGGCGGAAAAAGAATTTTTAGAATGGCTCCACTGCATCATCACTTTGAATTAAAAGGTTGGGGCGAGGTAACTATCGTGCTTCGCTTCTGGATCATTGCGGGGCTATGTGTAGCGCTTGGTTTGGGTCTTTTCTATGCTCAATGGCTGAGCCTTAAGGGCTAAAAGATGTCAATTACTCCTCCAGTTTCATTGTCAAAAGTAACAACACTTGGCGGCGTAGCTATTGCCCATGCACAGGTTTTGGTACTTGGAGGCGGAGTTACTGGTCGATCGGTCGCTCAAGTTCTAAGAAACATGGGCGCTGAGATTTCTGTTTATGATGAAAACGAGAGCAGTGAGTTTGATTTTCAACGAGTGACACTAAACGAGGTATCAAATATCAATTGGGCAGCAGCGGTTGTCTCGCCGGGTTGGCGTCCTAGTCATCCAATAATTGCCGATCTTCGAAATCGCGAAATTCCATTACTGAATGAAATTGATCTAGCCTGGGAAATTAAGCAACAGGTAGCACCAGGGCAGAAGTGGTTAGCAGTAACTGGCACTAACGGAAAAACTTCCACGGTCGAACTTACTGAATCAATTCTTAAGGCTGCTGGCATCAATGCCTTTGCTTGCGGAAATGTCGGAACACCAGTAATTGACGCTGTTATCTCTGAGCAGAGGTATGACTATTTAGTTCTTGAACTATCCTCTTTCCAGTTACATTGGTCAGAGTCTGCCGAATTTGTGGCTGGTTCAATCCTAAACATTGCGCTGGATCATATTGATTGGCATGGCTCTTTCTCAGAATACGCAAAAGCAAAGCTAGATTTACTGAGCCGCTCAGTAACTGCGATCCTAAATGGCGATGACCAATCAGTTGTAGAGGGAAGCGCACACTGGCAAGGTCGGAAAGTTTTCTACACTCTGCAAACCCCTAAGCCAGGTGAGATTGGGTTAGTCGAAAATCTTTTGGTTGATCGCGCATTTGTAGTAGATCCAATTGAAGCTGCCATGTTTTGTGAACTAAACGAAGTACAACCAACTGCGCCCCATTCGGTTTCCAACGCATTAGCGGCTGCTGGTTTGGCGCGCGCAATTGGCATCGAACACGAAGTAATACGTGGGGCTATTAAGAAATTTCGACCAGGGCGTCATCGCATTGAATTAGTGTTAGAACATAATAAAATTCGCTGGATTGATGATTCCAAGGCAACTAATCCGCATGCTGCCCAAGCTTCGCTAATGTCTGAACTAAGCGTGGTCTGGATAGCTGGGGGGCTAGCTAAAGGCGCTGAGATGAGTGACTTAATTACGCAAGTGGGCTCACGTTTGCGCGGTGTTGTTTTAATCGGCACCGATCGAGAATTAATCGCCCATGAATTACAAACCAATTTCCCAAATGTGCCGCTAATTCGAGTAGATCCAATGCCTGGCCATGATCGAAGCGGTGCGAAAAATGACTTTATGGATCAAATAGTTAAAGCGGCAAAACTTCTAGCTCAGGATGGCGACGCTGTGCTACTGGCGCCAGCATGTGCATCGATGGACCAATTTGTTTCATATGGCGATCGCGGTGATCGTTTTGCTAAATCAGTTCGAGAAATAGTGGGTAAAAATGACAACGCAAGTTAAGCGCAGTAAGTTACTTCAGCCATTTAATACTTTTGCGCTCTTTTCCATCTGTGTAATAGCTTTAAGCATCTTAGGCTTGGTCATGGTTTTCTCGGCCTCGACGATTTATTCGACAAAAGTAAATGGAAATACTTACGGAACATTCGTAAGACAACTTATCTTCCTGATTTTGGCTCTTCCGATTGGTTGGGTAGCGGCAAAGTTACGACTAAATTTGTGGCGAGCGATCGGACGTATTTCGCTATTGGTATCTATCGGCATGCTAGCTGTGCTGCTTATTCCTGGTATCGGTCATGCCGTTAATGGAAACCGAAACTGGATTGGGATTGGCCCATTTGTAGTTCAGCCTTCTGAGTTTGCAAAGTTTCTGATGATTCTTTGGGCGGCGACCATGTTGGCACAGTATGAAAATGCCGGAATTGTGCGGACAAATGTTTTGAAGCTAATTGTGCCCGGCTATTTCGGTGTTCTTATCTTCGTATTAGCCGGCAAAGATTTAGGAACTGCCGCAGTTATTGGTGCGACCATGGCTGGGTTACTTTTTGTTTCCGGAATCCCACTTCGACTTTTTGGCACGATTTCAGCACTAGGCATGGCTGGTGTGAGTGTTCTAATTCTGAGTGCTCCATATCGAGCAGCTCGATTCCTGGTTGTTTTCAATCCTTTCGCTGAAGGTGACTACAAGAATTATGGGTGGCAACCTGCACATAGCCTCATGGGTTTGGCAACTGGTGGGCTATTAGGTGTTGGCCTCGGAGCTAGTCGGCAAAAATGGGGTTATTTAGCTGCAGCTCACACAGATTTTATTTTCTCGGTTATTGGTGAAGAACTAGGGCTACTTGGAACTATCGGGACCATTCTTCTTTTCTGCGGACTAATTTTCGCTATTTTCCGAATCACAATTCGCGCCAATGACCCGATGGTTAGATTCACATGCGCCGGCATCGGTGTTTGGATCTCAATTCAATGTTTCTTCAATATCGGTTCTGCAATTAGTTTGGTGCCAGTAGTTGGCGTTACTTTGCCGTTGATTTCATACGGTGGCTCATCACTTATTTCCACTTATTTAGCGCTGGGTTTTGTCTTAGGCGCGGCTCTTCGTGATCCTGAAGTTGCTCGTGGAATTCGTGAGTTCCGAAAGTCGAATTCTAAATGAAGATTGTCCTAGCGGGGGCGGGCACAGCTGGACACATAGAACCGGCTTTAGCAGTGGCTGATGAATGGCAAAAAGAATTCCCAAAGAGTAAGTTCGAGTTTGTTGGCACGACTACAGGGCTTGAAAATGTTTTGGTTACTGGTGCTGGATATAAATTAAGCACAATCCCGAAAGTTACCTTGCCACGAGCACTTTCACCTGCTGGTCTGTCGGCACCTATTCGTTTTGGCCAAGCTCTGGCTAGATCGCTGCAGATAGTAAATGGCGCTGACTGCGTAATCGGTTTTGGCGGATATGTATCGGCTCCGATTTACTTTGCAGCAGCTATACGCAGAATTCCATTCGTGATACATGAAGCAAACGCGATTCCTGGTTGGGCGAATAAATTTGGCGCATTCTTAGGTGGGGCAATGGCCGTCGGGAAGCCTGTTAAAGCTGGAAAATTTAGAAATGCTGAAGTTGTTGGATTGCCACTTAAACCGGCCATCAGTTCCGCTCTGGATACGGCAAAAAGTGATTGGCCCGCTGCGCGGCGCTCAGCAAAAGCGAAACTCGGACTTAAATCTGACAAGCCTTTGCTTCTAATTTTGGGCGGATCTCAAGGCTCAGCTGCGATTAATTCAATTATTGCCAGCTCGCTTGCTAATTTACTAACCGACTTCGAGGTCATTCACTCAGTTGGCGGTAAGAATCAACTGCCGTTAGCAAGTGCTGGATATCAGCCAGTTGCCTATATTGAAGATATGGCAACCGCCTATCTAGCAGCTGATCTAATTATCGGGCGAAGTGGTGCTATCACTTGCGCAGAAGTTAACGCTTTGGGTAAGTATGCGATCTTTGTTCCACTGGCAATTGGTAATGGCGAGCAAGCGCGCAATGCTGATTTCCTAATTGAGCAAGGCCGCGCGGTACTAGTGCCGCAAATTGAATTTAGCGCACAGTGGCTAATTAAGAATATGCCGAGCGTTTTGATGAAATCCCGAGAATTCACGGCTGGAAATGAAAGTGATCGCGCCGCCGTCGCAAATATTGTTAAGTTAATGCGCCGTCATGGCAGAATTGGTTAAATGAAGCCGAATCTAACTTTGCTAGAGTTAATAGGTAAACGCGTGCACTTCATTGGCATTGGCGGAGCTGGAATGAGCGGCTTAGCTCGCATTTCACTTTCACATGGAATTAAAGTTTCTGGCTCTGATGCCAAGGATTCAAATGTTGTAATCGCACTCACGGCCCTTGGTGCAAGCGTCGCAGTTGGACACCAAAGCGAGAACGTCGATGGTGCAGATTTAGTTGTGTACTCAACTGCAATTTCTGAGGGTAACCCAGAACGATTACGTGCGATCGAATTAGGAATCCCACTTATTGCGCGAGCAACTGCGTTGGCACTTCTGATGTCAGAAACGAAAAGTATCGCTGTAGCAGGAACGCACGGAAAAACTACAACTTCATCAATGCTTACCGTCGCCCTTCAAGCAACAGGAGCAGATCCTTCTTTTGCTATCGGTGGCACAATTACCGCTTCTGGTTCAAATGCTCATCGAGGCACTGGGGAATTCTTTGTTGCCGAAGCCGATGAATCTGATGGATCCTTTCTTGCTTATCATCCTTATGGCGGGATAATCACAAATATTGAATACGATCACGTCGACTACTTTGCTGATGAGAGCGCGGTTTTTGAAGTATTTTCAGATTTCATTAAGACGATAGATAGTGAAGGCTTTTTGATTTATTGCAATGACGATAAAGGGGCCCGAAAGCTTGGCAGTGCAGTTACCAGCACACGTACCTTTACTTACGGAACCTCACCAGATTCGGATTTAGTAATTGATCAGATAACTCTTTTGCCCCTTGGTTCAAGCGGTCGCGCCATCTGGCATGGCAAAGTTCTTGGCAAATTAGAGCTAAATGTTCCTGGCCACCATAACTTGATGAACGCTTCTGCTGCACTGGCAGCCGGAATAGTCCTGGAGCAAGTTCCAGGAGAAATGATTGATGGCTTAGCAACATTTAAAGGTGCTGGTCGTCGCTTCGAAATAAAAGGAACCATAAACGGAATCCGAGTAATTGATGACTATGGCCATCACCCAACTGAAATTGAAGTTACTTTAACTGCGGCACGCAGATTTGCTGGCGATGGCCGATTGATCGTAGTTTTCCAACCTCACCGGTACTCTCGAACTAAAGCCTTTATTGATAATTTTGCAGCCGCCTTAGATTTGGCTGATGAAATAATTGTGCTCGAAATATATGCCGCTAGCGAGAAGCCGATAGTTGGAATAAGTTCAGAAGCTATTGTCGAAAAAATGAAGCATGGCAAATTCATTCCAAACTTTATTGATGCCGTAGATGCTGTAGTTCAATCAGCCAAACCTGGTGATGTGATTATTACGCTCGGAGCTGGTGACGTGAGTTCTTTAGCGCCAATTATCGTAGAAGAGCTAGCTAAATAAATGTTCTTACTGAAGCATCGACTATTCACCGTTTTGGCGATCTTGCTAATAGCAGGATTGGCTTACTTACTCGGTTGGTCGAATGTTCTAACTATCAAGGAGATTAGTTACACAGGATCGCCCACAAAAAATAGCGAAGCAACTGTTAAGAATTTGACTAACTTAGAAGTGGGTGAACGGCTAGCGCGAATTGAAACTCGCAAAATTGCAGCGCGCTTACAAAATTTGCCATGGGTAGATAACGCCGATCTATCGCGAAATTGGATTTCAGGAAAAATAGTTATTGCAATCACGCCTCGTTTACCCATCGCGACTTTTAACGGGCAACTGATGGATGCAACTGGCAAAAGATTTGAGTTGCCAGGTGGCTATGACGCTAAGTTGCCTTCAGTTTTCGCCAGAGATGCCAAGAGCGGCTTAGCTGCAATCAAATTGTTTACTAAATTGCCGACAGAATTCTCAACCCGTACTTCAGCCTTTACTGCAACCTCTCCTGAAAATATTAATTTCAAAATAACCGAAGGAAAGCGATCGCTAACGGTTGTCTGGGGATCCGATATTGAAATTGATCTCAAACTAAAGGTATATAAGGCTTTAGTGGCACTGCCCGAGAATTCTAAAATTAAGAAAATTGATTTAACTGAACCACTTTCACCAATAGTGAAATAAATTTTTGCTCGAAAAGTAGTTAAAATAAAAAATAAAAAAGATGCGTGGCGGTCTTTGCCTACACGGCTGACAAAGAATACTTTCGCCTATATATCAGGCATAACAGTGATTCTCAACTTGAGGTTTACTGTTCTTTAGGAGGATAAAAAGTGGCTTCACCACAGAATTATTTAGCGGTCATCAAAGTTGTTGGTATTGGTGGCGGTGGAGTTAATGCAATCAATCGCATGATTGATGTTGGTTTAAAAGGTGTCGAGTTCATTGCGATAAATACTGATGCACAACATTTGTTAATGAGCGATGCTGATGTGAAATTAGATATCGGTCGTAAATCAACTAAAGGTCTTGGCGCTGGTGCTGCTCCTGAAAAAGGTCGCGAAGCAGCGCTAGATCACGCAGATGAAATTGAAGAAATTTTGCGCGGCGCGGATATGGTTTTTGTTACTGCAGGCGAAGGTGGCGGTACAGGTACTGGTGGCGCTCCGGTGGTTGCCAAAATTGCGCGCGATTTGGGTGCCTTAACAATTGGTGTGGTTACTCGTCCATTTAGTTTCGAAGGAAAGATTCGCCAATCACAAGCAGATATTGGAATCGAAGAACTTCGTAGCGAAGTAGATACGTTGATTGTTATTCCAAATGACCGCTTGTTAGCGATTAGTGATCGCAGTATTACTGCAGTTGATGCTTTTAGATCAGCTGATCAAGTTCTGCTCTCAGGTGTTCAAGGAATAACTGAAATCATCACGCAACCAGGATTAATTAACTTGGACTTTGCCGATGTAAAAACAGTTATGACTGATGCTGGTTCGGCTCTAATGGGTATCGGTTCTGCTCGTGGCGAAGATCGTGCTCGTCGCGCAGCTGAGCTTGCTATCTCAAGCCCTCTACTTGAAGCATCAATAGATGGCGCAATGGGTGTATTGCTATCAGTTGCCGGTGGCTCAGATCTAGGTCTCTTTGAGATTAATGAAGCTTGCGAACTTGTACAAGCTTCAGCACATCCCGATGCGCGCATAATTTTCGGAACCACCATTGACGACGCACTGGGCGATGAGGTCCGCATAACTGTTATTGCGGCTGGTTTCTCTGGGGGAGAGCCAAAGAAGGTTTCGGTTCCAGTGATTAATGCTGCTGCCCTTTCTGGCAACGCTGATCCGCTTCCAACTAATGACCCAATCTCGGTAGCACTTGATCTCGATGCCGATCGACCATTGCGCCCACGCGTAAAGTTTGAAGAGCTTGTCTCTGAAGATGATATTGATGTGCCTGACTTTATGAAATAGAAATGGATAGCTTCTTTACTAATCGCCATGGTGGTTTTAGCCATGGCGATTACTCTTCCTGGAACTTAGCGAGTCATGTAGGTGATGACCCAGCTGATGTCGAACTAAATCGAGCGAAGTTGCGCGAGCAAGTTGGCAATTTCGCAGTCATGTCGCAAGTTCACGGTGACACCGTTGTCGTCCTTGATGAATTTCCGATGCAAGTACCAGTCGCCGATGCATTGATTACCGGATATCCAGATTTAGCTTTAGTTGTAATGGTGGCTGACTGCATCCCACTTCTCTTGCGAAGTGAAAAGTTAGTAGCAGCAATACATGTCGGTAGAGCAGGGCTAATGAATTCCATCGCACTCAAGACAGTTTCGAAGATGCGCGAACTTGGTGCGACACAAATTTCTGGCTCTATTGGGCCGGCTATTTGCGGTAGCTGCTATGAAGTTCCACAGGAATTGCACGATCAAGTCAGTGCAGCGCACCCACTGGCAAGCAGCAAAACTAAATTCGGTACGCTAGCGTTAGATTTACCAGGAGCGCTAATTGCGGCCCTTGCAGCAGTTGATGTACCAGTTGGAAATTCAGTTGACTGCACTTTAGAAGATGAAAGTTATTTCTCCTACCGCAGAAATCAAGTAACCGGACGTCAAGGCGGAGTAATTAAATTATGAGTAATCGCAAATCTGAAATTACCCAGAACTTACAAGAAGTTAAAGAGCGGATTAGCGCTGCTGCAAAGTCAGTAAATAGAGACCCGGCTGAGATTAATTTAATTGTCGTTACTAAGACTTTTCCAATTTCAGATATCAAAATCCTGTGCGAATTAGGCGAATCAAATTTTGGTGAGAATAGAGACCAAGAGGCCGGCCCTAAAGCTGAATTGATTAGCGCTACTTGGCATTTTCAAGGCCAGATCCAGAGCAATAAAATTAAATCTATCTGCGGGTGGGCTGATGTGATTCATTCGATTTCAAGCGAAAAAGAAATCCTAAAATTTGCTCAAAGCTCTCGTAAACATCAAGTTTTCTTGCAGGTATCACTAGATGGGGAAGAAGGTCGAGGGGGAGCCAATCCGGCTGAATTGGCTCAATTAGCTGACCTGGTAAATCAGAGCAACAACCTAGACCTTTTAGGGTTGATGGCAGTTGCACCTTTAGGTGTTGAACCAATGAAAGCATTTGCTGATTTGGCCCAGATAAATCAAGGGTTTGTGGGCCAATATCCAAACTCAAAATTTCTATCTGTTGGTATGAGTGGTGATTTCGAAGCTGCCATAAAGTACGGTGCGACACATATTCGGGTAGGTAGTTCAATCCTCGGTTCCAGATCACCCCACTAGTAACCTTGTTACATGGCATTTTCAGTAGGCAAAGTTGCGACCTTCTTAGGTCTGAAGGACGATCCAGAACTAAATGAAGTCGCAGTAGTTCCACGCGAACCAGTGCGCGGTGGTACCGGAGTAACGATTCGTGAATCACGTGGCACACGACCAGTAGTCGTACCTGTGCAACCGGAGCTTTCAACTATGGATCGCATCGTCACGTTGCACCCACGCACCTATAGCGAAGCACGTGTAATTGGCGAGCAGTATCGCGAAGGCAATCCAGTAATTATGAATCTGAGCGACATGGAAGAAACCGAGCGCAAGCGCTTAGTTGACTTCGCAAGTGGTTTAGTTTTTGGACTTCACGGAAGCATTGAACGTGTTACTTCAAAAGTATTCTTGCTCTCACCTGAAAATGTAAGTGTCAGCAATGATGCAAAAGCTGCCGCAGCAGAAGCATCTTTTTTCAACCAGAGCTGATTCTTAGATGTTTAGTATTGGCGGATTAATCGCCGATTTACTGCAACTCTTTTTACTCTGCTTATTTCTGCGACTTATCTTGGATTATGTCCGCATGGCATCATCATCCTGGCGGCCACGTGGCGTACTTCTAATTGCCGCAGATTTTATTTATGCCGTAACTGACAAGCCACTTCGTTTTGTCCGTCGCTTCGTAAAGCCACTTCGCATTGGTGGAATCAGTATCGATCTCTCAATGCTTATTCTCTTCATTGTAATTTCGCGAATTGCTCCGCTTCTACGCTCGTTTTAGTTAAGCCTGTTTAACCAACTTAACTGTTAATCCAAGTTCGTTTTCTCCTAGAACAAGCGCGGTATCTGCCTGCATTTGGGTAGCAAGAACTTCGCCTTGGATATGCGATAAGTCTGATGCGATAGCAGTCATAACATCGTTATTAGCGTTGTACAAGATGTTTATTCGATCAGAAATATCAAAACCACTAGTTTTGCGTGCATCTTGAATAAAGCGAACCACTTCGCGCACTAGTCCGGCAGTTATCAGAGCAGGACTTAACGCTAAATCAAGGGCAACGCTCTCGCCGTCATGGCTAGCTACATTCCAGCCACTCTTCGGGGTTTCAGTAACAACTAAGTCATCGAGGGTAATTTCCCATTCGCCAACTTTGGTTGAAGCGTTTGCACGCAGCGTTGCAACTAGTTCAGAAGGGTTTTGTGCCGAAATTGCTTTAGCGATCTCTTGCACCGCGCCACCAAATTTTGTTCCCAAAGTGCGGAAATTAGCTTTGATTGAGATATCAACTAGTTCGCCATCAGCGCTAGCAATATCTTCTAGATCAATCACATTTAACTCTTCGGCGATCTGCTCTTTCATGGCAACTGGCAGAGCTGCCCAACCTTTAGCTGAGATCAATGCGCGTTGTAGTGGTTGGCGAATCTTTACACCACTTTCGGCGCGAGCAGCTCGGCCTAGTTCGACGATGCGCTTAGTTAGAGCAACTTGGGCAGATAGTGTTACATCTATCTGGGATTGATTAGCTACCGGGAAATTGGTTAGGTGGACTGAGCTAACTGCATTTACATCAACTGGGCGCACAAGTACTTGCCAAACTTCTTCCGTAATAAATGGCACCATAGGTGACATTAATTGAGTGAGAACAACTAGTGATTCGTGCAAAGTTGCCATAGCGGCAACATCGCCATCCCAGAACCGACGACGAGATCGACGCACATACCAATTAGAAAGGTCATCAATAAATGCTGCGAGCGCTTTGCCTGCGCGTTGCGAATCGAAATCACTTAGCGCCTCGTCAACTTCAATAATCAAAGATTGCAATTCGCTATTAATCCAGCGATCCATCAGTGGTCGGGTAGACATTTCTGGTGCTTGAGATAGCTCAAAGTTGGCTGCTTGGGCATAAAGGGCGTGGAAAGAAACAGTGTTCCAATAAGTTAATAGCGTTTTACGAATAACTTCTGTAATTGCTTCATGCCCAACTCGACGCGCAGACCAAGGCGAACCAGCGGCCAACATGTACCAACGAATGGCATCGGCGCCATGTTGTTCCATAAGTGCCATTGGTTCTAAAACATTGCCTAAGTGCTTACTCATCTTGCGGCCATCTTTATCAAGAATATGACCTAAGCAGAGAACGGTTTTATACGAAGACTCATCGAAAACTAACGTTCCGATGGTCATTAGCGTGTAGAACCAGCCGCGAGTTTGATCGATCGCTTCGCAGATGAAGTCAGCTGGGTAGGCGGCAGCAAATTTCTCTTTGGAGCCCTCTTTATGTGGGTAACCAAATTGCGCGAAAGGCATTGCACCTGAGTCATACCAACAGTCAATAACTTCAGGGGTGCGAGTCATTAGTTCTTTGCACTCTGCACAATTAAATGAAATGTCATCAACAAATGGGCGATGAGGGTCGAGGTTAGAAAGTTCCTGTCCAGCAAGCTCACCGAGCTCGGCTAGTGAACCAACGCAAACTTCATGTTTATTCTCGCAGCGCCAAATTGGTAGCGGTGTACCCCAGAAACGGTTTCGGCTAAGTGCCCAGTCAATATTGTTATTTAACCAATCGCCATAACGACCGGTCTTAATCGTTTCTGGATGCCAATCAGTTTTTTTATTCTCGCGAATTAGGGCGTCTTTGATAGAAGTGGTGCGGATATACCAAGAAGGTTGTGCGTAATAAATCAAAGCAGTGTGACAGCGCCAGCAATGTGGGTAAGAGTGCTCATATTGCACGTGCTTATAAAGAACACCAAGTGATTTGAGTTCCTTAACCAACGGTTTGTCCGCATCTTTAAAGAAGAGGCCACCAACAAATTTAACTTCAGGTAAAAATTTTCCATCGGGCGCAATTGGATTAACAACTGGTAATCCATATGAGCGACAGACCGCTAAGTCATCAGCACCGAATGCAGGGGATTGATGCACTAAACCAGTGCCGTCTTCAGTGGTTACGTAGGTTGCTAGAACTACGAAGTGGGAATCTGGAATCTCTACGAAATCAAATGGGCGTTGGTACTTAGTATGTTCAAGAGCGCTTCCTGGCAT
Source organism: Actinomycetota bacterium (assembly GCA_026393075.1). Classification (GTDB taxonomy): domain Bacteria; phylum Actinomycetota; class Actinomycetes; order Nanopelagicales; family Nanopelagicaceae; genus Planktophila. The sequence continues at coordinate 32,628 of JAPLAW010000028.1, read as the reverse complement.
GCTTTGCAAGATTTCAATTTCACCTTTAAGGGCTGAAATAAGATTCTCGGCAACGATTAAAACTTCGCTACTAGAAACTTCGTCTTGCACAGTTGTTACTTTGGCTACAACGTAAGTCACTTCAGGATGTACTGCAATCGCGGTATTAGATACCAAAGTCCATGGTGTGGTGGTCCAAACCAGAAGTGCTGCACCTAGTTCTTGCAGGGGACCGCTAGTAACTGGAAAACGCACAAATACCGATGGATCAGTAACAGTTTCATAGCCTTGCGCTAATTCATGATCTGATAACCCAGTTCCGCAACGAGGGCAATACGGTGCAACGCGATGATCTTGTACAAGTAAACCTTTTTGCCAAATCTCTTTTAAGCTCCACCAAACGCTCTCGACATATTGTGGTGACATAGTCCAATACGCTTCTTCGAAATCTACCCAGAAGCCCATGCGATTAGTCATGTCAGTAAATGCACCTACGTGACGTTGCACTGATTCGCGACACTTGTCGTTAAAGGCGGCAATTCCAAACTTTTCGATATCGCCTTTGCCAGCAAAACCAAGTTCTTTCTCAACTGCAATTTCAACCGGCAAACCGTGGCAATCCCAACCAGCATTGCGGATTACTTGTTTGCCTTTCATGGTGTGAAAGCGAGGGAAAACATCTTTGAATACCCGCGCTTCAATATGGTGTGTGCCAGGCAAACCATTGGCAGTTGGTGGACCTTCGTAGAAAGTCCAAGTATCAGCACCATCACGATTGCTAACGGATTCTTCGAAAACTGAATTTTCTTTCCAGAAAGTCAGGATGGAACGCTCCATGGCAGGCAGATCAATAGCTGCTGGGATTGCGCGAAATGTCATTTACTTCTCCATCTTCATAACTTTCGAAAATGGAGGGACGGGTTTCGCAACTTAGCGATCACCGCGGTACCACCCGCCTTATCCATCGCTTAACCGCAAACAGTCAGAGAAGCGATAGATCACTTATTTACTAGCGTTCATTTTCCAGTTCTACTGCGGCAGCTGCCGCCTCTTCTGGAACGCTCTCAGGTGATGGCCTGGTCATTGCGCTTTGAACCTGGGGCAATTCTAATCCAAGCAAAGGCTGGCAACCAAAATTTGTCTGAATTGGTCGCAGCGCGGTGGCGCGAGTGGCATTTAGCGCCTATTGGGCATAAGGTGCCCCGCGTGCCTACCAAAAAAAGTGCTAAACCCGCTGCGAAGAAAGCTCCTGCCAAAAAGGCAGCCCCAGCGAAGAAAGCTGTAGCAAAAAAGGCCCCAGTCAAGAAAGTTTTGGCCAAGAAGGCTGCACCTGCCAAAAAAGCAGTAGCTAAAAAAGCGGCGCCAGCAAAGAAAGCTGCGCCAGTTAAAAAGGCCAAAACCAGCGTTGCCCGCCCAGCTGCAACTAAGCCAGCTTCTAGCAAAACAATCGGCAAACCATTTCCGGCTAAAGCAGGATCAAAAACCACAATTAGCGTTGATGAAAAGTCACAAACTGTAAGTGTTAATACTGTTGTAATTGCACCAGTTGAAGTTGTGGTCGAAGAGCGTCGCTTAGTAATGCCACCACCACCGCGTCCGAATAAGAGTGCTAAAAAGGTCGCGCCTCTTAAGCCATTGAAAGCTGCGCCATCACCGTTGGTTGCTGCTGAAAATGAAGGAGCTTGGACTGCTGCGGAACTCAAGGCGATCCGGGCCGAGATTTCAAAAGAACTTCTGCGCTTAAAAGATGAGCTAGCAAAAGTTGAACTTGAGATGGATGACTTAATTCATTCTTCTTCTGAAGGTGCTGGCGACGATCAGGCCGATGCAGGTACTAAGACTTTCGAACGCGAACATGAAATGTCGCTGGTAATTAACGCACGTGACATGGTGCTGCAAACCGAACGCGCCTTAGAGCGAATCGATACCAAGAGTTATGGTCTTTGCGAAGAATGTGGCAACACAATTGGCAAAGCCCGCTTACAAGTTTTCCCACGCGCAACGCTCTGCATGATCTGCAAAGCTAAGGAAGAACGGCGCTAACGTGCGCCGCCTCTATTTAGTCGCGGCACTTACATGGGGGCTGGACATTGCCACCAAGATTTGGGCAGTTAACAATCTTTCAGCTCGTAATCCAGTTGAACTTCTTGGTTCTTTCTTTCAATTAACTTTGGTTCGAAATCCTGGCGCAGCTTTTAGTTTCGCTACCGGAGCCACGATTGTCTTCACATTTATATCTTTTGCCGCGGTCATTGCAATCCTTTATTACAGTACTAAAATCACATCACTAGGCTGGGCGAACACCCTTGGTTTGGTTCTCGGCGGAGTTCTTGGCAATTTAACTGATCGACTATTTCGAAGCCCAGGCTTCCTAAAAGGCGAAGTAATTGATTGGCTCGAATTAACTCATTGGCCGGTATTTAATTTGGCTGATAGCGCGATCGTAGTTGCTGCGTTCCTAGCAATAGTTTTAACAATTAGAAACGTTGGGCCAGTAGATGTCGCAAAGTAATTTTGGTTTGGATAACAATGGCCGTGAATTGCGGACTTTGGCTGTTCCTGAAGGAGTAGCCGGCGAGCGAATCGATAGCGCACTAACTCGCGTCTTGGGTCTATCTCGTACTGCAGTTGTGCGACTTCTAGAAGATGGTGACATCACTACCGATGGTCGCGCACTTCAAAAATCTGAACGAGTTGAAGCTGGTCAAATAATTGAAGTTCTTTTACCGGCACCACTAAATCCGGATCCAATTCCATTGACCCCAATCGAAGGTCTAACTGTTATTTACGATGACGATGCAATTGTGGTCATTGATAAACCAGTTGGTTGCGCCGCACATCCAAGCCCTGGTTGGACCGGTCCGACTGTGGTCGGCGCACTAACTGCAGCCGGTTACACAATTACTACAACTGGGCCAGCCGAACGTGCCGGCATTGTTCATCGTCTTGATGTTGGAACTTCCGGGCTAATGGTGGTTGCAAAATCTGATCAGGCTTATCACGTGTTAAAGGAAGCGTTCCGTGATCGCACTGTTGAAAAGATTTATCATGCTCTGATTCAAGGACACATTGATCCTTCTAGTGGCACCATTGATGCACCAATTGATCGTCACCCAAAAGAAGATCATCGCTTTGGCGTAGTTGCTAATGGCAAAATCAGTATTACTCACTACGAAGTTATTGAATATTATCGATCAGTTTCATTAGTTCAAGTAGAACTCGAGACTGGCCGCACACACCAGATTCGGGTTCACTTCTCAGCACTGCATCATCCGCTAGTTGGCGATACAACTTATGGGGCAGACCCAGTATTAGCTAAAAGTTTAGGCATGGCGCGACCTTGGCTCCACGCGTTAGAACTACGATTTGCCCACCCGATTACTGGGGCACCAATGGCGTTCAAGGCTCCTTATCCAAGTGACCTGCAAACATCGTTGGGGCTGCTCAGCGACGCGGTTCTTCCATAATTATCGGCTTCCGGAAAGAAGATCTCCATTTAAATGTCTGACTCATTCGTTCACTTACACGTACATACCGAGTACTCGATGCTCGATGGTGCGGCGCGCATTGGCGAACTAGTGCAAGCAGCAGCTCAGCAAGAAATGCCAGCGATTGCAATGACCGATCACGGAAACGTTTTCGGTGCTTTTGATTTTTATAAGCAGGCAACAAAAGCTGGCGTAAAGCCAATCATTGGTATTGAAGCTTACGTAGCACCCGAATCTAGATTTAATAAGAGTCGAGTTAAGTGGGCCGATGGTGGCGAAGACGATGTATCAGGTGGTGGCGCATATACCCACATGACGATGTTGGCCGAAAACAATGTAGGGCTAGCAAATCTTTTCCGGTTATCTTCGTTGGCTTCCCTTGAGGGTTTCTACTACAAGCCACGCATGGATCGTGAGTTACTTTCTAAGTACGCCGAAGGAATTATTGCAACCACTGGCTGTCCCGGCGGCGAGATTCAAACCCGATTACGCATGGGTGCATATAAAGAGGCACTACGCGCTGCAAGTGATTACCGCGACATATTTGGTGCCAATAATTTCTTCCTCGAATTAATGGATCATGGCATCGATATTGAAACTCGAGTTAAAGCCGATCTTATGAAGTTAGCAAAAGATTTAAAGTTGCCGCTATTAGCAACTAATGATCTGCACTACACGGCCAAAGCCGATGCCAAATCGCACGAAGCGCTGCTCTGCGTGCAATCAGGTTCAACGCTGGCTGATCCAAAACGCTTTAAATTCGATAACGATGAATTTTATTTAAAGACACCAGCTGAGATGCGCGAACTCTTTAAGGAGTTGCCCGAAGCCTGTGATAACACCTTACTTATTGCCTCACGATGTGATGTGAAATTACGCGAGAATGAAAATTTGATGCCAGTGTTCCCAGTTCCGGCTGGCGAAACTGAAGTAACTTGGTTGGTTAAGGAATCACAAGCAGGTTTATCGCGCCGGCTAAATGGCGAAGTTCCTGTGGCATATTCCGAGCGTTTAAATTATGAACTTGAAGTAATGAACAAAATGGGTTTTCCGGGCTATTTTTTGGTAGTTGCCGACTTAGTTTCACACGCACAAAGCCAAGGGATTCGAGTTGGCCCTGGTCGCGGTTCGGCGGCTGGTTCATTAGTTGCATATGCCTTAGGAATTACCGGACTTGATCCAATTGAACATGGGCTGTTGTTTGAGCGATTCCTAAATCCAGAACGTATCTCGATGCCTGATATCGATCTGGACTTCGATGAACGTCGTCGCAGCGAGATGATTCGTTATGCCACAACTAAATACGGCGAAGATCGCGTTGCCCAGATCATTACTTACGGCACAATTAAATCAAAGCAAGCAATTAAAGATTCAACCCGAGTTCTTGGTTATCCATACGCAATCGGGGAACGGTTAACTAAAGCTTTGCCACCAGCTGTAATGGGTAAAGATATTTCATTAGGCGGTGTATTTAACCCGCAAGATGATCGTTATGGCGAAGCAAATGAATTCCGCCAACTTTATGAAACTGACCCTGATAGCAAAGTAGTCGTAGATACTGCTCGTGGTCTCGAAGGTCTTAAGCGACAGTGGGGAGTTCATGCAGCTGGTGTGATTCTCTCTGCTCAACCGTTACTTGATGTAATTCCAATTCATCGCCGCGAAGCTGATGGCGCGATTATTACCAAATTCGATATGGGTGCTTGTGAAGCTACTGGTTTATTAAAGATGGACTTCTTAGGACTACGAAACCTCTCTGTTCTTGATGATTGCTTGCTAAATATCAAAGCTAACCGCGATGAAGTAGTTGTGCTTGAGACTCTCAAACTTGATGATAAGAAAACTTACGAATTACTTGCCCGTGGCGACACCCTGGGTGTGTTCCAACTCGACGGCGGGCCAATGCGCGCACTACTTAAGAGTTTGGCGCCAGATTCATTTGCCGATATTTCAGCGGTAATTGCGCTATACCGCCCAGGTCCAATGGGTGAAAACGCGCATAACAACTACGCCGACCGAAAAAATAAACGTAAATCAGTTGAGCCAATTCATGCTGAACTCGAAAAACCACTCGAAGAGATTCTGGGTGATACCTACGGGCTTATTGTTTATCAAGAACAGGTTATGGCGATTGCCCAGAAAGTGGCCGGGTTCTCACTTGGGCGCGCAGATCTTTTGCGTAAGGCAATGGGTAAGAAGAACCGTGATGTTCTAGATAAAGAGTATGTTCACTTCGAAAGCGGCATGCGTGGAAATGGCTTCTCAGCTCCGGCAATTAAGCGTCTTTGGGATGTGCTAATTCCGTTCTCAGATTACGCATTCAACCGAGCACACAGTGCGGGCTATGGAATGGTCTCGTATTGGACGGGGTATCTAAAGGCCAATTTCCCAGCCGAATACATGGCAGCACTTCTAACAAGTGTGCGCGATGACAAAGATAAATCGGCACTCTATTTATCCGAATGCCGCCGTATGGGCAGCAAAGTTCTTCCACCAGATGTTAATGAATCAGATGCTGAATACACCCCACGCGGAATCGATATCCGTTTCGGTCTAGCTGCTATTCGTAACGTTGGTGAAGGTGTGGTTGCTTCCATTAAGGCAGCGCGTGAAGCTAAAGGTCGCTTCACTTCATTCGGTGATTTCTTGGCCAAAGTAGATGCTCAAGTCTGCAATAAGAAGACTATTGAATCCTTAATTAAAGCTGGTGCTTTTGACTCACTGGGCGAATCCCGTAAAGGTCTAATGAGTATTCATCTGGAAGCAATTGATTCAGTAATTGAAAGTAAGCGCGCAGAAGCGATTGGTCAATTCGATCTTTTCGGTGGTGATAGCACAACTGCAGTTGCAACCATGGAAGTAGAAGTGCCAACTGGTGAATGGGAGAAAGCGTTGCTCTTGAGTTATGAGCGCGAGATGTTAGGACTCTATGTTTCTGATCATCCACTTCTTGGTGTGGAACATATTCTGCGAGCCAGCGTTTCGAAATCAATTTCTGAGTTAATCGATGAAGGTGGAGATCACGAACAGATTGTGACCATCGGTGGCTTAATCACTGGAATTACTCGCAAAATTACTAAAACTGGTTCGAACTGGGCAGTGGTAAATATCGAAGACCTCGAAGGTGCTCTTGAAGTTTTATTCTTTTCCAATACTTACAATCAATACGCACTGACCTTAACGACAGATCGAGTAGCACTTATTCGCGGTCGGGTAGATCGCCGCGAAGATAAACTTCGTTTCACTGCCCTCGAAGTAACTTTTCCTGACATTACGCAAGGACCAGCTGGCCCATTAGTAATTTCGATGCCAGTGGCCCAATGCACGCCACCAATTGTCGATCGCTTAAAAGAGATCTTGCGCACTCATCCTGGAAAGCGCGAAGTCCATCTGCAATTAGAAGAACCCAGCGGTAACACAGTGATGAAACTGGAATTTAAGGTCACCTCGTCGCCAAGTCTGAGTGCTGACCTCAAAGCGATCCTCGGGGTTAATTGTCTGCAGAACGTGTAGCTCTTATAAGTAGAATAGGGGTGTGATTCGAACCCTCGATCTGCGTGGTCGCAAATTAAGCAAAGCGGAAATTAACCGCGAAATTCCGCGCGCTCGATTAGATGTTGAGACTGCCATGGTTGCGATTGCACCAATTCTGGAGCGAGTTAAAAATGGCTCTGAAGAAACCCTGCGTGAGTTGGCGCAAGAATTCGATGGCGTAAAGCCAGCACAAATTAGAGTTCCGCAGACAGCACTTGACCAAGCTCGTGCCGAATTAGATCCAGCAATTCGCACGGCGCTCGAGCTTTCAATTTCGCGAATCCGCAAAGTTCACGAGGATCAAGTACGTAGCGTCAAGACTGTGCAAGTAGTTGACGGCGGCACCGTAACTGAGAAATGGATACCAGTAGATCGCGTTGGGCTATATGTTCCAGGCGGTCGTGCGGTTTATCCAAGTAGCGTCATGATGAATGTAGTTCCAGCGCAAATTGCAAAAGTTACGAGTATTGCCGTTGCATCGCCGCCACAAAAAGAATTTGGCGGACTTCCGCACCCAACTATCTTGGCAACTTGCGCATTGCTTGGCATCACTGAAGTTTATGCAGTTGGGGGAGCCCAGGCGGTTGCGCTATTTGCTTATGGAATAGATGGTTTCTGTGAAAAGTGTGATTTAGTAACTGGCCCAGGAAATATTTATGTTGCTGCCGCTAAGCGAGCACTTCGCGGCGTGATTGGCATCGACTCTGAAGCTGGCCCAACTGAAATTGCAATTTTGGCCGATGAAAGTGCATTCGCCAGTGATGTTGCAGCAGATCTAATTAGCCAGGCTGAACATGATCCAATTGCAGCTGCAGTGCTAGTTACAACTTCGATTGAGCTAGCAACTGCGGTTCAAGTCGAACTAAAGAATCGTGTTGCGGCAACTAAACATAGTGATCGAATTACCACAGCGCTCTCGGGTATCCAGTCCGCAATTGTTTTAGTTGATTCAATTGCGCAAGGCCTAGATGTTGTTAATGCATATGCCGCCGAACACTTAGAGATTCAAACTAAGAATGCAGCCAGCGATGCAGAACAAATTCGCAATGCCGGCGCAGTTTTCATCGGTCGATTCACGCCAGTTTCATTAGGCGACTACGCAGCTGGCTCTAACCATGTTCTGCCAACTGGCGGTTGCGCCTGTCATTCCAGCGGTTTATCAGTGCAAACATTCTTACGTGGCTTGCACTTTGTTTCCTACAACCAAGAGTCATTCCTTGATCTGGTTCCTACCGTTGTGACCTTGGCTAATTCTGAAGATTTACCTGCACATGGTGAAGCGATGACTGCTCGTCTGGAACAGCCATGAGTAATTCAAATAATTGGCCAACTTGGCTGCCGCTGCGCGAGCCACTTAAGCCATTGTCGCCATATGGAGCGCCACAAGTTGCGGCAAGTGCTCAACTAAATACCAATGAAAATCCTTTCGCACCATCTGCGGCCCTTGTTGCTGCAATTACTAAACGCGTAGGCGAAGTTAGCGCGACTCTTAATAGGTATCCAGATCGTGATGCAATTGCATTGCGCGCCGAGTTAGCTAAGTACATAACGGCGCAGACTGGCGTTTCTTTTGAAGTTTCTAATCTTTGGGCCGCAAATGGCAGTAACGAAATTATCCAATCTATCTTTCTGGCATTTGGTCGCGAAAGTGCCCTTGGTTTCACGCCTTCCTACTCAATGCACCCATTGATTGCCATAGTAACTTCAGTTAATTGGTTAGATGGAAAGCGCCGCGATGATCATTCCCTCGATGTTGACGTTGCTGCCCAGCAAGTCCTAACTGGCAAGCCAACTCTTACTTTCATTACTACGCCAAATAATCCAACTGGTTCAGTAGTCAAAATTTCTGAGATCGTCGAACTGGCAAAGGCCACTGCTTCAATTGGTGGCTTGCTAGTAGTAGATGAGGCATATGCCGAGTTCTCAAGTGAGATATCGGCAGTTACGTTAATTGCGCAATATCCAAATGTGATTGTTATTCGCACCATGAGTAAAGCCTTCGCTTTTGCTGGTGCTCGATTAGGTTATTTGATTGCAGACCCCGCCATAATCGATGCGCTACAACTGGTCCGCTTGCCGTATCACTTAAGTGCAATCACCCAAGCAGTTGCTGAAGTTGCACTCTCTTTTGCAGATGAACTCTTAGCTGGCGTTGATACTTTGATCGCCCAGCGCGAGATCGTGCAGGCTGGGTTAACCAAGTTAGGTTTAAATATCACGCCGAGTGCGGCTAATTTCTTGCTATTTAGCGGCTTTACCCAACCTGCAGATCAGCTCTGGCGCAAATTACTAGATCGCGGCATCTTGATTCGAGATGTGGGATTATTGGGTCAACTTCGCGTCACCATTGGCACTGCCGCCGAAAATCAAGCATTTCTATCGGCCCTCACCGAAGTACTAGCAGAAGGAGATAAGTGAATGAGAACTGCCCGCGTCGAACGAAAGACTAAGGAATCTCATGTCCTCGTCGAATTAAATTTAGATGGCGATGGCTCAATCAATGTTGACACTGGTGTGCCATTTTTTGATCATATGCTCTCGCAACTGGGCAAGCACTCTGGCTTTAATTTAACAGTCAAGACCACTGGCGATGTCGATGTTGATTCACACCACACAGTTGAAGATACTTCTCTTGCTTTCGGTCAAGCGCTGCGTGAAGCACTCGGCGATAAAGCTGGTATCCGCCGATTCGGTGATGCGATGGTTCCACTTGATGAAGTATTAGTTCAAGCAGCAGTTGATCTCTCGGGGCGACCATATTTAGTACACCGTCAACCAGAGATCGTTGAGTTAATCGGAACTTTTGATACCACTCTTGGAAAACATATTTGGGAATCAATTGTGGCTGAGGCGCACATCGCACTTCATATCCGCGTTCTCGAAGGGCGCAATGCGCACCACGTTTTCGAAGCACAATTCAAAGCCGTAGCACGTGCATTGCGTGATGCGGTCTCACTAGATGGTCGCGTCTCTGGAATTCCATCAACCAAGGGTTCGTTGTAGGTCATCATTGATTGCAATTCTTGATTACGGCTCCGGAAATCTACGTTCAGCAGAACGTGCATTTGCGACGTCTGGTCACGATGTAGTTGTAACTGCTGATCGCAAAATTGCCCTCGAAGCAACTGGTTTGGTGATTCCTGGGGTTGGCGCATTTGCTGCTTGCATGAGCGGACTTAAAAGTGTGGCGGGTGATGAGATTGCACGTGAACGTGTTGCACTTGGTCGCCCAACTTTAGGCATCTGCATCGGGATGCAAATTCTTTTTGAGAGCGGGTTAGAGCACGCTGAAAATGGTGCTCACCAAGGTGTTGGCATTTGGTCAGGTATGGTTAAAAAATTAAACGCCCCGATCTTGCCGCACATGGGGTGGAATACCGTTTCAACAACTCCGGGCTCAACAATTTTTGCCGGGGTGGAAAATGAAAGTTTTTACTTTGTGCATTCATATGCAGCAACCGCGCCGGTCGGGCAATATCAAGCTTGGTCTGAGTACGGTGAACCATTCTTAGCCGCAGTTGAAGATGGGGCACTAACGGCTACCCAGTTTCATCCGGAAAAATCTGGCACCGCCGGACTTAAATTGATCTCGAACTGGAGTAAGAGCCTGTGAAAAAACTAGAACTTCTACCTGCCGTCGATGTTAAAGATGGTCGCGCAGTTCGCTTAGTTCAAGGCGCACTTGATAAAGAAAGTATTTATGGCGCACCACTTGAAGTTGCGCTGGAGTTTCAAGCCGCTGGCGCCGAATGGCTGCACTTGGTTGACCTTGATGCCGCCTTTGGTCGAGGAAGTAATGCCACGTTATTGGCCGAAGTAGTTGCAGCTTTAGATATTAAGGTCGAACTTTCTGGCGGCATCCGTGATGATGAATCGCTTAAACGTGCTTTAGCAACTGGCTGCACTCGAGTTAATTTAGGAACTGCCGCTCTTGAAGATCCCGAGTGGACAGCTAAAGTAATTAAACAATATGGCGACCGCATCGCAGTTGGTCTCGATGTGCGGGGCACAACTCTGGCAGCTCGCGGCTGGACTAAAGAGGGCGGCGAGCTATTCGAAACTATTGAGCGACTTGATCGTGATGGTTGCTCTCGTTACATCGTTACCGATGTGGCAAAAGATGGCACGTTAACTGGGCCAAATCTGGAGTTATTGAAATCAGTTTGCGCTGTGACCAAAGCGCCGGTAGTCGCAAGTGGTGGCGTTTCATCCTTGGCCGATATCGCCGCAATTGCAGAGTTAGTCGAGATCGGCATCGAAGGTTCCATCGTCGGCAAAGCTCTCTACGCCGGAGCTTTCACACTGCCCGAAGCCTTGGCCATTGCAAATGGAAAGTTTTAAGAAATGACGCTAGCTAGTCGAGTTATTGCTTGCCTTGATGTAACCGAAGGTCGAGTTGTAAAGGGCGTGAACTTCACCGATTTAGTAGATGCCGGCGATCCGGTTGAGATGGCGAAAGTTTATAACTTAGAGGGCGTTGACGAATTAACTTTCTTGGATATTTCAGCGAGTAACATGAACCGTTCAACAACTCTTGATGTGGTTGCTCGCACTGCTGAACAAGTCTTTATTCCACTTACTGTTGGTGGTGGTATTCGAAGTGTGGCTGATGTAAATAATTTGCTACGAGCAGGCGCTGACAAGATTTCGATAAATACTGCTGCGATCACTCGGCCCGAATTAATCTCTGAAATTGTTGATCGGTTTGGCTCACAAGTATTGGTTTTATCCGTTGATGCTCGTCGCGCAAATACCCCCTCTGGTTTTGAAGTAACTACACATGGTGGCCGCGAGAGCGCTGGCCTTGATGCTTTAGCTTGGGTAGAAAAAGCTTGCGCACTTGGCGTCGGTGAAATTCTTTTAAACTCAATGGATGCCGATGGCACTCGAGCTGGATATGACATTGGCATGATTAAAGCTGTCCGCCAAGTTGCAAATGTGCCATTGATTGCAAGTGGTGGGGCAGGGGCGTTATCTGATTTCGCTGCAGCCCTTGATGCCGGCGCTGATGCGTTATTGGCAGCGAGTGTTTTTCACTTTGGCATTCACCGCATCGGTGATGTTAAGCGCTATTTGAGCCAGCAAGGCTATTCGGTTCGCACCAGCGCACTTACGTAGGGCAGAATTGCCTAATGAGCGCAATCGAGTTTCCGGCTGAGTTAATGGCTCGGCTCAGTGATCCCAGCGCTTTGATTCCAGCGATTGCCCAAGATGCCGAAACCGGTGAAGTTTTGATGCTGGCATATATGAATCACGAAGCTTTGACCCAAACGTTAACGACTAAAGCAGCTACTTACTGGTCACGTTCGCGTAATAAACTTTGGGTCAAGGGTGCTACTTCAGGCCACACGCAGAAAGTGATTTCAGTTTCGCTAGATTGCGATAGCGATGCAATTTTAATCAAAGTAGAACAAGTTGGCGCTGCCTGTCATACCGGCGATCGCACCTGTTTTCACAATGAATTGATCGGCGAGTAGTCACGATGCAGCTAGCTGAATTTCGCGAGTACGCACGTAACTTCAATGTAGTTCCGGTTTCGCGTAAGTTATTAGCCGATGGTGAAACACCACTTGCGGTATATCGCAAACTAGGTGCTAACCGACCAGCTACTTTTCTTTTGGAATCTGCCGAACATGGTGGCGCTTGGTCACGTTATTCATTCATCGGCGTAAATTGCGAAGCAACCTTGACGGCCGAAAATGGTTTGGCAACTTGGTTAGGTAAGCCACCTGCTGGTGCGCCAAGTGGTATCGATCCATTGGCAGCGCTTCGACTAAGTGCTAATCATTTGAAGTCACCAAAAATTGCTGGGCTTCCGCCACTAACTGGCGGTTTAGTTGGCTACCTTGGTTATGACAGCGTGCGCAGATTAGAGAAACTCCCCAACTTAGCGATCGATGATTTACAAATCCCGGAATTAGCTTTTATGTTAACTACAGATCTTGCAGTGCTTGATCACAGCGATGGCACGATTACTTTGATTGCAAATGCGATCAACTGGGATGGTAGCGATGAGCGAGTTGATGAGGCTTATCACGCAGCAGTAGCCCGCTTAGATCAAATGGCAAAAGACTTAGCGTCGCCACTTCCTGGATATCTTTCAGAATTAAGTAAGCCAGCAAGTAGTGCAATAGCTTCGAATATTTCAACCCCAGAGTTTCTAGCTAAAGTTGCCGCGATCAAAGAAGAAATTTTGGCAGGTGAAGCATTTCAAGTAGTGCTTTCACAGCGTTTTGAGATTGAATGCAAAGCCGAACCAATCGATGTCTACCGCATGCTGCGCTTGCATAACCCAAGTCCTTATATGTATTTATTCCATTTCGCCGATGGTGTTTCAGTGGTGGGTTCAAGTCCTGAAGCTCTAGTCAAGGTCACCGATGGCGAAGTAATGGTTCATCCGATTGCGGGCACTCGTAAGCGTTCTGATTCACCCGAAGAAGATGCTCGTCTGGCAACTGAATTGTTAGCAGATCCCAAAGAGCGAGCCGAACATTTAATGTTGGTCGATCTTGGGCGTAATGACTTAGGCCGGATCTGTTCTGCCGGAAGTGTTGAAGTTGTCGATTTCATGCATATCGAACGTTATTCACATGTAATGCATATTGTTTCTACCGTAACAGGAAAGCTGGCAAGCGATGCATTGCCAGTTGATGCCCTCTTTGCGACTTTCCCAGCCGGTACGTTATCTGGAGCTCCTAAACCGCGGGCAATGGAAATTATCGAAGAGTTAGAACCAACTAGACGTGGGCTTTATGGCGGCGCAATTGGCTACATAGATTTCACCGGAAATATTGATACTTGTATCGCGATCAGAACTGCGTTAATTAAAGATGGCAAAGCTTTTGTTCAAGCAGGCGCTGGAGTCGTAGCTGATTCAGATGCCGAATCTGAAAATCAGGAGTGCCACAACAAGGCAGCTGCAGTATTAGGTGCAATTAGTGCTGCTAATGAGTTGGTTAACAAATGAACCGCGCCGTTGAAGTTTTAATCTCAGTAGTTGTCGTGGTTGCACTTACATTGATATTAAGTCGCTCACTCAAGTTATCTACCAGATACGAACGTAAGCCTCATAAACTTTCGGACTGGAATGCGCAAGATCAGGGGATTGACCCAACTATAGATATCGAGTCTGATCGATGAGTGTTCTCGATGAAATTATTGCTGGCGTAAAAGAAGATTTAGAAGAGCGCAAAATTCCGCGAAGTGAAGTCGAAGCAGCGGCGTATGGAGCAGCTCCCGTAATTGATTGTTTACCAATTATGCGCGCGCAAGAGATAGCAGTTATCGCCGAAGTAAAGCGATCTTCACCAAGTAAGGGTGCGCTAGCAACCATTGCCGATCCCGCAGCACTTGCTGAGCAATACCAAGAAGCTGGTGCCAGTGCGATTAGCGTTCTAACTGAACGACGTAGATTTAGTGGTTCATTGGCTGATCTTGATGCGGTTCGTAAGCGAGTTACGTTACCTATTCTGCGAAAAGATTTTATGGTCGATGAGTATCAGTTCTTCGAAGCCCGGGCCCATGGCGCAGATCTTGTTCTACTTATTGTGGCCGGCCTTAGCGATAGCCAATTAAATGAATTTGCAGCGCTTACAAATCAATTAGGCATGCGGGCACTTGTTGAGGTTCACACTCATCACGAATTAGAACGCGCTCTTGAGATTAAACCCGAACTAATTGGAATCAATTCGCGAAACCTTAAGACCCTAGAAGTTGATCCGAAAGCATTTGCCGAGCTATTGCCCCAGATTCCCACAGAGTTAATCCGGGTTGCTGAATCAGGAATTTCCCAGCGTAGCGATGTGGAATTCGCCCAGAGATATGGTGCGAACGCGATTTTGGTTGGCGGCGCGACCTATTGGGCCAAAGGTAGGCTTGCCCCATGTTAGATTCGAAATTGGTTATCGATGGCCTCGGCCATTTCGGTCCTTACGGTGGCCGATTCGTACCTGAAGCGTTGATCGGCGCACTTGAAGAACTCGAAGCCGCACATTCTTCTGCTTTAGTAGATCCAATTTTTCAAGCCGAATTAACCGAACTGCATCGTACTTATAGCGGTCGACCAAGCATCATTACCGAAGCAAAGCGATTTGCTGAGCACGCCGGTGGTGCGCGCATTATTTTAAAGCGCGAAGATTTAAATCACACGGGTAGCCACAAGATTAATAATGTTTTAGGACAGGCACTTCTAACTAAACGCATGGGTAAGAGTCGCATCATTGCCGAGACTGGCGCTGGCCAACATGGTGTCGCATCTGCAACAGCGGCAGCGCTGATGGGCCTTGAGTGTGTTGTTTACATGGGTGAAGAAGATACGAAGCGCCAATCGTTAAATGTGGCACGCATGAAATTGCTAGGCGCTCAAGTAGTGCCAGTGACTTCAGGTTCCCGCACCTTAAAAGATGCCATCAATGAAGCGATGCGCGATTGGGTTACCAATGTTGAAAATACTCATTACTTATTAGGCACAGTTGCCGGGCCACATCCGTTTCCAACTATGGTGCGCGATTTCCATAAAATTATTGGCGAAGAAGCGAGAGCTCAAGTTATTGAATTAACCGGCAGACTTCCGGATGCAGTTCTGGCTTGCGTTGGCGGCGGTTCTAATGCAATTGGCATCTTCCACGATTTTATAAAAGATAAAGATGTCCGCTTAATTGGTCTTGAAGCCGGTGGCGATGGCGTTGAAACAGGTCGTCATGCCGCAACAATTACTGGTGGCACCCGAGGAGTTCTGCACGGCACTCGCTCTTATGTCTTGCAAGATGAAAATGGTCAGACTGTTGAATCTCATTCGATTTCAGCTGGTTTAGATTATCCCGGCGTTGGCCCAGAGCATGCATATCTGCACGACATCGGTCGCGCTGAATATCGTGCGATTACCGATGCACAAGCGATGGCAGCGTTCGCACTGCTTTGCAAGACTGAGGGAATTATTCCGGCAATTGAAACAGCGCATGCGCTAGCTGGTGCGCTACAAGTTGGAAATGAACTTGGCCCTGATGCAACGCTATTAATCAATCTTTCGGGTCGCGGCGATAAAGATGTACAGACTGCAGCTGATTACTTTGGAATTCCACTGTAGTGAGCACCAATACGGCGCTTGATCAACTATTTGTTAAGACTCGTGCTGAAAATCGCGCAGCTTTGATCGCTTATATTCCAGCCGGTTTTCCGTCACAAGCAGGTTGTCACAAAGTAATTGAAGCACTGGCAAAAGCTGGGGTAGATGCGATTGAAATTGGCTACCCATATAGCGACCCAGTAATGGATGGCCCAACTATTCAAGCAGCTGCAACGCAGGCCCTGGAAAACGGAACTGGTGTCACTGAAGTTTTTGCAGCTCTTAAGCATGCAACTGATCAAGGCGTTGCTGCAGTTGTAATGACTTATTGGAATCCAATTGAAAAATATGGCGCAGCGAAGTTTGCGCAAGCAATCGCCGACAATGGTGGTTCCGGTGTTATTACGCCAGATTTAACTATTGAAGAATCTGATGAATGGCGCGTTGCGGTCAAGAACAGTTCAATCAATCCAATTTACGTTGTTGCTCCAAGCACGAAGCCTGAGCGTTTAGTAAAAGTTACCGATCAATGTGGCGGATTTATTTATGCAGCTAGCTTGATGGGTGTAACGGGTGCCCGATCTGGAATTTCAAGCGGTGCTGGCGAACTTGTAGCCCGCCTACGCAAAGTTAGCGATAAGCCAATCAGTGTTGGACTAGGCGTTTCAAATCGAGAGCAAGCCAAAGAAGTTGCCACTTTTGCCGATGGAGTAATTGTTGGTTCGGCATTTATTAAAGCAATTCAAGATGCCCCTGATGAAGAGAGCGGTTTAGCAGCAGTTGCACACTTAGCGAGCGAATTAGCTAAGGGAGTTCGTGAAGCGCGATGATTACAAACTTATTTAATAAATATGGAAAGTGGTTTGGGCTTTTGGCTCGCTTAACTTTAGGTGGCGTACTATTTGCCGCTGGCTGGTTGAAAATTTTTACACCTGCTAAATCTCAGATGGCAGTTCGAGCTTATGAAGTACTTCCGATTCCGTTAGCTAATTTCCTCGGAATTTTTCTACCTTGGTTTGAAGTTGGTTTAGGAGTTCTATTGATCTTAGGAATCGCAGTACGACTTTCCGCATTTTTCGGTGGCGCCTTAATGGTCGTCTTCATCGCAGCAATTTCTCAGGCTTGGGCACGTGGCCTCTCAATTGATTGCGGATGTTTCGGCGGGGGTGGCACTGTGGACCCAAGTGAGACCAAGTATTTGAGCGAAATCTTGCGTGACGCTGGCTTGGCATTGTTAGCTTTATATTTATTTCGCTACCCTTTGACTAGATTTGCAGTAGAAAAAATGACGAAAACCCAAGGAGAGTAAGTACATGGCAACAGGTTCATCTGGTGGAGATAAGTTCACACGCAATTTAGTAATCGGAATGGTTGCTTTAGTCGTTGTGGTCGGTGCTTCATTCTCATACTTCGGTTCAAAAGGCTCCACAACTGCAGCGATTCCTTCCAGTGTTTCTAAAGATGACGGATATGGAATCGTCTTTAATGCAGATGTGCCAAATGTGCCAACAATTGATGTTTACGAAGATTTCCAGTGCCCAGTTTGTGCCCGCTTTGAAGCAATTAACGGCATAACTTTAGAAAAAGCAATTGAAGAGAAGAAAGCAAAAGTCGTTTATCACGTTCTTTCCTTCCTCGGCACAGAGTCGATTCTTGCTGCAAACGGATCGGCATGTGCATCTGATGAAGATAAGTTCTTAGCTTTCCATAAGGCGTTCTATGCCAATCAGCCAGCTGAAAATGCAGGTGCGATTAATGCGACATTCTTAAAGAGCATCGGTGCAGCAATCGGAATCGATTCAGCTAAGTTCGCAGCTTGCGTCGATAATGGTGGCTATTCTGAATGGGTTAAAAATGTTGCCGAAGCTGGCGCAAAAGCAAATGTTAATTCGACACCAACAGTATTTGTAAATGGTAAAGAGCTTGACCGTAATACTGAGTACTTCAATGTCGAGGCATTTGCTAAAGCTATTGCAGGCTAATTAATGCTTTCCTCGATTCCAACGCCAACTAATTCGGCGATCGGAATTGGGCCGCTTACTGTTCATTACTATGCCTTATGCATAATCGTTGGCGTTGCCGTTGCTATTTGGCTAGGCAACAAGCGTTACCGCACTTTTGCAAATAGCAGTGATCAGTCAATCGGCGTAGTTGCCGATGTGGCAATTTACGCTGTACCCGCCGGAATAATTGGTGGGCGCATTTATCACGTGATTACATCACCTGCGCAATACTTCAGTAAAAATGGAAATCCAATTGATGCGTTAAAGATTTATGAAGGTGGTTTAGGTATTTGGGGCGCTATTTCATTAGGCGCACTAGCCGCTTGGTTTGGCTATCGAAAGCGCTCCAAAGGTTTAGAGCTACCAAGTTTTCGCCTATTTCTAGATGCTCTGGCACCTGGAATTCTGATTGCGCAAGCAATTGGGCGAATCGGGAATTGGTTTAATGGCGAACTTTTTGGCCGGCCATTTTCTGGGCCTTGGGCACTTGAAATACCACTGGCTAAACGCCCGATTGGCTATCTCAAATTTGAAAGTTTTCATCCGACTTTTTTATATGAAGCAATTTGGTGCCTTTTGATAGCAGCGCTGCTGATCTGGCTCACCCCTAAGCTAAAAGCTGGTCAAAGTTTTGCTATTTACGTGGCACTTTATTGTGTAGGCAGGTTTGCCATTGAATCACTACGCATTGATGATGCAAATAAGATCTTAGGTTTGCGACTTAATTTGTGGACTGCGCTAATCGTTGGTCTCATTGCGAGCACGCTGGCGCTTCGTTTCGCTCGCCAGAAAGAGACTGAAATCGGGTAGTATTTCAATATGGCTTTAGAGGATGTTTATCAAAGAAACTTACATCACCGCACTCATCGTGCAGGTTGGTTGCGCGCCGCAGTACTAGGTGCTAACGATGGCTTGGTTTCAACTGCGTCATTAATGATTGGTGTCGCTGCTGCCCGCGTTAGTGACAGTTTCTTGATTACAGCTGGCATCGCCGGAATTTCAGCTGGTGCGATGTCAATGGCAGTCGGTGAATATGTTTCAGTACGCGCGCAAAATGATGTCGAAGAATCTGATCGGTTGCTTGAGATCGAGCATTTGGCAGCAGACCCCGAAGGTGAATTTCTTGAGTTAGTTGAAATCTATGTACACCGCGGCCTAACTCGAGAGTTAGCCCGCGAAGTTGTCGAGCAGATGCATGCCAAAGATCCGCTTGAAGCACATCTTCGCGATGAGCTAGGTCAATTTGAAAGTACCAAAGCACGCCCGGTTCAAGCAGCGGTTGCGTCGGCGCTAAGTTTTACAATGGGTGGTCTAATTCCATTTGCGGGCGCATTCGCACCGACTGCTGGTGCGGTCGCGGTAAGCATTGTTGGCTTCACGATGGCTGGGCTTTTGGCTACCGGCATTATTAGCGCTCGCTCATCAGGGGCAAGCGTTTTGAAACCGACTGTGCGCGTGATGATTGGTGGCTGCTTAGGTATGGCAATTACCGCGGGCATTGGCCATTTTGCTCATTTGAGTGGCATTTAACTAGTCAATAGGTTTTGTGGCCCGTAAAGGCAGGGCATAGATCACATACATTTCGCTAACTTTTTATCGTATTCGACTTACCTTTCGCCGCTCTAGATTGCTACCCTTACCCATCTCGAAGACCGAGAAACAGTACGACCAGGGCCAAAGTTGTCCCGTGAATTAAGCGGCACAAGACAACTAGTAGCAAAGGATCTGGCGACAACCTAATGGCTATACCAAAAGAGTTTCCACCAGCACAAGGTCTTTATGACCCAGCAAACGAGCATGATGCATGCGGCGTTGCAATGGTTGCTACTCTAAATAAAGTTGCCACTCACGAAATTGTTGCTCAAGCACTAACTGCACTTCGTAATCTTGAACATCGCGGCGCATCAGGAGCTGAACCAGATAGCGGTGACGGTGCTGGAATTTTAATTCGCGTGCCTGATGAGTTTTATCAAGCTGTTGCAGGATTTAAATTGCCTGCTGCCGGAAGTTACGCAACAGGTATTGCCTTTGTTGGTCAAAGTTTTGATTTCCAAAATGAAATTGCAGCGTTAGCAGCCGAAGAAGGTTTAGTTGTATTAGGTTGGCGCGAACTTCCAATTAATTCCGCTGCACTGGGAAAAACTGCCCTTGGCGTTATGCCAAAGTTTGAACAACTATTCCTTGCTGGCGCAAATAGTGAATCCGGTATCGCGCTAGACCGCTTGGCATTTTGTCTGCGCAAGCGAGTTGAGCATTCGATGGATGTTTATTTTCCTTCGCTTTCTGCGCAGACCATTGTTTACAAGGGCATGCTCACAACCGGCCAACTAGAAGAATTTTTCCCAGATCTAAGTGATGCTCGAGTTAAATCACCACTGGCACTTGTTCACTCACGTTTTTCTACCAATACCTTCCCATCTTGGCCGCTTGCTCACCCATACCGATTCATTGCCCATAACGGTGAAATCAATACTGTTAAAGGAAACCGAAACTGGATGCGTGCTCGCGAATCACTCCTTGAATCCGATGTGATTCCGGGCGACTTCAAGCGGTTATTCCCAATAGTTGAAATGTCTGGCTCTGATTCAGCTTCCTTTGATGAAGTTCTTGAATTGCTTTACTTGGGCGGTCGCTCATTGCCACATGCAATTTTGATGATGATTCCAGAAGCTTGGGAAAATCACACCACCATGTCGCAAAAGCGACGTGACTTTTATGCTTTCCATGCCTCTCTAATGGAACCTTGGGACGGTCCTGCTTGCGTAACTTTCACTGATGGAAACCAAGTTGGCGCAGTGCTCGATCGCAATGGATTGCGACCATCTCGTTATTGGGTAACTAAAGATGGTTTAGTTGTTTTGGCCAGCGAAGTAGGCGTTCTAGATTTCGCACCGGAGGAAATTGTTCGCAAGGGCCGTTTACAACCAGGCAAGATGTTCTTAGTTGATATTGCAGCTGGTCGCATTATCGAAGATGATGAAATTAAAGATTCATTAGCAGATGCCGAAACCTACGGCCAGTGGTTACAAGATGGCATCGTTAAATTAGCTGACCTACCTTCACGCGAACATATTGTTTACCCACACTCATCAGTTGTTCGTCGTCAACGTGCCTTTGGTTATACCGAAGAAGATCTGAAAATTTTGATTACCCCGATGGCGCGTAGTGGTGGCGAACCACTTGGTTCAATGGGTAGCGATTCACCAATTGCGGCAATCTCTGCCAAGCCACGTTTGCTCTTCGATTATTTCTCACAACTCTTTGCTCAAGTTACTAACCCACCTCTCGATGCGATTCGCGAAGAACTAGTTACCTCACTCGGTGGATCAATTGGCCCAGAACATAACTTGCTTGATCCAGGTCCTGCTTCTTGCCGTCAAATTTCATTAGCTTTCCCAGTTATTGATAATGATGAGCTAGCCAAGATCATTCACGTTAATGCCGATGATGAGTATCCAGAATTAGCGACCTATGTTGTGCGCGGGCTATTTCCAGTAAATGGCGATGGTCAAGCACTTCGTAAGCGACTCGATGAAATTAAGCGCGAAGTTTCTAAAGCAATCGATGATGGTGCTCACTTAATCGTACTTTCTGACCGCGATGGCGATGCCGAAGATGCACCTATTCCATCTTTATTGCTTACATCTGCAGTTCATCACCATTTGATTCGTGAGAAGAAGCGCACCCAAGTTGGCTTAGTTGTTGAAGCTGGCGATGTGCGCGAAGTTCACCACGTGGCACTTCTAATAGGTTATGGCGCAGCTGCGGTAAACCCATACCTAGCTATGGAATCTGCTGAAGATTTAGTGCGACAAGGTGTCATAACAGGTATCGCGCCTGAAAAGGCCGTGCGTAATTTAATTAAGGCGCTGGGTAAAGGCGTGCTTAAAGTTATGTCGAAGATGGGTATTTCAACTATCGCTTCATATACCGGCGCTCAAGTGTTTGAAGCAATTGGCATTAGCCAAGAAGTTGTCGATGAATTCTTCGTAGGTACAACTTCTCGTTTAGGCGGAATTAGCTTAGACATCATCGCGCAAGAAACTATTGCGCGTCATCACATTGCATATCCGCCAGGGGGAGAAGTTCCTGGTTCTAAGCGTCTGCCAACTGGCGGCGAGTACTCATGGCGTCGCGATGGCGAACCACACTTATTTGATCCAGAAACCGTATTTGCCCTGCAGCATTCAACTCGCAATAAGCGGTTTGATATTTTCCAGCGTTATACCAATCGAGTTGATGAGCAAAGCCATCGTTTAATGACGCTACGCGGCCTCTTCAAATTTGCTGATGGTGTGCGCCAACCAATTTCAATTGATGAAGTTGAACCCGTTTCGGAAATCGTAAAACGTTTCTCAACTGGAGCAATGTCACTTGGCTCGATTTCACAAGAGGCGCATGAAACCCTAGCTATTGCTATGAATCGGATAGGTGCTAAATCAAATACTGGTGAAGGCGGTGAAGATCCGGTTCGCTTCACCAAGGAAGCAAATGGTGATTCAAAGCGTTCGGCAATCAAACAAGTCGCTTCCGGTCGATTTGGCGTTACTTCAGAGTACTTAGTAAATGCCGATGATATTCAGATCAAGATCGCCCAAGGTGCAAAGCCAGGTGAAGGCGGCCAATTACCAGGTAACAAGGTTTATCCGTGGATTGCCAAGATTCGGTATTCAACCCCAGGCGTTGGCTTGATTTCACCACCACCACATCACGATATTTATTCAATTGAAGATTTAGCACAACTAATTCATGATCTAAAGAATGCTAACAAGAATGCTCGTGTTCACGTGAAGTTAGTTGCTGAGGTAGGCGTTGGCACAGTTGCTGCTGGTGTTTCTAAAGCACATGCAGACGTTGTTCTTATCTCTGGCCACGATGGCGGAACTGGCGCTTCACCTCTTACATCTCTTAAGCATGCGGGTGCGCCTTGGGAACTCGGATTAGCTGAAACTCAGCAGACCCTGCTACTTAATAATTTGCGCGATCGTATTGTAGTTCAGGCAGATGGTCAGTTAAAGACAGGACGCGATGTCGTTATTGCAGCCCTTCTTGGTGCTGAAGAATTTGGTTTTGCCACAGCACCACTAGTTGTTTCAGGTTGCATCATGATGCGCGTATGTCATCTTGATACCTGCCCAGTTGGTGTTGCTACGCAGAACCCAGAGCTACGCAGGAACTTCAGCGGCAAGCCAGAATTCGTCGAAACTTTCTTTGAATACATTGCCGAAGAAGTTCGCGCGCTATTAGCTCAACTCGGATACCGCACATTGCTCGAAGCTGTTGGCCACGTGGAATCGCTCGATACTCGCGATGCGGTTAATCACTGGAAAGCTGCCGGCCTAGATTTAGCACCACTGTTAGTGCGTCCAGATGTTGATAGCCCGCTACACAACACTTCAACGCAAGATCATGGCTTAACTGCCGCTCTTGATAACAAGTTAATCGAGCTCTCTGAAATCGCACTTACCAAGGGTGAGGCAGTAAAAATTGATCTGCCGGTTCGAAATGTTAACCGCACCGTCGGAACTATGTTGGGCGCTGAAATCACTCGTCGTTATGGCGGAAATGGTTTGCCTGCTGGCACCATCGATGTGACTCTGCACGGTTCAGCTGGTCAATCACTTGGTGCATTTATTCCAAGTGGTCTCAAGATTCGCCTTTATGGTGATTCGAACGACTACGTGGCAAAGGGAATTTCTGGCGGCACTGTTGTGGTGCGCCCCGATGAGAAAGCTTCTTTTAAGTCAGAAGAAAATGTAATTGCCGGAAACGTTATTGGTTACGGCGCCACCTCAGGCAAAATCTATGTGCGCGGCAAGGTAGGCGAGCGGTTCTGCGTTCGTAACTCTGGCGCAATTGCAATTGTTGAGGGTATTGGCGATCACGGTTGCGAATACATGACTGGTGGCACTGTCGTGGTTCTTGGCGCAACGGGTCGAAACTTTGCAGCTGGTATGTCTGGTGGTCGAGCATTCATGCTCGATATCGATAGCGCAAATGTAAATACTGAAATGGTTGATTTAATGGCAGTGCCTGAAGATCAGAAAGAGAATTTGAAATCTATCGTCTCAGATTTCCAAGTTGAAACTGGTTCGGAAATTGCAGCAGGACTATTAGCAAATTGGCCAGCAGCTCTAACTCGCTTCACTTTAGTTATGCCACGTGACTATGCGCGCGTATTGGCCGCAATTGAGCGCGCCACTCGCGAAGGTTTACCAGTTGATCAAGTTGTAATGGAGGTTGCAGCAAATGGCTGATCCAAAGGGATTTTTGACTACTGATCGCGCTGTACCAACACGACGCCCGGTTGATGTCCGCATCAAAGACTGGAAAGAAGTTTACGAAGAGCAAGCATTTCCGGATCTGCAGAAGCAAGCTGGTCGTTGCATGGATTGCGGAATTCCGTTCTGCCATTCCGGATGTCCACTTGGTAATTTAATTCCAGAATGGAATGACTTAATTTGGCGCGGCGACAAGAACGAAGCAATTGATCGATTACACGCAACAAATAACTTCCCTGAATTCACCGGGCGCTTATGCCCAGCACCTTGCGAAACTGCTTGCGTTGTTGCGATTAACAAAACCGCAGTAACTATCAAGCAAATTGAGCTACGTACGATCGAAGAAGCTTTTAAAGATGGCAATGTTGAACCTTTAATTGCAGATCGCCTAACTGGCAAAACCGTTGCGGTAATTGGCTCTGGCCCGGCTGGGTTAGCTGCTGCGCAACAATTAACAAGAGCGGGTCACACAGTTGCGGTTTATGACCGCGCCGACAAAATCGGTGGTTTGCTTCGTTACGGTATTCCAGAATTTAAGATGGAGAAAGCAATTCTTGATCGTCGCTTAGACCAAATGACTAAAGAAGGAACTCGTTTTCGCCCAGGCGTAAACGTCGGAGTAGAACTTACTGGTTCACAATTGCGCACTAAGTACGATGCAATTGTTCTTGCAGTTGGCGCAACACAGTGGCGCGATCTAAATGTTCCTGGCCGCGAGCTCAAAGGCGTCTATCAAGCGATGGAATTTTTACCTTGGGGCAATCGTCAAGCTTTGGAAGAAGTTGAGACACCAGAAATAAATGTAGCTGGCAAGCAGGTAGTAATTCTTGGTGGTGGCGATACTGGTGCTGACTGCCTAGGTACTTCGATTCGCCAAGGTGCGGCAAATGTTATCCAGCTCGAAATAATGCCTCGTCCAACTGAAGAACGTCCAGCTGGGCAACCTTGGCCAACTTATCCAATGATTTATCGAGTATCTAGCGCTCACGAAGAAATGGATAATCGGATGTTTGCAGTTAGTACCGAAGAGTTCTTAGGTGATGGCAATGGCAATCTACGTGCAATAAAGCTGGTTGAAACTAAATTTGAAAATGGTAAGTTCGAAGCAGTTCCAGGTACCGAGCAAGAAATACCTGCTGATTTTGTTTTCTTGGCAATGGGTTTTACTGGCCCAGAAAAAACAGCGCTAATCGAGCAACTCGAAGTCGAACTCGATGAACGCGGTAACATCAAACGTGGTTTGGATTACCAAAGTAGTCAAGAAGGAATTTTCGTGGCCGGCGATGCTGGTCGTGGACAATCGCTCATTGTTTGGGCGATCGCAGAAGGTCGCAGCGCGGCGGCTGAGGTAGATAAGTATTTAACTGGCGATACACAATTGCCGGCGCCAATTCTTCCTACCGCTCGACCAATGATGGTCTAGCTAAATAACTCCAAACAAATACTTAAAGACACTTTAAGTAGATAGGCTACAGATATGCGCCGCGCCAAAATTGTATGCACGATGGGTCCAGCTGTTGAATCTTCCGAGAAGGTTCATGAGCTGATTGCAGCTGGCATGAACATGGCTCGACTAAACCTGTCACACGGGGGATACGACGAACATCAAAGCCGACTTGATTTAGTTCGCTCAGTTGCAGCTGAAACAAATCAGCCAGTTGCTATTTTGGTTGACTTACAAGGTCCCAAGATTCGCTTGGCTCGTTTCGCTAATGGACCACATGATTTAGCTCGCGGAGATATTTTTACGATCACAGCCGATGAAGTCGAGGGCACTAAAGAGCGCGTTGGCACCACCTATAAAGGCTTACCTGGAGATTGCAAGCCAGGGGATCGAATCTTGATTGATGATGGAAAAGTAACTGTTGAAGTTGTTGAAGTTAAAGGCAACGACGTTGTAACGAAAGTGATTGAGCCAGGCACTGTTAGCAATAACAAAGGTATTAATTTGCCAGGTGTTGCAGTATCTGTTCCAGCGCTATCTGAAAAAGATAAAGAAGATCTTCTTTGGGGCTTGGCTGCGGGCGCCGACTTTATTGCTCTCTCATTTGTTCGCAGCGCTGCTGATATTGATGATGTTCACGCGATCATGGATCAAGTTGGTATCCGTCGCCCAGTTATTGCCAAGATTGAAAAGCCGCAAGCAGTTGAAAATTTACAAGAAATTGTTGATGCCTTCGACGGCATTATGGTTGCACGTGGTGACCTGGGCGTAGAATTACCAATTGAAGATGTGCCTTTGGTTCAAAAGCGTTGTATCGAACTGGCACGCGAAGCCGCGAAGCCAGTAATCGTGGCAACCCAGATGCTTGATTCAATGATTACTAATTCAACGCCAACACGCGCTGAAGCAACTGACTGCGCAAACGCAGTTCTAGATGGCGCCGATGCGTTAATGCTCTCTGGCGAGACCAGCGTTGGTGCATTTGCGATTGAAGCAGTGCAGGTTATGTCTCGCATCATTGTTAAAACTGAGCAGGACATGATGGATCGAATTCGCCCAATGCGTACTCAGCCTAAAACCAAGGGTGGTGCTATTACTAAGGCCGCTGCTGAAGTTGGCAAGATTGTCGATGCTAAATTCTTAATTGCATTTACTAAAAGTGGTGACTCAGCCCGCCGTATGTCACGGCTTCGCTCACCAATTCAGATTTTGGCACTGACGCCAGATCCTGCTACTTATAACCAATTAGCCCTTTCTTGGGGCGTTGAGTCGATGATCATGCCGATGGTTAGCCACACTGATGAGATGGTTAAGCAAGTAGATACTTTGCTGGTCGAAAGTGGCCGTGGCGTAGTGGGCGAGAATGTAATGATCGTGGCTGGCTCGCCTCCCGGAATTCCAGGTTCAACCAATGCGATGCGTGTGCACCGAATTGGCGATGCGATATCAGGCGCTGCGCCTGCGTATCGCTAACGGCTTGCGTTTCGTAGCCAATTTTCTTACCGCTACAATTGCCATTCTAGCCTCGGTACTCCAACGGTAGAGAGGGCAGTCTCAAACACTGCATAGTGTCGGTTCGAATCCGACTCGAGGCACATGAGTTCACAAAGTAGTAGCAAGAGTTCTACTTCACCTGCCACTCGCATTTTGGTTGCTGAGGACGAAACATTAATTCGCATGGATTTAGTCGAGATGCTTACCGAAGCTGGTTATGAAGTTATTGCCCAAGCAACTAATGGCGAAGAAGCAATCACATTAGCCAATGAACATAAACCTGATCTAGCTATTCTTGATGTACAGATGCCAGTTCTCGACGGAATTTCTGCTGCTGAAAAAATTATCGCGATCGCTCCAGTTCTCATGTTGACTGCATTTAGTCAGCGAGAGCTCGTTGATCGTGCGCGTGATGCTGGCGTAATGGCATATGTCGTTAAACCATTCACGATTTCTGATTTGGTGCCAGCGATAGAAATTGCAATCAGCCGACATACTCAAATGCGATCACTGGCAGATGAAGTAGCAGATCTTCACGATCGACTAGAGACTCGTAAAGTAATTGATCGCGCAAAAGGTATTTTGATGAAGGCGCTAAATCTCACCGAACCCGAGGCATTTTCTTGGATTCAACGAGCTGCCATGGATCGCCGAATCACCATGAAAGAGGTCGCTGAGGCAGTAATTTCACCTTCAGCCGTTCCAGATAAGTAAGGTGCAAGGGCTTCGCAATTAGATGCGATGACAGGCGGAAAATTCGCCAAAATGTTACACAGATGTAATTTAACAAGCGTATAAAAATCGAGATTTTGGCCATCTGGGCTTGTCCAAACATCACCCCTGCCGTTACCCTCATCTCCTCCCTGTCCCGGGACACAAGAACAGGAAAGGCAATAAATGAACAAGAAGATCCAGCGTTCACTTGCCGTTGTTTCAGCAGCAGCACTCGTATTCGGAGTTGCAGCAGCACAGACATCAGCAAACGCAGCGCCAAAGACTGTAACCATTGCATACCAGGGTCCACTATCTGGTGGCGAAGCATCAACTGGTACTGACGAGCAGAATGCAGTTAAGTATGCAATCAAGCTTTTCAATGCAAAGAACAAAGCAACTTACAATGTAAAGCTAGTTTCAATTGACGATCAAGGCGACCCAGCAGTAGCTGGAACAGTTGCTCCAGGAATTGGCAAGAACAAGGCAATCCTTGGCGTAGTTGGACCTGCATACTCAGGCGCAACAATCGCATCACTACCTTTCTATAAGGCTGGCGGACTAGTACTTATCTCTCCATCAGCAACTCGTGTATCTCTAACAGATTCAGCTTCACCTGACTTCGGCGGACCAGTTTTCCACCGTGTTGTTGGTAAAGACGATCTACAAGGTCCAGCGCTAGCTAAGTACGCAACACAAGGTGTATCGAATGCAAAGGTTTTCGTTTTCGATGACCAATCTTCATACGCTGTACCACTAGCTGGTTACGTAAAGGGTGGCCTTGCAAAGGTTGCAGGAGCAACTGTTGTTGGAACTGACTCAGTTCCAAACACAACAACTGACTTCTCACCAACAATTGCAAAGATCAAGACATCTGGTGCAACCGTTGTTATTTACACCGGTTACTACAGCCAAGCTGCAGTATTCATCAAGCAACTACGTGACTCAGGTTCAAAGGCGATCTTCGCTGGCGGCGACGGAGTCTTCAACCAGGAGTTCCCAAAGCTTGCAGGAGCTGCAGCTGAAGAATCACGTGTTACTGGTGTTGGCGGACTTGCTGGCGTAAGCGCAGCTCTTGAAGCTGATTACAAGAAGCAGATGGGCGTTTCATCAGGTGTTTATTCAGTGGAATCACTAGATGCAGCAAACATCCTTCTTCAAGGAATCTTGAAGGGCAATACAACACGTGCCAAGATGCTTGCTTGGGTCAAGGCCTATAACGGCAAGAGCATCACTGGCAACACCATCAAGTTCTCTGCAAATGGCGACATTTCATACGGGCTCTTTGCTGGTTTCACCACAAAGAATGGCGTTCTAGTTAATACAGGTATCGTTAAGTAATTAACGCATCTTGATTAGCCAGATTAGCTAAGTAGTAAATGGGTGCTCTGTCTCTCGAAAGAGAGGTAGAGCACCCATTTCTTTGATTTTTCGACTATCTTTGCCCAACGTAGTTTTGCGGTAAGAGGAGATACATGTTTGCAGTACTGATTGACCAGTTCTGGTCTTTGACCATTGCCGGAGTTGCCCTTGGCTTCATCTACGTTTTGGTATCTCTCGGTTACACCATGGTTTACGGCGTTCTTCGCATGATTAACTTTGCGAACTCCGAAATTTTCATGTGGGGCACATTTGGCACGATCGTCACATCGCGAGATATTTTTGGTTACACCCAAACATCTGCACCTGCAACTGGACCTAAATTGGCGTTAGTTCTAATCAGCCAGCTATTAATGTCCATGGCAGTTGCCGGATTAACTGCGGTCTTTGTTGAATTCGTCGCCTACCGTCGCTTGCGCGCAAAAGGCACAAACCGGTTAGCAACTTTGATTTCAGCAATCGGAATTTCAATCGTCCTTTCAGAGATCATGCGTTTGTTAACTAGCTCTCGTCCAGTTGGTTCACCTCGAGTACTAGAGAAAATAATTTTGACTGAAGTCTGGGGCGCCAATATCCGCCTCGATACAATCGTGACAATTTTTGCTGCAGCTTTGATCTACTTCTTACTAGAACGTTTCGTAAAACTTTCTCGTATGGGTAAAGCAATCCGCGCCGTTTCAATGAATGAAGATGCAGCCAAGTTGATGGGTGTTAACTTAAACCGAGTGATCACAACTACCTTCTTAGTTGGTGGCTTAGCAACAGGTGCGGCTGGCTTCTTCTACATCACGGTATTTGAGTACACAAAATTTAATATTGGTTTCACTATGGGTATGGCAGCATTTACTGCAGCCGTACTTGGTGGAATCGGCAATATCCGTGGCGCTTTCTATGGCGGCTTATTCCTTGGTTTGCTCGAGGTTTACGCTTCTGCGGTCCTTGGCACGCAATGGAAAGCAGTCACCGTTTTCGTCGTCTTGGTATTAGTACTCCTCTTTAAGCCAAATGGTTTGTTTGGTGAAGCTGTTCAGACTACGAGGGCATAATTATGAAGATCCGTAATTACTGGAATCTACGTGACTTCGGCGCCAGCACCTGGGAGAACGCTAGTCGTCCCGTGCGAGTAGCAATTGCTTTGATTTCAATTGTGTTGGTAGGACTTCTGCCATTTATGGGTGGCAGCATTCTGGCTACCCCAATTGCCTCTTTTGATGCAGTTCTGGTGTACCCAGTTGGCATGTTCGTGCTTATGTCACTTGGTCTAAACATTGTGGTGGGCAAGTCCGGCATGCTTGATCTTGGTTATGTAGCGTTCTTTGCAATCGGTGCCTACACAATGGCGATTCTGGGAACTACTACTGGGTTAAATACCTGGGAGATCATGCCAATCGGTATCGCATTTGCGATGACCGCCGGTGTCTTACTTGGTATTCCTACACTGCGCCTGCGTGGCGACTATCTCGCGATCGTGACTCTTGGCTTTGGTGAAATTGTTCGCCTGGTTGTATTGAACTCATCTTGGTCAAAAGGCCCTAACGGAATAGCAAATATTCCAATGCCGCCAAATCTTGGTCCGTTAAAATTTGAACTTGAAAACCAGAAAGTTTTCTTCTGGGTTGTAATGGCGATGATTATGTTAACGATCTGGATGATTCGTCGCCTTACAGTGCGTCGTCCTGGTCGTGCCTGGGAAGCAATTCGCCAGGATGAAGATGCAGCTGAACTTATGGGTGTACCAACGCTTAAGTACAAGATTTGGTCATTCACCTTAGGTGCCGCTGTTGGTGGCGCCGCTGGTGTTCTATATGCATCAAAGAATCTTTACATCGCACCAGAAATGTTTACGCTCAACGTTTCGATTTTGATTCTGGCTTGCGTGGTTTTCGGTGGAATTGGAAATATCTGGGGTGTAGTAGTTGGCGCCACAATCCTGGGCTACTTGCCTGATCGAATCCGCTTCATCTCTGATGCTCGACTTTTAGTATTCGGTTTAGTTCTAGTTATCGTGATGAACTTCCGCCCAGATGGCCTCTTGCCACGCAAGAAACGCGAGAAAGCGATCGTCAAGAAAGGGGCTAACGCATAATGGCTAAAATTGGAAAGACTTTGTTAAAGCTCGATAACGTCACCATGAAGTTCGGCGGCGTAACTGCGCTAAATGGCGTTAACCTCGAAGTTAAAGAGGGCGAGATCTTGGCCCTTATCGGTCCTAATGGCGCTGGCAAGACCACTGTCTTTAACGTAATCACTGGTGTTTACAAGCAGACCAGCGGCATCGTAGATTTCGATGGCACTTCTCTTGGTAGCCAAAAGCGTTACCAAGTAACCGGTCTCGGTGTTGCTCGTACATTCCAGAACATTCGCCTCTGGGGCGATATGACTGCACTTGAAAATGTGATCACTGCAACTGATGTGCATAAGAAGAGTGGGTTAGTTGGCGCCCTCTTTGGCTTGCCTCGTGCTCGTCGTGAAGAGGTCGAAAATCGCGCACGCGCTATGGAGATTTTGCGCTTCATCGGTATCGATGAATATTCTGATCGTCTGGCTAAGAACTTGCCATATGGTGTTCAGCGCCGGTTAGAGATTGCTCGCGCACTCGGAACTTCACCAAAGTTAGTTCTTCTTGATGAGCCAGCAGCTGGTTTCAACCCAGCTGAAAAAGTAGAGCTCGCAGCAACCATTAAGAAAGTTCGCGATGCGGGTTACACAGTTCTACTAATCGAGCACGACATGTCGTTGATCATGGGAATCTCTGATCGCGTCGTTGTTCTAGATTTCGGAACCAAGATTGCCGACGATATTCCATCTGTTGTGCAAAACGATCCACGTGTTATCGAAGCGTATTTAGGAGTACCAGCAGATGCGTCTTGAAATTAAAGATCTGCACGTTCACTACGGCAAGATTGAAGCGATTAAAGGCGTTTCAGTTGTCGTAAATGAAGGCGAAATCGTAACTTTGATCGGTGCTAACGGTGCCGGTAAGACCACGATGCTAAAGACGATCTCTGGTCTGCGCCCAGTAACTTCTGGTCAGATCATCTTCGATGGTAAAGATATTTCTAAGGTCCCTGCGCACGAGCGTGTAGACCTTGGTATTTCACAAGCTCCCGAAGGCCGCGGAATTTTCCCAGGCATGACAGTTCTAGAAAACCTTGAGATGGGTAAATTCCACCGCAAGAATCGCAAAGCTGAAATGCAAGAAGATCTCGAGAAGGTTTATCACTTGTTCCCACGTTTGAAAGAGCGCGTT